>NZ_JBFBAE010000011.1:123542-311223 GCF_040689465.1 Amycolatopsis sp. NPDC051373 | reverse complement strand
TGACCTGCGTCATGACAAGAAACCATTTCTTATGGTGCATATCAAGAGATAGTTCGCGATTTTTGTGCAGACATGTCGAGCCGGGGCGCGCCCCGGGCCGCGGCGCCCGCGGGGTCGCCGCCGATGACGCCGGTCGGGCCGGCCGTCGGGGTCTGGCCGGGGTAGTCCGGGACGAACGCCGTGCCGCCCCGGCTCGAGGTCGGGTCCGGCAAGGTCGACGTGGCCGGCGGGACCGCCGTGTTCGTGCCGCCCGTGCTGCTCTGCGTGGTGGTCGTGTCCGTCGGGTGGTGCGTACCACCCGTCCCGCCGGTCCCCCCGGTGCCGCCCGTCCCGCCGGTGTGGCCGGTGCCGGTGTGGCCGCCCGTGATCACCTGCTCGCCGGTGCCGTGGAACCCGGTGGCCGGGGTCTGCCCGGCCGTCCCGGTCCCCGTCGTCCCGCCCGGCGTGGTGCTCCCGAGCGACCCCGGAATGCTCACGTGCCCCGGCGGCGGCGGCGTGGACAGCCGGATCGCCGCGCCGTCGGACTCCAGCGTGCCGTACTGCGTCGGCAGCACCGACTTCGTGCTCGTGGTGACTCCGTTGTATTGGTCCATCACGCGCACGTTGGTGTCGTTGGCGGCGTTGTACTTGTTCAGCTTGTCCTGGTACGAGTTCTGGTCGTGGGCCGCCATGAACGGCCCCGCGATCGGGATCGCCGCCTTCAGCCCCGTCGTCCACGGGCTCGGCTTGTCCGGCTTCGGCGGCACCTCGACCACGGCGTGGCTCGAGTCCTCGAAACTGCTCGCCTGCATCTCCACCGACGCGTTGGTCATGTCGAGCGGGTCGGCCGTGTCCGCGAACGCCTTCTCCAGCGGCCCCGCTCCCGCGTTGGCGGCGTCGGCGCCGTTGCCCGTCCACGACTTCGCCATGCGGTCCTGCAGGTCCTTGATGCTCTGCGCCCGCTCCAGGTATGCCGACGACAGCTCCTGCACCTGCGTGGCCGCGGTCCGCAGCCCCGAGGTGTTGCCGTTTCTGAAGTTCTCGTAGATCTGCTTGCCGTCCACCTAAGCCCCCTTGAGTGTGCCGACGACGGCGCCGGCCACGGTTTCCGCGACCTGGCACGAATCCTGCTCGCCCTGATAGCCCTGGGCCGCCGTGGCGAAGGCGAGGTCGTCCGAGAGACCCACCCAGAGGTTGCAGTTGCCGCGAGCCCTGCGGTCGCTGAGATCGCTGAACACCGCGGGGTGACCGGCCACCGAGGGAGCGGGGTCCACGAAGCCCAGTTGCCCCGCGTCCTTCGCGCGGTAGATACCGGCGAGGCCGCCCATCCCCTGGTCGCGGTTCCCCGTGCCGATGATGATCTGGACGCTGAGCCCTTCGGCACCGATCTGCCAGCCACAGCCCGGCCCCGCCTCGGCGAACGGCCCGCTCACCGTTGCTTCGCCTTGCGCCGGATAGCGCAGCGGGGCCAGCACGCTCTCCGGCACGAGCGCGCAAGGTTTGCCCAGGTACGCAGCCGGATCGAGGGGATCGGTCACCTTCGGCGCACGGGAATCGGGGGCGGTGCCGGAGGCACTGTTCGGAGCCGGCTGCGCGACGCCCGCGGTGGGTGCCGAACACCCGCCCGCCACCAGGGCGGCCACGACCACGAGGGCGGCGCACCCCGCCCTCGCGCTGGTTCCGCTCATCGTGCCCGGCCGAGCTCGGCGTTCGCCTGGTCGGTCGCCACGGTCTTGTCCTTCGCCGCCTTCAGCTTCGCGACGTAGCCCTGCACGTACTGGCGCATCGAGTCGTTCTGCTCCTGCAGCGCGCGCAACGAGTCGCCACCGGTCGTGGCGTAACCACTGCTGGCGGGGTCCGTCCCGGGAGCTTTCAACGCCGTGACGATGTCCACGATCTTGCGGCCGTCCGCGGTGATCTTCGTCAGCTGGTCTTCCCACAGGCCGATCACGGCGTCGAGCTCCGCGGGCTCCATCTCGAAAGTGCCACCGCCCCCACCGCCGTACACGGGGCCACGGCCGGAGACGTCGCCGAAGACGGATTGGGCCGCGCGGCCCGCTTCGCCGATGATCAAGGCGTGTTCCTCTCCCCAGTCTCACTCACCGTGATGGCGCACAGCGTAGTCATCGCCCATGTCCGTGTCAGCATTACGTGGCCTCGGTGAGACGAAGAAGGAAACGGGCCGGTTCCGGCGACTCGCGGTCACAGTACGTACGTACGGATTGCGAGAACCCCGTCCCAGCTGTCAGGATTCCAGGATGCCACGGGTCAGCCAGGATCACCTCGACGCACGCCGGCGCCAGATCCTCGACGGTTCGCGCGTGTGCTTCGCCCGGTACGGATACGAGGGTGCCACAGTCCGCCGCCTCGAGGAGGCCACGGGTCTGTCCCGCGGGGCCATCTTCCACCATTTCCGCGACAAGGAATCGCTGTTTCTCGCACTCGCCGAGGACGACGCGGTGCGGATGGCCGACGTCGTCGCCGAACAAGGCCTCGTGCAGGTCATGCGCGAGCTGCTCTCCGGCGACAGCGAGCACCCCGCCGACTGGCTGGGCACGCGGCTCGAGGTGTCGCGGCGGCTGCGCACCGACCCGGAGTTCCGCGGCCGCTGGGCCGAGCGCTCCGAGCAGCTGACCACCGCGACGCGCGAACGGCTCATGCGCCAGCGCGAGGCCGGCAACCTGCGCGACGACGTGGACGTGGACGTGCTCACCGCGTTCCTCGAGCTGGTGCTCGAAGGGCTGGTCTCCCACCTCGCGATGGGACTGCCCGGCGACGACCTCGGCCCCGTGCTCGACCTGGTCGAGGAGACCGTCCGGCGCCACCGGCCCGGGACCATCCGCTAGGTGTTCACACTGCGGCGCGGTCACTTTCGTGTTGAATGTGCCCGTGGAGTTCCTCGACGCGCACGGACAGTCCCTCGCCCTCTTCGACCGGGCCGTGCACGAGATCGGACCCGGTGACTGGGGCCGCGACACCCCGTGCGCCGACTGGTCCGTGCGCGACCTCGTGAACCACCTCGTCGTCGAACAGCTGTGGGTCCCACCGCTGCTCGACGGCGCCACCCTCGACGACGTCGGCGACCGCTTCGACGGCGACCGGCTCGGCGACGATCCCGTCGCCGCCTGGGAGACCTCGGCGGCCACGGCGCGCGAGGCGTGGCTGGTGCCGGGCGTGCCGCAGCGCACCGTCCACGTCTCCTTCGGGCTGATCCCGGCCGAGGAGTACGGCTGGCAGATGTCCATCGACTTCGCCGTGCACGCCTGGGACCTCGCGATGGCACTGGGCAAGCCGAACCCCATCCCGGCGGACCTGGCCGCCCGCCTGCTCGAGGTCGTGCGTCCATGGGTCGACGACTGGCAGGGCATCGGCCTGTTCGAGCCGCCGGTCGCGGTCGGTCGCTCCGCGGACGACGCGACGCGGCTCGTGGCGCTCCTGGGCCGGCAGCCGCGCTGAGCCACACCGCTTCACCCGGCTGTCACCCGTCCGGCGTTCGGAGCACGTTAAGATTGTCGGCATCGTCGCAGTACAAGCCGATTCCCTTGCTAGGAGTGACTCCACACGTGCGCGCCGCGCAATCGCCCGGTGACAGTACCGGGCCGGGTCGACAACCCGGCTGCCCGCTAGCCTCCACCGCTCCCTCTCGCGTCCCGGACGGTGCGGCATGACCCACGTCCTGCTCTCCGTGGCCGGTGTGCTGGTCTTCATCCTCCTCACGATCGGCACCGGCCTCGCCGTCGCCGCCGAGTTCTCGCTGACCGCCCTCGAGCGCAGCACCGTCGACGCCGACGTGCGCCAGGTGGGCGACCGCCGCTCGCTCGCGGTGCAGAAGGCGCACCGCACGTTGAGCTTCCAGCTCTCGGGTGCCCAGGTCGCGATCACCCTCACCACGCTGATCACCGGTTATCTCGCCGAGCCGCTCATCGGCGAGCTCGTCCGGCCGGTCTTCGACGCGTTCGGCCTGTCCGAGGCCGTCGCGACCGGCGCTTCGATCGCCGTCGCGCTGGTGCTGGCCACGTTCCTGTCGATGATCCTCGGCGAGATGGTGCCGAAGAACATCGCGATCGCGCGCCCGCTGCGGACCGCCCGCGCGGTGAGCGGCTACCACTCGCGGTTCTCCGCGCTGTTCCGCTGGCTCATCACGCTCATGAACAACAGCGCCAACTTCGTGGTGCGCAAGTTCGGCGTCGAGCCGCAGGAAGAGCTGCGGTCCGCGCGCTCGCCGCAGGAGCTCGGCTCGATCGTGCGCTCCAGCGCCGAGAGCGGGAAGCTCGACACGTCCACGGCCGAGCTGCTGGACCGTTCGCTGCGCTTCGGCGAGCGCACCGCCGACGAGCTCATGACCCCGCGCGTGCAGGTCGAGTCGCTGACCGTGGACGACACGATCAACGACCTCATCGAGATCTCGCGCCGCACCGGCTTCTCGCGTTTTCCCGTCTACCGCGAAGACCTCGACGACGTGCAGGGCGCTGTGCACGTGAAGCAGGCCTTCGCCGTGCCCGGCGACGAGCGCGCCACCGTGCGCATCGGCTCGGTCATGCGCCCGGTGCCGACGTTGCCCGAGTCGCTCTCGGGCGACGATCTGCTCAACCGCCTGCGCGACTCCCGCTACCAGCTCGCCATCGTCGTCGACGAGTACGGCGGCACGGCCGGGCTGGTGACGCTGGAGGACGTGGTCGAGGAGATCATCGGCGACGTCCGCGACGAGCACGACGACCGCGAAGCCCCGGCGTCGCAGCAGGTCGGCTCGGACAGCTGGCTCGTGTCGGGCCAGCTGCGCTCCGACGAGGTCAGCGAGGTCACCGGCTTCCGCATGCCCGACGGCGACTACGAGACGATCGCCGGCCTCATCCTCGAACGCCTCGGCCGCATCCCCGCCGAGGGCGACGCCGCCGTCGTCGACGGCTGGCGCCTCACCGTCACGAGCATGGACCGCCACCGCATCGCCGAGGTCGAGGTGCGGCCCGTGGAACCCGGGCCGGGCCGGAACACCGACGAGAACGCCGGCCAGGACCCGGCCGCCGCACCAGAGCCCAACGCCGCGCCGCAGCCGGTCACCGAACGTGAGGTGGTCGCGTGAACGACTGGCTGAACATCGCCCTGGTCGTGGTGCTGCTGCTCGCCAACGCGTTTTTCGTCGGCGCCGAGTTCACCCTGATCTCCTCGCGGCGCGACCGCCTGGAAGCGTTGCTGGAGCAGGGAAAGACGCGCGCGCGGATCGTGATCAACGCGAGCAGGCACGTCTCGCGGATGCTCGCGGGCGCGCAGCTGGGCATCACCATCTGCTCGCTGCTGCTCGGCCGGCTGGGCGAACCCGCTGTGGCGCACCGGCTTTCGGGGTTCTTCGACCTGCTCAACCTGCCCGAACAGCTGCTGCACCCGATCTCGTTCGCGATCGCGCTGGCGTTCATCACGATGCTCCACGTGCTGATCGGCGAGATGGTGCCGAAGAACCTCGCCATCGCCGAGCCCGAACGGCTGGCGCTGTGGCTGGTGCCCGCGCACGTGGCGTGGGTGAAGCTCGCGAACCCCGTGATCTGGTTCCTCAACCTCGTGGCGAACTCGTTCCTGCGCGTGGTGAAGGTGGAGCCGAAGGACGAGCTGGAAACGGCCTACACCTCCGACGAGCTGGCCGAGCTGCTCAGTGAGTCGCGGCGCGAGGGACTGCTCGAACAGTCGGAGCACCAACGGCTTTCGCAGACGTTGTCGTCGGTCGCGAAGACCGTGTCCGACGTGCTCGTGCCCACCGCGCAGCTGACCACCCTCCCTTGTGGACCGACGCTCGGTGACGTGGAACGCGCGGTGTCCTCGACCGGGTTCTCGCGGTTCCCGGTCTGCACCGACGACGGCACGCTCACCGGCTACATCCATGTGAAGGACGTGCTCGACCTCGTCGGCCAGAGCCCGGACACCAGCGTGCCGGACTCGAAGACCCGGCCGCTCACGGAGCTGCGCGCCGACGCACGCCTCGACGTCGCGCTTTCGGCCATGCGCAAGGAAGGCAGCCACCTCGCACGGGCGCTCGACGCCGCCGGCAAGGCCGTGGGTGTCGTCGCGCTGGAGGACCTCGTCGAGGAGTACGTGGGCACCGTGCGCGACGGCACGCACGTGACGGCATGACCGGGCCGCTCGTCCTCGCGGAACCGGAATGGCAGGCACGTCAGGCCCGGCACGTCGAGCGCATGCGCGCGTGGACCGTGCCGCACCAGGAACGCCGGGCGCGGGATGAGAAGCACCCCGTGCTCGACTTCCTGTTCACGTACTACTCGTACCGGCCCGGGCACCTCGAACGCTGGCAGCCGGGCCCGGGCGTGGTGCTCGCCGGACCGGCCGCGCGGCGCTTCCTCGACCGGCCGGCCTTCGTCGAGACGGCCGCCGGCGTGGCGCTCGACCCGGCCGCCTTCACCGAACGCCGGGTCCGGACGGCGGAGTTCGTGCTGCGGCTGCTGGAAGCCACGGCGAGCCGTTCCCCGCGGTTGAGCTGCTTCGGCCTGCACGAGTGGGCCATGGTGTACCGCGAGCCGGCCGACTCCGTGCGGCACTCGCAGGTGCCGCTGCGGCTCGGCTCGGCCGGCACGGACATGGTGGTCGAATCGCTCGAGATCCGCTGCGGGCACTACGACGCGTTCCGGTTCTTCACCGACCCGGCACGGCCGCGCAACACCCTCGAGCCGGTCCGCGAGAACCAGGTCGAGCTTGAGCAGCCGGGGTGCCTGCACGCGAACATGGACCTCTTCAAATGGGCGTACAAGCTCGACCCGTTCGTCCCGGCGGAGCTGGTGGCCGACTGCTTCGAACTCGCGGCCGACGTCCGCGAGCTCGACATGCGGGCCAGCCCGTACGACCTTTTGGCCTACGGCTACTCTCCTGTGCGCATCGAGACGCCCGAAGGGCGGGCCGAGTACGCCCGCGCGCAAGGCGGCTTCGCGCGCCGGGCGGCGCCGCTGCGGGCTCGGCTCATCGCGCTCTGCCGTCACCTGCTCGGCGGCACTTGGTGAATTGTGTACAGACCGTGCAACTCTGAGTCACAATATTCACCGAGGGTCGCTAACCTGTTAGAGTGATAACGGTTTGATTGCATAGCAGCGCGTGTGCGCACATCTCGAAAGGACAACGATGGGGCGACACACACTGGCCGAAGAGCCGGTGCCGCACCCTCTCGATCCGCCGAAGCGCCAGCAAGGCCGCAGCGAGACGACGGGCTCACACCGGATCGTCGCCGCGAAGGCCCCGCGCCGCCGGATCGCCAAGTGGCCCATCGCGTGTGCCGGGCTCGTCGTCCTGGTCGCACTCGGCGTCTTCGGCTGGAACTGGGCCGACAGCGTGCTCAACAACCGCGCCGAGGCCCAGGCCGCCAGCTGCGGCGGGAACCGGACCACCATCAAGCTCGTCGTCACCCCGCAGATCGCGAAGCCCGTCGAGGCCGCCGCGAGCCGCTGGGACGCCGATCTGACCCCGGTGCACGGCGCCTGCTTCCAGGTCAACGTCACGACCAAGTCGTCGTCGCAGGTGCTCGACGCGCTGACGGGCAAAACCGACCTCTCGACCATCGGCGGCCTGCCCGACGGCTGGGTCCCCGAGTCGTCGTACTGGGTCACGCAGCTGACCGACGCCAAGCCCGAGCTCATCGGCTCGCCGGCGATGCCGATCGGCTCGGGTCCGCCGGCCGATTATCCGTTCGTGGGCCTCGCGGGGTCGTCCGTCGGCGGCACCACCACCGACGAGAACCAGCAGCGCGCCACGCAGAGCTTCCGCGCGTACCTCAAGGAGCCCGCCCAGCTGGCCGACTTCGCGGCCGCCGGCATCCGGGCGTCCTGAGCCGCGTCAGCCGAAAGCGCCGAAACGGCCGGTCCCGGAACTCCGGGGGCCGGCCGTTTCCGTTCGCCGGGCGGCGTGACTCAGCCGAAGGTGTCGGGGTCGGCGCCCGTACGGGTGCCGTTGTCGAGCTCGGCCAGGGCCGCGAGGTCGTCGTCGGCGAGCTCGAAGTCGAACACGGCGAAGTTCTCCCGGATCCGCGCCGTCGTCGCCGACTTCGGGATGGCGATCGTGCCCATCTGGAGGTGCCAGCGCAGCACGAGCTGGGCGGGCGTCTTGCCGTACTTGGCCGCGAGCGCCGTGATCACGCGGTCGCCCAGCAGCCGGCCCCGCGCGAGCGGGCTCCAGGCCTCCGTGGCGATGCCGTGCTCGGCGTGGAACGTGCGCAGCGGCAGCTGCTGCAGCCACGGGTGCAGCTCGACTTGGTTCACGGCCGGGACCACGTCGGTCTCGTCGAGCAGCCGGCGCAGATGCGTGATGCCGAAGTTCGACACACCGATCGCTCGCACGCGCCCGCCCTGGTAGAGCTGCTCCAGCGCCCGCCAGGTCTCCACGTAGCGGTCGCGGCGCGGCTGCGGCCAATGGATGAGGAACAGGTCGATCTGCTCCAGTCCGAGCGCGGCGGCGCTGTGGTCGAAGGCGCGCAACGCGTTGTCGTACCCGTGCTGGTCGTTCCACAGCTTCGTGGTCACGAAGAATTCGTCCCGGGGCAGGCCCGAAGCGCGGATCGCTTCGCCGACCTCGGTTTCGTTGCCGTACATCGCGGCGGTGTCGATGCTGCGGTAACCCGCTTCGATCGCGGCGCCGATCACCTTCCCGGCCTGCGCGGCGCGGACCTGGTAGACGCCGAAGCCGAGCTGCGGGATGGTGACGGAGTTGTTCAGGGTGAGCAGGGGCGGCTTGGCCATGAAGGCGGATCCTCACTGCGGTGTCCTGGGGTGACCTCTTCGATCCTTCCACTCCCCCGGCTCAAGGGCTCGTCACCCCGCCCCACGATCGAGCGGGCCGGCTCAGGCGCTCGCCTGGGCGCGCAGGTACTCGGCCGTCTCCGGGTTCGCCGGGTAGAAGGACTCGATGACCAGCTCGGCGACCGTCACGTCGAGCGGGGTGCCGAAGGTCGCGACCGTGCTGAAGAACGTGAGCTCCGTGCCGCGGTGGCGATAGCGCAGCGGGACGAAGATGTCGCCCGGCCCAGGGACCTCGACCTCGGGTACCGGCTGGTCGCACGGATACGCCCGCAGCTCCGCCAGCAGCTCGGCGAGCCCCGCGTCGGCCGTCTGCTCGACCTGGCGGCGCAGGCGGCCCAGCAGGTGGGCCCGCCACTCCCCCAGGTTCAGTACGTTCGGGGCCATGCCGTCGGGGTGCAGGGTCGCGCGCAGGACGTTCACCGGCGGTGCCAGCAGCTGTGGCGCCACGCCCTCGATGAGCACGCCGAGGCTCGTGTTGGCGTCGACGAGGTTCCAGCCGCGGTCGACCACGGCCGCGGGATACGGCTCGTGGCCGGTGAGCAGCAGCCGGACGGCGTCGCGCACAGCCGTCAGCTCCGGCGCACCCAGCTCGGTCTCGCCGTACGCGGGGGCGTAGCCGGCGGCCAGCAGCAGGCGGTTGCGTTCGCGCAGCGGCACTTCGAGGTGCTCGCCGAGGCGCAGCACCATCTCCCGGCTCGGCTTAGAGCGGCCGGTCTCGACGAAGCTCAGGTGCCGCGTGGAGATGTCCGCGGCGATCGCGAGGTCGAGCTGGCTGATGCGGCGCCGGTCGCGCCACTCCCGCAGGAGCTCGCCGACCGCGCGTCGTGCGGGGGCCTTCACCGAAGTCGTCACGCCCAAGACGCTACGGGTCCGCCCGCACTCAGGCCATTACCTCGCGGGTAATCGCCGGCGGAACGCGTGAACGGGTGCGGCCGTTACCTCCGGCGTAATCGACGAACCGCGCCGGGCCCAGCAGTGTTGGTGGCATCAGGACGGCGAACCCGTTGTCCGCCAAGCAAAGGGAGTTTCCCCGTGTCCGACGTGACGAGCACTGTCGAGCAGTACATCGCGATCTGGAACGAGACCGACGTCGAGCGCCGGCGTGCTCTCGTCGCCGAGGTTTTCACCCCCGACGCGTCCATGACCGATCCCCTGGGCTCGGTGACCGGCCACGACGGCATCGACGGGTTCATCGGCGGCGCGCAGGCGCAGTTCGCCGGGCTGACCTTCAGCCTCCCGAAGGCCCCCGACGCCCACCACGACCTCGCGCGGTTCCAGTGGTACCTCACGGCGCCGGGTGCCGACGAGCCGATCGCCATCGGGTTCGACGTCGTCGAGCTGGCCGACGGCCGGATCGCCAAGGTGCACGGGTTCCTGGACAAGATCCCGGGCTGAGGTCGTGGGGCACGAGCGCGGCGGACTCGCGATCGGGCGGGTCCGCCGTTGCTCCACAGTGGACGGCCGATGAAACGTTTACACAAGACCGCGTGCCGGCGGCGCGAAATCCGGCGGCCACACGAGGCTCGGACCCCAGTGAAGCACTGCCCGGCAATGGTGTGGAGGTCTGAACCATCCGGCCCGGACCCGATGAACACCGGGTCCGAGGCCCTCCCCACTCTGTCCGTACCCCATGGGGCGCCTGAGAGTTTCACCCGCGTGGATACCCGGGTTTGCACCGTCGGCGGAACCGGCTGGCGGTGTCCAGCGGGCCCACTTTCCAGAGGCGTCTCGTCCGCGCGGTCCAGGGTGCCTGAGAGGTTCCGGGGAGGACTTGCTCCTTCGGCGCCGAGCTCGTGGATGCCGGCTCGGTCTCTCCCGCGCGGGTTCGTCGACCGCGCGCTCAGTTTACCTTGCTCTCGCGGGCGGTGATCACCCGGTGCGGCGGGAGTTGCGGCGCTGGGTGAGTTCGTCCGGGACGACCGATTCGATCACGCCGCCGTCGGCACGTTCGGCGGGGAACTCGTGGATCGTGCCGCTGATCTCCTGCATCGCGCCGCTCACGGCGATACCGAACACGCCCTGCCCGCCCTGGAGCAGATCCACGATCTCTTCGGGCGAGGTGCACTCGTACACCGTGGTGCCGTCGGAGAACAGGGTGACCTTCGCGAGGTCGCGCACGCCGCGCACGCGCAGGTGCTCCACCGCGACCCGGATGTTCTGCAGCGAGACCCCGGTGTCCAGCAGCCGCTTCACGACCTTCAGGACGAGGATGTCCTTGAACGAGTACAGCCGCTGCGAGCCCGAACCGTGCGCGGTGCGGATGCTCGGCGCGACCAGCTTCGTCCGTGCCCAATAGTCGAGTTGGCGGTACGTGATCCCCGCGATCTGGCACGCGGCGGGACCGCGGTACCCCACGAGCTCGTCCGGAAGGGAGGAGTCGGGGAACAGCTCACCCTGCTCGCCATCGGCGGCACGAACGGGCGGCCTCTCCGGACTACCAGCCTCGACCACGCAAGCCTCCCCTCGCCCGACCTGGCGGCCGGCGAATGACAGCCGGTCGAGCCCAGGAGCGGGATCGGCCGGGGAGAACCGCCACGATCGTGCTCCGGTCGGAGAATCACATCGTGGCGATTTACCGCCTTCGACGGTAAGGCCGCGCCGCGGGCCGGTCAACGCGACGCGCGGCGCACCTCAAGCTCGTCTTGAGCCTTTGGTCCGTTCGTCGTACGGGTTTGACACTTATTACTCAGTTGAGTAACTTATTACTCATGCGAGTAAACTTCGACACGCAAGCAGAGCTCGGGCTGAGCGTCACGGAGGCGACGACCCGGGCGCAGATCATCGCGGCGACCATCGCCACGATCGCCGACCACGGCTACGCGCGCACCACCTTCGCCAAGATCAAGGAACGCGCGGGGCTGAGCAGCACGCGCATGATCTCCTACCACTTCACGAACAAGGCCGGGCTCATGCAGGCCGTGCTGAGCACGGTGTCCGAGACGAAGGCGATGTTCCTGCAGGAGCGCAGCAAGGACCTCGACCCCGGCGACCGGCCGGGCAACCTGCGGGCCCACATCGAGACGTCGGTGGCGTTCCTGCGCGACTACCCGGAATGCGTCCGGGTGCTCGCGGAGCTCTCGGCGAACGCCGACGACGCGGACGGCTGGGCGATGACCTCGGTGCTCGTGGGCCAGCTGCGGGTGGGCGGCGTGCAGCGCCAGCTCAAGCAGGGTCAGGACGGGGGGGTGTTCGGAGAGTTCTCGCCGGAGGTGATGGCGATGTCGATCGCACAGGCCATCGACGGGGTGGCAACAGCCTATGCGGCCGATCCGTCGACCGACCTTGACCGCTACGGGCGGGAAATCGCCGACCTCTTCGAGCGGGCGACCGCTCCGAAGCGGTGACAGCGCCACCCGAAAGCAAGGCGGGAACGCGGTGTGCGACCGAGTTCCCGCCGCCGGCGGCTCAGGTGTCGGCGCCGCGGAAGTCTTCGGGGGACACGGAGTCGAGGAACTCGCGGAACTTCTCGACCTCGTCCTCCTGCTCGTCCGGGATGATCAGGCCCGCCTCTTCCAGCACCGCGTCCACGGCGTGGATGGGGACCCCGATCCGCAGCGCCAGCGCGACCGAGTCGCTGGGGCGCGCGGACACCCGGATGTCGCCGTCGAAGACGAGCTCGGCGAAGAAGGTGCCTTCCTTCAGGTCCGTGATCACGACCTGCTCCAGCTCGCGGCCGAGTGCCCCGATGACCTCTTTGAGGAGGTCGTGGGTCAGTGGCCGGGCGGGTCGTACTCCCTGCTGCTCCAAGGCGATGGCGGTGGCCTCGACCGAGCCGATCCAGATCGGCAGGTAGCGCTCGCCCTCGGTTTCCCGCAGCAACAAGATCGGCTGATTGGCGGGCAGCTCCACCCGCACACCGACGACGCGCATCTCGCTCATCGGGTTTCGCCTCCCTCTCGTGCACACGGGCTGCAGCGCTCGACGTACTCGCGCCGTTGGGTCCGACGCTACCCGTCATTCGGGCGCTGTGCTCGCTAGTGGCGGACATTCTCGGTTCACTGCACCGCAAACCGTCTCTCACGGTACGGCATACGGTCCCGAACATTCAGTCATTGACATGTGACGCACACCGGTGTTCGGCCCGTTACGTCCGGTTCAACCCCCGGTGACTCCCCGGATCCCCGCTTTCACGAGGAGCGTGTGGAGCGTGACGGACAGCGCGGCGAGCTCGCGGACCACCTCGTCGGCCCTCGCTTTCGCGTCCTCGTCACGGTGGCGATACACGGGGGTCACGATCTGCTCCAGCAAGCCGACTTCGCGGTCGGCCGCGGCGCGGAAGGCACGCAGATGTCTCGGCTCGATACCGAATTCGGTCATCGCCTTCACCGTGCGCGCGATCAGCACCGCGTCGGGGCCGAAGAACCCCGCCGCGCCCGGCCGCACGAGCCCGTACTGCTGCAGCTCGGTGAGCGTCGCGGCGGTGATGCCGGCTTGCGCCAGCAGCTCCTCCTGCGTCAGCCGGATCTCGGGACCGGTCTCGAAGTCGTCGGCGTCGGGCAGCCCGCCGGCGTCGGCCGGGTCGAGCGACACCAGCCTGCGGGGCAGACGCGGAGCGGCCGCGGCGGGCTCCGCTCCGGAGTCCGCCGCGTCCAGCTGTTCCTTGATGACCTTGAGCGGGAGGTAGTGGTCCCGCTGCGCGGACAGCACAAAGCGAAGCCGCTCCACGTCCGCCGGGGCGAACTGCCGGTACCCCGAGGGCGTGCGGCCCGGCCGGACCAGGCCTTCCGCCTCGAGGAACCGGATCTTGGAGATGGTGACATCGGGGAAGTCGCCGCGCAGCTGCGCCAGGACCGCCCCGATGCTCAACCCGTCGCGCCGGGCCTCCGAACGACCGGGCTGCCCGGCCGCCGTCACTGTGCCCCCTGGCCCCCGTGCCCCGGGCCCGTCAGGAAGACGAGGCGGAACTTCCCGATCTGCACCTCGTCGCCGCCCGCCAGCACGGCCTGATCGACCGGCTCGCGGTTGACGTAGGTGCCGTTCAGGCTGCCGACGTCGATCACCACGAACTCCCCGCCTTCACGCCGGAACTCGGCGTGCCGGCGGGAAACGGTGACGTCGTCGAGAAAGATGTCGCTGTCGGGGTGCCGGCCCGCGCTGGTGGTGTCGCGGTCCAGCAGGAAGCGCGACCCCGCGTTGGGGCCCCGCTTCACGACCAGGAGGGCGGAACCCGGCGGCAGGGCGTCGACGCCCTGCACCGGTGCCTCGGCGGCCGGTGCGGACTCCTGGCCTTCGACGTCGGCCAGGAAGTCGGCCCGGAAGACAGAGGTCCGCTCCGGAGACTGCTCCGGGGGAACGCCGGGCCCGTCGTTCGTGCTCACCTGAGCTCTCCTCTACACACAATGTTGCCTATGACCAAGAACGTGTAGCTGCCAACGTACCGTGCCTGATCGGTTCGGAACCCCGGGGCTCCCCCTTGGGCGGGCGGAACCCCCGGGCCAGGCCGAACCCGACTCAGCCGGTGATGAGCGCCTGGTACGCCTCGGCTTCGAGCAGGGCGTCGAGCCCCGCGGGGTCGGTGAGGCGGATCTCCACGAGCCAGCCCTCGCCGTACGGGTCGGAGTTGATCAACTCGGGCGAATCGGAGACCGCGGCGTTCACCGCGACGATCTCGCCGTCGACCGGCGCGAACAGCTCCGAGACGCTCTTGGTGGACTCCACCTCGCCGAAGACGTCGCCCGCGTCGACGTGCTTGCCGACCTCGGGCAGGTCGACGAACACCACGTCGCCGAGCTGGTCCTGGGCGTACTCCGTGATGCCCACGCGGACCAGCGCACCCTCACGCGTGGCCACCCACTCGTGTTCTTCGGTGTAACGCAGCTCTTCTGGAGTGGTCAACGCCCCTCCCCTTCCTCGAACCGACTTCGTCGCGGGCAGTCTTCCATCACCGGCTGCGAAGCGCGCGCACTGCCTGCGCGACATAGAGCGCGCCGGACCAGACGTAGAGCACCCCGCCCCAGACCATGAAGGCGTAGGCGATCGGCCGGGCCACCACGGCCACGGTCGAGCCGCCCTGCGTGAGCAGCAGGAACGGGAAGGCGTACATGAGCACGAAGGTCGCGCCCTTGCCGATGTAGGTCACCTCGGGCGGCGCGAATCCGCTGCGGCGGAGCACGAGCACGCAGACCGCGAGCACTGCCTCGCGCAGCACGAGCGGCACGACGACCCACCACGGGATGATGTCGCGGATGAGGAACGCGACGAGGGTCGCGAGGATGTAGAGCCGGTCCGCGGCGGGGTCGAGAAGCTGGCCCAGCCGCGACATCTGGTCGAGCCAGCGGGCGAGCTTGCCGTCGAGCCAGTCGGTCAGCGCCGAGAAGACGAGCAGCGCGAGCGCCCAGCCGTCCTCCTTCGGGCCGAGCAGCAGCCAGAGGAACACGGGCACGCCCGCGAGCCGCAGCAGCGACAGGAGGTTGGGGACGTTGAACGCCTGCCGCAGCAGGGAAGGCTCCGTCTTGGGCTCGGGGACCGTGGTCACTCGCTCAGCCTAGAGGTGAGGACCGGCGCCGACGCCGGTGGTCACGCGGTCGGGTCGCGGGTTCGTGGCGCGCGACCCGACCGCGGGGCTGTGGGTGGAAAAGCCGTCGGGCATCGAAGCCGTGGGCCCTCAAGCTGTCGGCTCTCCGGCAGTGGGGCTTCGAGGTGGTCGGCCGGGAAAGCCGCGGCGGTGCTCAGCCGGCGCGGCGGTGGCTCCAGCCGCGGCGCTGCAGCTCCGCGCTGCTGAGGCGCTCGGGGCGGCCGCGGTCGTCGTTGCCGACCCAGCGGGCTCGGCCGGCTCGGCCTTCGAGGACGTACGGGCGGCCGCAGCACCACACCACGCTGCAGGGCGCGGTGGGCGGAGTGGTCTCAGTGGGCCGCTCGGACGGGTCGGTGAGGGCGGACGCTGACGGGATGGCGGGCTCGCTGGCCGTTTCGGTGGTCATGCTGTGCGGTGCTCTTGTCTCTCGGGGTCGGCGGGTGATCGGGGACGGGAACGCGCCGGGGCGCTCCTCACCTATTTCGGTCCGAGAGCGCCAGACGTTAACGTCCGCGCCGGAGATTCGTCCGATCGGTGAGCGAGCGGTTCCCGGTGTCTCACTTCGTGAACGCGATGTTAACCGTCCACAATAGACAGACTTTCGCGGGAGCCCGGCGAGGCGGAAGCCCCGGTTCCGGTAACCTCCGCCCGCCGCGCCGGGTGTCGGTGCGGGTCACGGCGCCGGCGGCGGGCCAGAATGCCGGGAAGACCTCTGGCGAAAGGACCCCGGTGCCCCCGTCGAAGCCCGCGTGGCGGCCGCTGCTCGCGGCCTGGCTCGTGCTGCCGGCGCTCGCCGCCTGTTCGGGGGAACCCGAGCCCCGGGCGGCGGTACCGCCGCCACCGTCCGCGACCACGCCCCCACCGACGACCTCGTCGGCGCACTCGGTTCCTCCCCCGCCGCCTGAAACGACACAGGCGCCGCCGAGCACGCACACTCGGGCCCCGAGCACCACGCCGGCCGTCCCGGGGTCCTGCGGCACCGTGACGGCCGCGAGCGGGCTGACCCTGTACGTGTTCGACAGCCGGGCGGGCGGGGTGCCGTGCGCCGAGGCCATGGCGCTCGTGCGCGACTTCCACGCGAAGATCGCCGGCCGGCAGGACACGGGGTCCAACGACGCCGTCAACGACACCGTGTCGGGCTGGCTGTGCACCTCCGGCCCGCCGGCGGCGCAGGGCGGCACGACGTGCAGCAAGGGCGAGCAGACGGTGTTCGCGGCCGTCGTCCCCTCGGAGTGAAGCCGAGGGGGACGACGGCCGCACGGCTCAGGCCTTGAGGTCCGGGAAGTCGTCCTCGCGGTACTCGCCCTCGGGGCGGGTGTTCTCGCGCCCGCGCAGCTCGACGCGGCGGATCTTGCCGGAGATCGTCTTCGGCAGCTCGGCGAACTCCAGGCGCCGGATCCGCTTGTACGGGGCGAGGTGCTCCCGCGCGTAGGCCAGGATCGCACGCGCGGTGTCCGCGGTGGCCTCGTGGCCCGCGGCCAGCACGACGTAGGCCTTCGGCACGGCGAGCCGGATCGGGTCCGGCGCGGGCACCACGGCGGCCTCGGCGACGGCTTCGTGCTCCAGCAGCACGCTCTCCAGCTCGAACGGCGAGATCCGGTAGTCCGACGCCTTGAACACGTCGTCGGTGCGCCCGACATAGGTGATGTAGCCGCGTTCGTCGACCGAACCGACGTCACCCGTGTGGTAGTAGCCGTCGCGGAAGGCTTCCGAGGTGCGCTCGTCGTCGTCCGCGTAGCCCGTCATCAGGCCGACCGGCCGGTGCGCGAGGTCGAGGCAGATCTCGCCTTCCGCGGCGCGCTCGCCGGTGACCGGGTCGACCAGCGCGACCACGAAGCCCGGCAGCGGCCGGCCCATCGAGCCGGGAACCACATCCTGGCCGGGAGTGTTGGCGATCTGCACGCTGCTCTCGGTCTGGCCGAACCCGTCGCGGATGGTGACGCCCCAGGCCTTCTCGATCTGCTCGATCACCTCGGGGTTGAGCGGCTCGCCGGCGCCGACCACCTTCTGCGGCGGGGTTTTCAGCGCCGTGAGGTCGGCCTGGATGAGCATGCGCCACACCGTGGGCGGCGCGCAGAAGCTCGTGACCCCGCAGCGATCCATCTGCGCCATGAGCGCCGTGGCGTCGAAGCGCGTGTAGTTGTACAGGAACACCGTGGCCTCGGCGTTCCACGGCGCGAACACGTTGCTCCACGCGTGTTTCGCCCAGCCGGGCGAGGAGATGTTCAGGTGCACGTCGCCCGGTTCGAGACCGATCCAGTACATTGTGGACAGATGCCCGACCGGGTACGACACGTGCGTGTGCTGCACGAGCTTCGGCTTCGCCGTGGTGCCCGAGGTGAAGTAGAGCAGCAGCGGGTCGCCCGCGGCCGTCACGCCTTCGGGGGTGAAACCGGCCGGCTCGGCGTACGCGGTGGCATAGGCGTGCCAGCCCTCGACCGGCTCGCCGACGGCGATGCGCGTGTAGTCGCCCGCCACGTCGGCGAACTTCGGCGCGTCGGCCGAGCGCACCACCACGTGCTTGGCCTTGCCGCGCTCCACGCGGTCGACGAGGTCGGCCGGGCCGAGCAGCGTCGAGGCCGGGATGATCACGGCGCCGAGCTTGATCGCGGCGAGGATCGTCTCCCACAACTCGCCCTGGTTGCCCAGCATGAGAATCAGCCGGTCGCCGCGCGAGACGCCGAGGCGGCGCAGCCACGTGGCGACCTGGTCCGAGCGGGCGGCCATCTCCGGGTAGGTCCAGCGGTTCTCGGTACCGTCCTCCTCGACGATCCAGAGCGCGTACCGCTGCGCGTTCGCCGGGTCGCGGGCCACCACGTCGAACCAGTCGAGGGCCCAGTTGAACTCCGCGGGCTGCGGCCACGCGAACCCCCGGACGGCGGTGTCGTAGTCCTCGCGGTGGGACTGGAGGTAGTCCCGCGCCTCCCGAAAGACCTGGTGGGCCTCGCCGGCCCGCTGGTTCCCCGAAGCGCCATTGCTCACGTCGTGCTCCCTCGTGCTCGCGTACGTGCCTGTTCTACTCGCCCTTGAACTCGGGCGCGCGGCGCTCCATGAACGCCTGCACGGCCTCGGCGAGGTCCTTGCTCGGGAGGAACGCGGAGTTCCACGCCGCGACGTACCGCAGGCCCTCGGCGACCTGGCGCTCGGTGTTGGCGGCGAGCACCTGCTTGGTGCCCTGCACGACCAGCGGCGGGTTCGCCGCGATCTCGGCGGCGAGCTTGCGGGCCTCGGCCAGCAGTGTGTCGGAGTCGGGGTAGACGTCGTTGACCAGGCCGATCTTCTCGGCGCGCGCAGCGTCGACGTCCTTGCCTGTCAGGGCGAGCTCGCGCACGTGGCCCTCGCCGACGATCGTGGCCAGCCGTTGCAGGCTGCCGAGGTCGGCGACGATCGCGACCTTCACCTCGCGCACGCTGAACTTCGCGTCGGCGCTGGCCAGGCGCACGTCGGCGGCGCTGATCACGTCGACGCCGCCGCCGATGCACCAGCCGGACACGGCGGCGATCACGGGCTTGCGGCACTCGGCGATCGAGCTCACGGACTCCTGCAGGCGGCGGACCTCGCGGTGGAAGTCCGTGCGCGGGCCGGCCAGCGCGTCGCCGGCGAGCATCGGGGCCCAGCCGCCCATCATCGCAGGCAGGTCGAGGCCGTAGGAGAAGTTCGTGCCGCTGCCGGTGAGCACGATCGCGCGCACGCGCGGGTCGGCGTCGAGGGCGGCGAAGACCAGCGGCAGCTCGCGCCAGAAGTCGGGGCCCATGGCGTTGCCCTTCGCCGGGCCGAGCAGGGTGACTTCGGCGACGTGGCCGTCGAGGTCGACCTTCAGCGAGACGAGCTCGGGCAGGGAGTCGGCAGGTGCGGTCATGCCTGTCATCTTGAACCATCCGGTTGACGCTGTGCCAATTCGGTCGCGGGATGCTTTCCTGGGAGGGGCACGAGAGATCGAAGCGGCCCTCGACCACGAGAGGAAGGTGGCGCATGGCCCCGGCCCCTGTTCTTGCCGTCGACGACCTGCCGGCGGATCCCCCGCCGGCGCGCCGCTCGCGTCCGATCGAGCTGTCCGGCTCGTTCACCTGCGACGGCCACCGCCTGGCCTATACCGAGTACGGCTCGGGCGAGCGCGTGGTGGTCCTGATGCACGGCATCATGTTCACCCGCCGCATGCACGCGCCCCTGGCCCGCCGGCTCGCCCGCTCGGGCTTCCGCGTGATCACCCTCGACCTGCTGGGCCACGGCGAGTCCGACCGGCCGACCGAGTCGTGGCGCTACTCGATGCCGGCGTTCGGGGAGCAGGCCGTGGCGCTGCTCGACCACCTCGGCCTGGACGAAGCCGTGCTCGGCGGGACGTCGCTCGGCGCGAACGTGGCGCTCGAGGTGGCGGTCGCGCAGCCGTCCCGCGCCCGCGGGCTGGTCGTGGAGATGCCAGTGCTGGACAACGCGATCGTCGCCGGGCTGCTCACGTTCGCCCCGCTGCTGTTCGCCGCGCGCTTCCTGCCCGTGACCGTGCGCGGAGTCGCGCTGGCCGCCAACCTCGTGCCCCACGGCAGCCAGTGGGTCGACGTCGTCACCGACACCCTGACCCAGCAGCCCGAGCCGATGGCCGCGCTCCTGCACGGCGTGCTGTTCGGCCGCATCGCGCCGCCGAAGTCGGTGCGCCGGGCCATCACCACGCCCGCGCTGGTGATCGGCCACGAAGGCGACCCGATCCACCCCTTCGGCGACGCCGACACCCTGGCCGCCGACATGCCCGGTGCGGAGTTCGTCCAGGCGCGCAGCCCGGTCGAGCTCCGCTCCGACCCGAAGCGCCTGACCTCGGCGATCACCGACTTCGCCGAGCGCTGCTACGAAAGCTGACCCGGCCTGGTCACTTCGCGAGGCCGGCCACCGGGCCGAACACGATCACCGCCGGCGGGCGGACACCCGCGGCGGCCGCTTCGCCGGCCACCTTCCCCAGCGTGGAGCGCAGAGTGCGCTGCGTGCGCATGGTGCCGTCTTCGACGATGGCGACCGGCGTGTCGGCCGGGCGGCCGCCGTCCAGCAGCGCCGACGCGAACTGGGGCAGGCGTTCGACGCCCATCATCAGCACGATCGTGCCGCGCAGGCCGGCCAGCAGGGACCAGTCGACCAGCGAGCGCGGGTCGCCGGGGGCGACGTGGCCCGAGACGACCACGACCTCGTGGGCGACGCCGCGGTGGGTGACCGGCACGTCGGCCACGGCGGGGACCGCGAACGCACTCGTGATACCCGGGACCATGGTCACCGGCACGCCCGCCTCGGCGCAGGCCAGGACCTCCTCGAACCCGCGACCGAACAGGTAGGGGTCGCCACCCTTGAGCCGGACGACGAACTTCCCCTCCTTGGCCTTCTCGATCAGCGTGCTGTTGATCACGTCTTGGCTCGCGGCGCGGCCGTACGGGATCTTCGCCGCGTCGACGACCTCGACCTCGGGCGCGAGCTCGTCCAGCAGCTCGCGCGGCGCGAGCCGGTCGACGACCACCACGTCGGCGCGCGAGAGCAGCCGGCGGCCGCGGACGGTGATCAGGTCCGGGTCGCCCGGACCGCCGCCGACCAGGGCGACGCCCGGCAGCTCGGTATCGGTGTCTCGCGGCGCGCGGCCGCCGGCAGCATCCTTGACGGTGCCGGCGTGCAGGGCGTCGAGGATGCTGTCGCGCACGGCGGCCGAGCGCAGCGGCTCACCGCCGGACAGGACGCCGAACAGCAGCCCGCCGTGGCGGCCCGAAGCCGGGGTCACGGCGCTGCCGGACTCCCCCTCGTCGGCACGCACGCAGAACACGCGCTCGCGTTCGGCCTCGGCGCACACCGCGGCATTGACCTCGGGGTCGTCGGTGCAGGCGAGCGCGTACCAGGCGTCGGCGAGGTCGCCCTCGGCGTAGCGGCGCTCGTGCCAGACCAGCTCGCCCGCGTCGGCCATCGCGCTGACCGACGGCGTGGTGTGGGGCGAGACCAGCTCCACCCGCGCGCCCGCGCGGATGAGCCGCGGGAGGCGGCGCTGGGCGACCGAGCCGCCCCCGACCATCACGACGCGGCGGCCGGCGAGCTGGAGTCCGGAGAGGTAGTGCGGGTCGTCCATAGCCCGAAAGTCTGCCTGCCCGGCCCGCTCAGCTCTGCAGCAGGGCCAGCAGCCCGGTGTTGCCGAACATCGTCGCCGCCTCGACCGCGGACGGCGTGCCCGCCCGCGGGTCGGCACCACCCGCCACAGCGCCTTCACGACCTCGAGCTCGTCCTTGAACACGGCGCCGGCGAGCGGGCTCTGGCCCCGGTCGTTGACCCGGTTCGGATCCGCGCCGCGCGCGAGCAGCGCGGCCACCGTCTCCGCGTGCCCGTGGTAGGCGGCGAGCATCACCAGGGTGTCGCCGCGGTCGTTGGTGAGGTTCGCGGGAATGCCGGCCTCGACGTAGGCGGCGAGGCGCTCCGTGTCGCCCTCACGCGCCATGGTGAACACGCGGGCCCACAGGTCGAGCTCCTCGTCCGACGGCGTCCCGGAAGCCATGCGCCGAGTCTGGCACGCCGGCTCCCGGGACGCCGGGCGGTCAACCCCGGGCGGAGTTCGGGTAGGGCAGCAGAGCCATCTCCCGCGCGTTCTTGATGGCCGAGGCCACCTGCTTCTGCTGCTTAGGCGTCAGCCCCGTCACGCGGCGGGCGCGGATCTTGCCGCGGTCGGAGATGAAGGTCCGCAGCAGGTCGATGTCCTTCCAGTCGACGGCCGTGATCCCGCGCGCGTGCAACGGGTTCGCCCGCTTGCGCGGCACGCGTTCGTGCTTCGGCATGCGGCTCACCAGCTCGACTTCGAGACGCCGGGCAGCTCGCCGTTGTGCGCCATCTGCCGCATCCGCACGCGCGACAGGCCGAACTTGCGCAGGTACCCGCGCGGGCGGCCGTCGGCGGTGTCGCGGTTGCGGATGCGCGTGGCGCTCGCGTCGCGCGGCATGCGCTGCAACGCCACCACCGCGTCGGCCTTGTCCTGCGCCGACGAGCGCGGCGAGGCGATCACGGCCTTGAGCGCCCGGCGCTTCTCGACGTAGCGGGCGGCGATCACCTTCCGCTGCTCGTTCTTCGCGATCTTCGACTTCTTCGCCATCAGCGCTCTTCCTTGAACTCGACGTGCTTGCGCACCACCGGGTCGTACTTGCGCAGGACCATCCGGTCGGGGTCGTTGCGCCGGTTCTTCTTCGTGACGTACGTGTAGCCGGTGCCCGCGGTGGAGCGCAGCTTGATGATCGGCCGGACGTCGGTGCTCTTCGCCATCTAGATCTTCACCCCCTTCGCGGCCAGTTCCGCGACGACCGCGTCGATCCCGCGCTTGTCGATCGTCTTCATGCCCTTCGCCGACACCTTGAGCCGCACGGTCCGGCCGAGGCTCGGCACGAAGTAGCGGCGGGACTGCAGGTTCGGCTCCCAGCGCCGTGACGTGCGGCGGTGCGAGTGCGAGACCTGCTTGCCGTAGCCCGGCTTGCGGCCGGTGACCTGGCACACGGCTGACACGGACCCTCCCGAGTTGATAGTGATATTCGTTTTCAATTACGCTGGCCACCGTACCCCGTCCCGTCGACTGGAGCTTCAGTGACCCCACACCCGCGTGTCCCGCTCGTGCTCGTCAGCGGGCTCGCCGCCGAAGGCAACGACGAGCTCGCCGAACTGCTGCGCCGCGCCGGCCCCGGCGTCGCCGTGGTCCACCACGACCTGCGGCAGATCGGCAGCGGTGTCGTCCGCAGGCGGATCCGCCTCGGCCCCCGCGACCAGCTCACCGCACTGGAACTGGCCCACGGCTGTGTGAACTGCACGCTGCGCGAAGACCTCCTGCCGCTGCTGCGCCGGCTCGCCCGGTTGCCGGAGGTGGACCGGATCGTGCTGCGCCTCGACGAGGCCATGGAACCCGAGCCCGTGAGCTGGGCGATCGCCAACGTGCTGGTCGGCGACCGGCCCGTGAGCGACGACGTCGAGATCGAGGCCGTGTTCACCACCGTCGACCGCGCCGCCTGGCTCGCCGACGCCTCCGGCGACGAACTGCTCCTGGAACGCGGCCTGCTGGGCAGCCCCGAGGACGACCGGAGCGTCGCGCAGGTCGCGCTCGCGCAGGTGGAGTTCGCCGACGTGCTGGTGCTCGCGGGCGAAGTGCCCGACGCGTGGTGCGCCGCGAAGACCGCGGCCGTGCTCGACCGCGTCGCACCGTCGGTCCCGCGGGTCGTCCTGAAGGGCGCGAACGCCGGGCTGCTGTTCGCCGCCGTGCCCGCGCAATCGCGGCGCGGCGAGGTGGTCGACCTGCACGGCGCGCTCCTGCGGGGCCAGCCGCCGCTGCACGCCGACTGCGGGATCGAGGTGCTCACCTTCACCTCGCAGCGGCCGTTCCACCCCGAGCGCCTGCACGAGGCGATCGACACGCTGCTGGGCGGCGTGATCCGCACCCGCGGCCGCGCGTGGGTCGCGAGCCAGCCCGACATCGCGTTCTGGCTCGAGTCGGCGGGCGGCGGCCTCGCGATCGGGCACGCCGGGCCGTGGCTGGCCTCGCCCGACGGCCCGGACTGGGCCGAGGTCTCCCCCGAACGCCGCACGCTCGCGTCGCTGCGCTGGCACCCGGTGCACGGCGACCGCGCGCAGGAGCTCGTGGTCGTCACGGATCTGGTGCCGCCGAAGGAAATCGAGGACGCGCTGCACGCCGCGCTGCTGACCGACGCCGAGCTGGCCGAGGGGGAAGCTGCCTGGCGCAGCTACCCCGACCCGTTCGGCGAGTGGCACGAAGACCCGTGCGAGGCCACCGAAACCGACGACGAAGACGAAGAGCGGCACGTCAACGCCGCGAACCGAAAGGAAGAACCGCAGTGAAACCCGGCATCCACCCCGACTACCACCCGGTGGTGTTTCGCGACTCGTCCACGGGCGACGCGTTCCTCACCCGCTCCACCGCCACGTCCGAGCGGACGATCGAGTGGAGGGACGGCAACACTTACCCGCTCGTGGTCGTGGACATCAGCTCGTGGTCGCACCCGTTCTGGACCGGCAACCAGCGGATCGTCGACTCCGCGGGCCAGGTCGAGAAGTTCCACCGCCGTTACGGCCGTCGCGAGAAGGGCGGTGCGCGCTGATGGCCGCGCCGAAGCGGAAGAAGTCACGCAGCAACACCCGCGCCCGCCGTGCGCAATGGAAGGCCGCGGTGCCCGACCTGGTGCCGATCACGGTCGACGGCGAGCGCAAGCTCGTGCCGCGCCGCCTGATCAAGCACTTCCAGCGGCTCGACCGGTGAGCGTACCCGTCACCGTCCTGTCGGGGTTCCTCGGCGCGGGCAAGACGACGCTGCTCAACCACATCCTCGCCAACCGCGAAGGCCTGCGGGTGGCGGTGATCGTGAACGACATGAGCGAGGTCAACATCGATGCGGCCCTCGTGCGCGACAGCGTCTCCCGCACCGAGGAGCGCCTGGTCGAGCTGACCAACGGGTGCATCTGCTGCACCCTGCGCGAGGACCTGCTCGACGAGGTCACGCGCCTGACGGCGGAAGGACGGTTCGACCACCTGCTCATCGAGTCGAGCGGGATCTCCGAGCCGATGCCGGTCGCCGCCACGTTCTCCTTCCCCGGCGACGTCGGCACACCGGCGCTCTCCGGGGCCCGGCTGGACACGATGGTGACCGTGGTCGACGCCGTGAACTTCGGCCGTGAGCTGGCCGGTGGCGACTCGCTGGCCGAACGCCGCCTCGACCAGTACGAGGGCGACGAGCGCACGGTCAGCGACCTGCTCGTGGACCAGGTCGAGTTCGCCGACGTGCTGCTGCTGAACAAAACCGACCTCGTCTCCCCCGCCGAGGCCGACCGGCTGGTGGCGGCGCTGCGCCGGCTCAACCCGGGCGCCGACGTGGTGACGGCGCAGTTCGGCCGGGTGCCGCTCGGGCGGGTGGTCGGCACCGGCCGCCACGACCCGCTGCGGGCGCAGCAGGCCCCGGGCTGGGTCGCGGAGCTCAACGGCGACCACGTGCCGGAGACCGAGGAGTACGGCATCTCCAGCGTCGTGTTCCGCGCCACCCGGGCGTTCGACCCGGCGCCGCTGTGGGACTTCGTCACGACCCGCCTCGACTCGGGCGAGTTCGGCACGGTGTTGCGCTCCAAGGGGTTCTTCACGCTCGCGTCGCGACCGGGCGTGCTCGGCCTGTGGTCGCAGGCGGGCTCGGTGGCGCGGTTCGAACCGCAGGGCGTGACCGACGCGCCGCGGCAGGAGCTGGTCTTCATCGGCGTCGGGCTCGCCGGCGGCCCGCTGCTGGCCGCGCTCGAGGCGTGCCTGACCAACGAGCCGGTGACGGCTGATCCCTTCCCCGGATGGGAGCCCGTGCACGTCCACTGAGGACAGACGCACCGAAGGCCGCGCGACCTGGATCACAACGGTCGCGCGGCCTTCGTGTTCCCGGGAGTTCCTTGATCGTTCACCGCCCGCGTCATCATGCGGATCACGCTCGGTCCACGCCGGACACACCACGTCTGAACTGGGCGATTCGGTGGGGTTAGGGGTGTTTCGCGAAGGTTGATCAATCCAGGTTTATCAGTCTAGGTTGACTAATGTGCCGGATCGGATCACCAAAGATCTCGTGGAGGCCGCCGCCGACCTGAGGGTCGCGCTCGGGCGGCTGGTGCGGCGGATGCGGCAGGGCTACGTGGCGGGCGAGGCCACGCTCTCGGAAAGCTCCGTGCTCTCACGGCTCGACCGCGACGGGCCCTCGACGCCCGGCTACCTGGCGAGCAGGAGCGGGTGAAGCCGCAGGCCATGGGCGCGACCCTGGCCGGGCTCGTCGAACGCGGGCTCGTGAGCCGAAGCCCCGACGCCGCCGACGGCCGCCGCGTCCTGATGGCCGTGACCGCGACCGGCCGGAAGCTCCTGACCGACCGGCGCTCCCTGAGCACCCAGCGCGTCGCCCAAGCCCTCGCCGGCGGCTTCAGCGCCGAGGAACGCCGCCGACTACTCGAGGTGATCCCGTTGCTCGAACGCCTGGCAGACCAACTGTGACAACCACAACCACCAGCCGCGGAGACCGCTACAAGTGGGTCGCGCTCTCCAACACCACCCTCGGCGTGCTCATGTCGGCGCTCGACGGGTCGATCGTGATCATCTCGCTGCCCGCGATCTTCCGCGGCATCGGGCTCGACCCGCTCGCGCCGGGCAACATCGGCTACCTGCTCTGGATGATCCTGGGCTACCTGCTGGTGTCGGCGGTGCTCGTGGTCACGCTCGGGCGCCTCGGCGACATGTTCGGCCGCGTGAAGATGTACAACGTCGGGTTCGTGATCTTCAGTGTCGCCTCGGTGGCGCTGTCGTTCGACCCGTTCCACGGCGGGCGGGGCGCGCTGTGGCTGATCGGCTGGCGCATCGTCCAAGCCGTCGGCGGGTCCATGCTCACGGCCAACTCCGCGGCGATCCTCACCGACGCGTTCCCACGCGAGCAACGCGGTATGGCGCTCGGCATCAACCAGATCACGGCGCTGGCCGGGCAGTTCCTCGGTCTCGTCGCGGGCGGCCTGCTCGCGGAGATCGACTGGCGCGCGGTGTTCTGGGTGAGCGTGCCGTTCGGCATCCTCGGCACGGTGTGGTCGATCCGCAGCCTGCGCGAGATCGGCAAGCCGCGCCGGGCGCGCGTCGACTGGGGCGGCAACGTCACTTTCGCCCTCGGCACCGGTGTGCTGCTCGCCGCGATCACCTACGGCATCCAGCCCTACGGCGGGGCGGCCACCGGCTGGGGCAGCCCGTGGGTGCTGGGCGGCATCGGCACCGGAGTGCTGCTGCTCATCGCGTTCGGCGTGATCGAGACACGCGTGAAGGAACCGATGTTCCAGCTCTCGCTGTTCCGGATCCGGGCCTTCACCGCGGGCAACCTCGCGGTGCTGCTCACGTCGATCGCGCGCGGCGGGCTGCAGTTCATGCTGATCATCTGGCTGCAGGGCATCTGGCTGCCGCTGCACGGGTACGAGTACGAGAAAACCCCGCTGTGGGCCGGGATCTACTTGCTGCCGCTCACGGTCGGGTTCCTCATCGCCGGCCCGATGTCGGGCTACCTGTCCGACCGGTTCGGCGCGCGGCTGTTCTCCACCGGCGGGCTCGTGCTCGTCGCCGGGTCGTTCCTCGGCCTGCTGGCGCTGCCGGTCGACTTCTCCTACCCCGTGTTCGCGCTGCTGCTCGTGATCAGCGGGATCGGGCAGGGGATGTTCTCGGCGCCCAACACCTCGGCGATCATGAGCAGCGTCGCCGACCACCAGCGCGGCGTCGCGTCGGGCATGCGCTCGACGTTCCAGAACTCCGGCACCGCGCTGTCGATCGGCGTGTTCTTCTCGCTGATGATCGCGGGCCTGGCCGGCTCGCTGCCCGCCACACTCACCAGCGGGCTGCAGGCCCACGGCGTGCCCGCCGACGTGGCGGCGAACGTCGCCCAGCTGCCGCCCGTGAGCACACTGTTCGCGGCGTTCCTCGGCAGCAACCCGGTGGCGCACCTGCTCGGTCCGGGTGTCCTTTCCGGACTGTCGCCGAGCGACTCGGCGGCGCTGACCGGCAAGGAGTTCTTCCCGCAGCTCATCTCCGGCCCGTTCCACAACGGACTGGTCACGGTCTTCACGGCGGCCGCCGTGATGGCGCTCGTCGCGGGCCTCGCCTCGGTGTCGCGCGGCAAGCGCTACTTCCACCCCGACCTCGCCCCGCGCGCGGGCGAGCAACGAAGCACCCCGGACAAGGAGAACGGATGAACGACACGCTCACCGCCGGCACCGTCACGATCACCGGCCACGGCGGTGACGAGATCGAGGCGTACCTGGCGCGCCCGCTCGACCCCGCTCCGCGCGGCGGCGTCGTGGTGATCCACCACATGCCCGGCTACGACCCGGCGACCAAGGAGATGGTGCGCCGCTTCGCCGCCGAGGGTTTCGCGGCGCTGTGCCCGAACCTGTACTCGCGCGAGGCGCCGGGCGCGAGCCCGGACGACGCCGCCGCGACCGTCCGCGCCAACGGCGGCGTGCCCGACGAGCGCCTCGTCGGCGACGTCGAAGGTGCGGCCGCGTACCTCAAGGCGCTGGACGGCGCCAACGGCAAGATCGGCGTGATCGGCCACTGCTCCGGCGGCCGCCAGACATTCCTCGTCGCGTGCTCGACCCAGGTCGACGCGGCGGTGGACTGCTACGGCGCGTTCGTGGTGAACGAGCCGCCGGCCGGCATGCCCGCGTCGATGAAGCCGCTGCTGGGCCTCGCGCCGCAGCTGTCGGCCCCGCTGCTCGGCATCTTCGGCGCCGACGACCAGTACCCCGCCCCCGAGGAGACCGCGAAGCTCGCCGCCGAGCTCGACCGCCTCGGCAAGGAGCACGAGTTCCACACCTACACCGGCGCCGGCCACGCGTTCTTCGCCGTCGACCGCCCGAGCTACCGACCGGAGGCCGCCGTGGACGGCTGGGCCAAGATCCTCGACTTCTACGGCCGGCACCTCGCGGCCTGATTCCGCTTCGCAGGAAGGACGTTTCCCATGTGCACCTACCTCACCGAGAAGTTCGCCGTGGAGGGCAGCGGCAAGAGCGCGACCGGCTGGCACAGCGTCAACGAAGCCACCGTCTACGTCGACCACCCGACGCACGCCCGCTTCGCCCACACCGTGAACATCGACTTCCGGAACCCGGCAATGGGCCCGGCCGCGCGCGTCGCGCTGGAACTGACCGAAGAAGACGCGCTCGCCCTCGCCGACGCGATCCACACCGCGCTGGCCTCCGCGCCGGCCGGGCTGGCCTCGCGCAACCAATGAGCCGCACCGGCTGTCCCGGGTTCAGGCCCGGGCCAGCCGGTCAGGGCGTGTAGAGCGCGCCGAGGAACTCCAGCAGCAGCCGTTCCCGCAGCGGTTCCGCCGCCGTCGCCAGCAGTGCGTTGATCGGTGCCATGCGCTCGGGCAGGCCGGCGTCGCCGACGAGGCCGGCCGCGGCGAGCAGGCCCGCGAACTGCTCCGCCGTCAAGGTTTCCGGGTCCAGTGCGGCCACGAACGCGGCCACGTCCGGGTCCACTGACGTCGGACCGGCTTCGCGGGCCGAGGCGACCGAGGCGGTCAGGTCCGCGAGGAACTCCGCCTCGCTGCCGTGGTTCGCGGCCGTGATCGTGAGGTGCAGGTTCAGCGGCGAGCCGCCGTGCGCGAACTGCGGCTGCACGTACCAGCCACGCACCTTCATCTCGTCCGCGACCGTGAACAGATCGAACCCGTCGTCGGCGGTGCCGGTCGTGGCGAAGGCGATCAGCGTCGAGTCCGGGTCACCCAGGATCCGCAGGCCCGGCAGGGTCTCGACCCCCACACGGATCCGGGTCACGGCCTCGCGCGTCACCTCCGCGAGGCGCAAGTAGCCGTCCTCGCCGAGGTGGTTCACCACGGCCCACGCGGCCGCGAGCGGGCCGCCCGAGCGAGTGCTCTGCAGCGTCGGGTTCAGCATCGTGTAGCCCGGCCAGGCCGCGCTGGCGAAGTAGTGCGTGCGCCGCAGCTCGGCGTTCGCGTGCAGCAGTACCGAGACGCCCTTCGCACAGTAGGCGTACTTGTGCAGGTCCACCGAGATGCTCGTGACGCCCGGCACGCGGAAGTCGAACGGCGGCACGTCCGCGCCCAGCTTCGCGAAATACGGCAGCACCCAGCCGCCGATGCACGCGTCCACGTGCATCCGCACACCGCGAGCGGCCGCGGCGGCCGCGATCTCCGGGATCGGGTCGACCACGCCGTGGGCGTAGGAAGACGCGCTCGCCACGACGAGCACGGTGGACTCGTCGATTGCCGCCGCCATGGCGTCCGGCACCGCACGGAAGGTCTTCGCGTCGGCCGGCACCATGATCTTGCGCAGCCCGAACAGGTGCGCCGCCTTGTGGAACGCCACGTGCGCGGTGTCGGGCAGCACGATGCTCGGCGCGGTGATGTCCGGCCGGGCGTCCCGCGCGGCCAGCACCGCGAGCAGGCACGACTCGGTGCCGCCGGACGTCACCGTGCCGACCGTTCCCGCGGTTCCGCCCAGGAGCCCCGCCGCGCGCCCGACGAGGTCGTTCTCCAGGCGCAGCAGGCTCGGGAACGCCGTGGGGTCCAGCCCGTTGGCCGACGACGCGAGCGCGTGCGCGGCCGCTGCGATCTCGTCCACTTCGGACAGGCCGCTGTCGTAGACGTAGGCGAGCGTGTGCCCGCCGTGCGTCGGCAGGTCGCCCGCACGCAGCTCCCGCAACTCGGCCAGGACGTCGGTCACCGCTGCGGCTCCACCGGCCGCGGCTCCAGCACCTTGCGCCGCAGCAGCGGGATCGCCAGCGCGATGAGCACCGCGGGCAGCACCGAGGAGCCCACGGTGATGGCCGTGATCGCCGAGGACGGCTGCGCGGTCGTCGCGTCGGTGCTCGACACGTAGCCGCCGGCCTGCAGCACCAGCCCGAACAGACCCGGGCCGAGCGCCAGACCCAGCGTCTCCGACGCCGTCCACACGCCCGCCGTGATGCCCGCGCGGGTCTCGCCGGTGCGTTCCTCTTCGGCGCTGATGAGGTCGGGCAGGATCGCCAGCGGGAACACGGAGATCCCGGCGTACCCGATGCCCGACAGCGCGACGAACACCATCGTCACCGCGAACGGGATGTCCTTGGCGAACAGCATCCCGAGCAGGCCGACGGTGAACGAGACCGTCGCGATGCGGAAGCCCACGAGCTTGCCCCAACGGTGCCCCAGCCGCGGCCACAGCGGCATCGTGATCAGCGCCGGGCCGACGAAGCCCACGAACAGCACCGTGCGGTAGCTCGGGTCGCCCAGCACGTGCTCGGCGAAATACGGGATCGCGGCGAGCACCGTGCCGATGCCCAGCGCCTGGATGAAGTACGAGCCCATCAGCCAGCAGAACGGGCGCCACTGCGCGATCGTGCGGATCAGCTGCTTGAAGCTCACGGCGTTGGGCCGCAGCGAACCGACGGGCGCGCCGCGCAGACCGAAGTAGACACCCAGGGTGGCGAGCAGGATGATCACGGCCATCACGAGGCCCATCACCCGGTAGCCGGCCACGCCTTCGAGGATGTCGGTGATCGCCGGGGCGGCGCCGCCGGACACGAGGATCGCCACGGCCAGCACGCCGATGCGCACGCTGGTGAGTTTCGTGCGTTCCTCGGCCGAGTCCGTGAGCTCGGCCGGCAGCGCGTTGAACGGCACCTGGAAGAACGCGTACGCGGTGGCACACAGGAAGAACACGATCACCACGTAGGTCGCGTCGATCGCGGGCTTGCCGAACCCGGGGTGCGCGAACAACGCGAAGAACAAGATCGCGACGCCGATGCCGCCGCCCAGCAGGAACCGCCGCCGGCTGCCGCTGCGCACCAGGTCGGCGTCGGACAGGCGGCCCGCCACCGGGTTGAAGATCACGTCCCACGCCTTCGGCACGAACACGATCACGCCGGCCGCCGCGGCGGGCACCGCCATCGTGTCGGTGAGGTAGGGCAGCAGGAGCAGTCCCGGCACCGTGCCGAAAGATCCGGTGACGAACGAGCCGAGCGAGTAGCGAAAACGCGTCCGGCGGGGCAGCGGCGCCAAGGGTCCTCCTCGAAGGCGGTCCGACGAACGCAATACCTAGTGGATCTTCGCCGTTCCCCGGTAGTGGTCGGGAGGAATCGTGCCACCGTCGTAATGCACCGCGCGTACCGGGCCGACCTCGCCCCGTGCCCTGCTCACGACAGGGCTTCGGCCACCTTCGCCAGCGATCCCGCGTCGCCGCGCAGCAGCAGCGTCGTGACCACAGTGTCCTCCCAGGCAGCGAGCTCCTCGCGGATCTTCGCGGCCGGGCCGACGAGCGAGGTGTCCTCCACGAGCGACGTCGGGATCGCGGCGACGGCCTCGTCCTTGCGCCCGGCGAGGTAGAGCTCCTGTACCTTGTCGGCCACCTCCTCGTAACCCAGGCGCGCGAACACGTCGTGGTGGAAGTTCACAGCCTTGGCGCCCATGCCGCCGATGTACAACGCGAGCGCCGGCTTGATCCAGCTCGCCGCCTCCTCCACGTCGTCGTGGACGATCACCGGTACCGAAGCGGGCACCTCGAAGTCCTCGGGCTTGCGCCGGGCGCCCGGCCGGGCGAACCCCTCGGCGAGCGCGGCCCGGTAGAACGCGTCGGCCTTGGGCGAGAAGAACAGCGGCAGCCAGCCGTCGCAGATCTCCGCCGACAGCGCGACGTTCTTGGGTCCTTCGGCCGCGAGGTAGATCGGGAGGTCTGCGCGCAGCGGGTGCACGGTCGGCTTGAGCGCTTTGCCCAGCCCCGCTCCTCCTTGCAGTGGCAACTGGTAGAACTGCCCGTCGAACGTCACGGGTGCCTCGCGCGCCAGCACCTGGCGGATGATCGCCACGTACTCGCGCGTGCGGGCCAACGGCTTCGGGTACGGCTGGCCGTACCAGCCCTCCACCACCTGCGGGCCCGACGCACCGAGCCCGAGCACGAACCGGCCGCCGGAGAGGTGGTCGAGCGTCAGCGCCGTCATCGCGGTGGCGGTGGGCGTGCGCGCGGACATCTGCACGATGTTCGTGCCGAGCTTCACGCGGCTGGTCGACGCACCGGCCCAGGCGAGCGGGGTGAACGCGTCGGAGCCGTAGGCCTCCGCCGACCACACCGAGTCGAACCCGAGGCGCTCGGCCTCGAGCACGGCCTCCAGCGCGCCCGGCGTCGGGCCGCTCCCCCAGTACCCGAGGTGGTAACCCAGCTTCATGCGGCCCTCCGTGCTTCAGATGTTCGGCGAGTAGTGCTCCGGCTTGCCGCGTTCCCCCACGGGCGGCAGGTTCCTCCGTGGAGTCTCGACCACGGGCGCGCCCGCGGCCACCTCACCCCTCGCCCGGCGCCGGCCGGCGCGCGCCCGCGGGTGGTAGCGGCGGTCGTGCGGGACGAGAGAGAACACGGCGTTGATCGCGCGGCCGGCGAAGCGGTGCCGGCGTTCGTCGCGCGCAGTCCAGGTGAAGCCGAGCAGGTCGCGGATCTCCGGGTCGTAGAGCCCGACCGTGAGCCAGACGAACTGCCGCGCGATCACCCCCGAGACCGGCCGCCACAGCAGGTCGGGCAGCCAGGGCAGGAACGGCGGTTTCGTGATGCCGCGCAGATCCAGGACGTCGCGCGTGGCCTTGTTGTCCTCCAGGACCTCGGCGCACATGTGCTTCCAGTACCGCCGGAAGTCCTCCCAGGACTCGGGCACCGGCCGCATCGTCATGTCGTACATCCGCCACCAGCGCACGTGTTCGTCGAACAGCTCGCGCTTCTCCTCTTCGCCGATGCCGCGCATGAAGTGGTCGGCGATGAGGATCGTGCTGACGAAGAACGTGGAGTGGGCCCAGTAGAACGTGTCCGGGTCGAGCGCGTGGTAGCGGCGGCCTTTCGCGTCGACACCCTTGATGCGGTCGTGGTACCCGCGCACCTCGAGCGCGGTCCGGCGGGCGAGCGGCCCGTCGTAGACCACGCCGCCGATCGGGTAGAGCGAGCGGAACAGCCGCTGCCAGCGTTCCTCGAAGAACCGCGAGTGCTGCTCGACGCCGGCGCCGAGACCCGGATGCATGTTCTGCATCGACCCGGCCCACAAGGCGATCAGCAGCCCCCGCCAGTCGCCGAAGTAGCGCCACGTGAGCGAGTCCGGTCCCAGCGGTTCGGGTTCCTCCCCCGGAATGGCGCCCCTCCCCTGGTTGTGTCGATGAACTGACTACGCCTGTTGTCAGGTTAGGATGTGACAACGGGCGTGGTCAACTACGGGAGTGGATATGCCGGGCCGCACGTGGGCGGGCACGACGCTGGACGATCGGAAGGCGGCGCGGCGGGACCAGCTGGTCGCCGCGGGCCTCGACCTGCTCGGCACCGAGGGCTCCGCGGCGGTCAGCGTGCGCGCGGTCTGCCGCCAGGCCCACCTGACCGAACGCTACTTCTACGAGAGCTTCACCGACCGTGAGGAGCTCGTCGCGGCCGTGTACGAGCACGTCGGCGAGCGGGCGCGCCAGGCTTTGGTCGACGCGATCCGCGACGCAGCCGATCCGCGGCGGCGGGCGGAACGCGCCGTGCGGGCGTTCGTGGCCCTCCTGGTCGACGACCCGCGCCAGGGCCGGGTGCTGTTGCTGGCGCCGCTGACCGATCCCGCGCTGACGCGCCGCGGCCTGCACCTGTTGCCGGCGTTCGCGGGCCTCGTCGGCGAACAGCTCTCGCGCGGCGACGAGACCGACCGGCAGCTGGTGTCGATCGGACTGGTCGGCGCGCTGAGCAACGTGTTCATCGCCTACCTCGACGGCACGCTGCGGGTGAGCCGGGAACGGCTCGTCGCGCACTGCGTCCGGCTGGTGCTCGGGGCGGACGAGTTCGATCACTGAGCTCATCGTGCCGGGGCTCGTTCTGCCCGCAGCCGCAACGCGATGTCGATGATCATGTCCTCCTGACCGCCGACGTACCGCTCCGCGCCGACGCGGTAGAGGATCTCGTGCGCCGGCACGCCGTAGCGTTCCGCCGCACGCTCGGCGTGCAGCAGGAAACTCGAGTACACGCCGGCGAAGCCCTGCACGATCGACGAGCGGTCCATCACCGGCAGCCGGGTCAGGTACTTCTTCACGACGTTCTCGGCCGCGGCCATCAGCACGTCCTTGTCGACGCCGGTCGGAATGCCGAGGCGTTCGAACATCGCCGCGAGCACCTCGGTCGGCGAGTTCCCCGCGCCCGCGCCGAGGACAGCGAGGGAACCGTCGATCTGCCGCGCCCCGGCGCGGTGGGCGAGCACGGAGTTGGCGACGCCGAAGCTGAGGTTCTGGTGACCGTGGTAGCCGACCTGCGCGTCGTCGCCCAGCTCCGCGACGAGCGCGGCGACGCGATCGGCGGCTTCTTCGAGGATGAGCGCGCCGGCGGAATCGACCACGTAGACGCACTGGCAGGCGACGTCAGCCATGATCCGCGCCTGCTTCGCGAGGTCCTCGGGCGCCGCCATGTGCGCCAGCATCAGGAATCCCACCGTTTCCAGACCGACGTCGCGGGCCGCGCCGAAGTGCTGCACGGAAACGTCGGCTTCGGTGCAGTGGGTGGCGATGCGGGCGGCGCCGGCGCCGAGGTCCGCGGCGGCGCGCAGGTCGGTGACGGTGCCGAGCCCGGGCAGCAGGAGCACGGCGATCTTGGCGCGGTTCGCCTCGTCGACGGCGGCGGCGATCAGCTCGCGTTCGTCGGTGAGGGAGAAGCCGTAGGTGAAGGTCGAACCACCGAGCCCGTCGCCGTGGCTCACCTTGATGAGCGAGATCCCGGCGTCGTCCAGCGCGCAGGCAGTGTCTGCGCACCTGGCGTTCGGTGAAACGGTGGGCCATGGCGTGGCTGCCGTCGCGCAGGGTGGTGTCGACCAGTCGCACCGACGCGTTCTCCGCCGGCTGGTTCGGAGGGGCGCGCTCATGCCGACACCAGCTCAGCGGCCACCAGGTCGCCGACGCGGGCCGCCGCGGCCGTCATGATGTCGAGGTTGCCGGCGTAGGTGAGCAGGTAGTCGCCGTTGCCCGCGACTTCGAGGAACACGCCGACGCGCGCGACGCCGTTCCACTCGGGACGCGGCGGATCGAACTGCGGATCGGCTTTGAGCGTGCAACGGGTACGTACCGGCGGACCTCGGCGACCATGCGGTGGATCGAGTCGGTGATCGCCGCGAAGTCCGCGTCGGCGGCGACCGCGCAGAACACGGTGTCCCGCATGATCATGGGCGGGTCCATCGGGTTGATGATGATGATCGCTTTGCCCTTCGCTGCGCCGCCCACCTCTTCGAGGCCCCGCGCGGTGGTTTCGGTGAACTCGTCGATGTTCGCGCGCGTGCCCGCGCCGGCCGAGCGCGAGGACACGGACGCGACGATCTCCGCGTACGGCACCGGAGTCACGTCAGGTCGATCGAGCGGATGCCCGCTTCGGCGTAGTGCGGCGCGTGCGCGAGGTGCGTTTTCGCCGACGTCGCCTCGAAAACGAGCTGCGGAAGTTCGGCTTGGCGCAGGAGCCAGTCGACGCCGTCCGCCGAAGTCTCCAGGCCGAGTCGCGCCGCGCGGGCGAGCTCGTCGGACACCGGGTCGACCCGACCAGGTACCGCACGTCGATCTTCTCGCTGCGCCGCAGCTTCGCGAGCAGGTCCGTGCCGATGTTGCCGGGGCCGACGATCGCGGCCGTCACCTTGCGTTCCGCCATGTTTTCCGACGGTCCTCGCCGCGGCGGTGCACACTCAACCCGTGCGTACCACTGGACGGAACGGCGGCGAAGGCCTGGTCGCCTCGCGCGTCGCGGCGATCCTGGGCGCCTTCCGACCGGGCGACGACACGGTCGGTGTGTCGGAGCTGGCGCGGCGGACGGGGCTGGCGAAGACGACCGTGCACCGCCTGACCCGCCACCTCTGCGACACCGGCCTGCTCGAACCCGACGGCACCGCGCTGCGGCTCGGGCTGCGGCTGTTCGAGATCGGCCAGCTCGCGATCCGGCGCCGTGGTCTGGTCGAGGCCGCGCGCCCGTCGCTGGCCGACCTGCGCGAGGCCACGCGCAACACCGTGCACCTCGCCGTGTTGGAGGGCACCGAGGTGGTCTACCTCGACGTGCTGCGTGGCCCGGACGCCCCCGATGTGCCGTGCCGCATCGGCGGCCGCTTCCCGGCCCACGCCACCGGCGTCGGGAAGGCCATCCTCGCGTTCTCGCCGGAACCGCTGGTGGCGCGGGTGATCGACGCCGGTCTCCCCCTCATCAGCCGGCGCACCATCACCGCGCCGGGGTTGCTGCGCCGCCAGCTCACGCGCATCCACGCCGAGGGCGTGGCGTTCGAACGAGAGGAGTCCGGCGTCGGAGTGGTCTGTGCCGTGAGTCCCCTGCTCGACGCGGCGGGCACGGCGGTCGCGGCGATCTCCATCACCGGCTGGGCGACCCGGATGCGCACGGAGCGTGTCGCCCCGGCGGTGCGCACGGTCGCGCTCGCGTTGTCGCGTTCGTTTGTCCAGACCTGAGCAGTCGGAAAAATTCGTGCCACACAACGGGTTACGCGAGGGTTAGGCCGTTCGGATGACGTCGGGGGCGCAGGTCTGGTCCCGTGATTCTCCGTAACTACGATCGTCCGGATGGCCCAGCAGAGCTGGGGGATCACGTTCCCGGGCCGGTCTCCCACGCCGATCTCCAGGGTCCGCCGCGATCCCGTCGTGGCGGCCCGAGCCCGGCTGCTGTCGCTCGATCTCGTGCTCGGCCTGCTCGCCCTCGCCGGCGGTCTGCGCGTGGTCTACCTCTCGGCCACCACGCCCGCTCTGCCCGGAGAAGCCACGACCGTCGCCCGCGCCTACGCGCTCGGCCACCTCACGGCGTACGGCGGTACGACCACGGCCGGCGCCAGCCCGTTCGGACAGCTGCAGCTCGCCGGGTACACGATGTTGTCCCACGCCTTCGACCGCGCGGCGACGCCGGTCGCCGCCGTGCGCGAGGCGATGATCGTTGCCACGGTGGTGACGACGGTGCTGGTGTGGCTGCTCGCCCGCCGGCTCGGCCTTCCGCGCTGGGCGGGACTGGTCGCCGCGGTGCTGCTCGCCGTGTCGCCGCTGGCGATCGGGCTACAGCACGTGGTGGTCGTCGAGCACCTCGCGGTGATGTGGGCACTGGCCGGGCTGTGCCTCGTCGCCACGCCTCTCCGTTCCTCCGACGCCACCGGCGACCACAGTGGACCTGCGCGCCACGGCCTTGCCCAGGACCTGCTGGGCGCGGGCTGCCTGCTGGCCGCCGTGCTGACCTCACCACTCACGCTGCTGTTCCTGCCCGCCGCGGGCTGGCTGCTGCTGCGCCGTTCTCCGGCGCGGGCCGGGCTCGTCGCCGTGGTGGTGAACCTCGGCCTGGGCCTCGCCTTCGGGCCGCTGGCGGCGTGGTTACGCCCCGCTCTCGCCACCGGCGGCGAGCCGGCCCTGCCCAGGTGGCTGGTTTTCGATCCGGCCCTCACGGCGGTATCGGCGCTCGCGTTGATCGCCGGCCTGTTCGTCGCGACGGTGCGCCCGCTCGCGGTGTCCGGCATTCTCGTGGCCGGTCTGCTCGCGGTCCCCGGGTTGCCGGCCACTGCGGTGCTGGCCCTGCTGCTGCCCCTCACGCCGCTGGTCGCGGCCGGGGTGGCGCACGCCGTGCTTTCCGCGCACCACGAACCGGAGCACCGGCGCGCGCCCGCCCGGCCCGGGGCCGGCGTCGCCGTGGGCACGGTGGTCCTGACCGCGGCGTTCGCGCTGAGCTGGACGTACGGGTTCACCTCACTGCGCCCCAGGCCAGCGGGCCCCGACCCGGCCGTCGAGGCCCGCACCTGGTTGCAGGCCAACGCGGTGGGCTCCCGTGTACTCGTCGACGACGCCACCTGGACCACGCTCGCGGCGGGCGGGTGGCCGAGTGGGCTGCTCGTCACGACGGCCGACGCGAACCCGCCACCGGACTGGGCCGCGCTCACCCCACCGGCACTGGCCCAGTCCTCCACAGTGGACTCCCCCGACGCGGCCGCGGTGTTCGGCAGCGGCGCGGGACAAATCACCGTCGCCCGGCTCGGGCCGCCCGTGCTCGTGCCGGACGAAAACGGCGAGAAGACCGCGCGGGCCCACGCGGGTGCCGCGCTCACCAGGTCCGGACGCGTGAACTGCGTGCCGGAAACGCGTGCCGTGCTCGGCCGGGGCGATCTCGATCCCCGGCTGATCTCGACGCTGGCGGCGTTCGCGTCGCAGCAGCCGGTGCGCGTCGCGGCGTTCCCGCCCGTGCCCGGCGAGGACGCGGCGGGGCAGCCGCGCCGGCAGGTGCTCGTCACCGGCGCCGACGACGCGGCCACCCGGTTCTACGCCGGGCAGCGCGCCGTGTTCCGCCCGGCCTCGGTCGTGCGGACGGCCGGCGGCGTGCTCGTCACCTACCCGCCGTTCGCGCCGCCCGGCCTGCTCACCTCCTTCACCGCACCCTGATCCCTCCGAAAGGTCCCCTCCGATGCGCCTTCGAACCCTTTTGAGACCCACCGGTCTCCTCGCGGCCGCCGGGCTGCTGCTGCTCACGACCATTCCCGCCGCGGAAGCGTCCACCGGCCCCGGCCCCGGCCCCGGCGTCGGCTGGATCCGCGTCGGGCACCTGTCGCCGGGTGTGCCGCCGGTCGACATCTACTTCGCGCCGTTCGGGCAGCCGGAGAAGGTGGTGATCCGCAAGGCGGGCTACGGCGCCGTCACGCCGTACTCGTCGCTGGACCCGGGCCAGTACACGCTCTCGATGCGGCCCGCCGACGCCGCACCGACGACCGCACCCGCGCTCAGCGCGACGATCTCCGTGGCACAGCAGACCGCCTACTCGCTGCTGGTCTTCGAGAACGGTCCGGACGGGACGCTGCACGGCGCCCTCGTGACCGACGACCTCACCGCCCCGGGCGCGGGCAAGGGCCGCGTGCGCGTGGTCGAGGGGTCGGCGACACCCGCGCCGGTGAGCGTCGGCGGGCCGGACGGCATGGCGCTCGCCACGAACGCGGCCTACGGCGACACCACGCCGTACGCCGAAGTGCCGGAGGGCACCGTGCCCCTGCAGCTGACGAGCGGCAGCGTCAAGGCGAACGCCGACGTTCCCGTGGCGGCGGGCTCGTCGACCACGTTGCTCGTGACGCAGGACAACGGCGCGCTGAAGGCGACCCCGATCTCCGATGGCGCCGACCTGCCGAACCCGCCGAAGCTCGGCGTCGAGACCGGGGGCGGCGCCACGGCGTCCGGCGGCGACCACTCCGAAGGGTGGTTCGCGATCGGCGTCGGGGTGTTCCTGCTCGTGCTGGTGCTCACGCCGCTGGTCCGGCGGATTCGGGAAGGCCGTGCGCGCTGACCTGATCCGGGTGTGCTGCGCGGTCGCGCTGGCCTGCGCCGCATGCACGCCCGCACCGTCCACAGTGGTCTCCGCGACGACGTCCGGCTCCGCTCCCACGGCAACAGCCACCGAACCGGCCGGCAGCATCGGGCCGCTGCCTCCCGCGGCGAGCGTGAGCCCGGTCCGCCTGATGATCCCGGCGATCGGGGTCGACGTGCGCGGGCTGGTCCCGCTCGCCCTCGGCCCGGCGCACGAGCTGCGGGCGCCGGAGAGCTTCGCCGACGTCGGCTGGTACGCCGCCGGCCCGGCACCGGGTGACCCCGGGCCGGGGGTCATCGCCGCCCACGTGGACTCCCGGTCCGGCCCGGCGCCGTTCTTCCGCCTGCGCGAGCTTCAGCCCGGAGACGAGGTCCGCGTCGAACGCTCCGACGGCGGCGGCGCCCGCTTCGTCGTCGACGCCGTGCAGCGATACCCGAAGGACGCCTTCCCGACCGACGCCGTGTACGGCCCCGCCCCGGGCGCCGCGCTGCGCCTGATCACCTGTGGCGGCGCCTTCGACGCCGCCGCCCGGTCCTATCGCGACAACGTGGTGGTCTACGCCTCGACCCGCTGGACCTGACCTACTGGGCCCCCACACTCCGTTGCGCGAGCTCCTCTTCGAACCGCAGCACAGGCTCGTCGGCCAGCAGACCGCGGCGGGCCAGCGCCGGCCGCACACCCTCGCCGAACCAGTACGCCTCCTCCAGGTGCGGGTAGCCGGACAGCACGAACTCCGAGACGCCCACCGCGTGGTACTCCTCGATGAGGTCGGCGATCTCCTCGTGGCTGCCGACCAGCGCCGTGCCCGCGCCGCCGCGCACGAGGCCGATGCCGGCCCACAGGTGCGGGTGGATCTCGAGCCCGCGCGCACCCGCGTCGAGGCGGCCGCCGTGCAGCGCGACCATGCGGCGCTGGCCCTCCGACTCGCTGGCGGCGAGCTGGGCCTGTGCCTGCGCGATCTGCGCGGGGTCGAGCGCGTCGAGCAGGCGCTGCGCTTCGGCCCACGCCTCCGCCGACGTGTCGCGCGCGATCGTGTGCAGGCGCACGCCGAACCGGACGATCCGGCCCTCGGCCGCGGCCAGCGCGCGCACCTTTCCGATCTTCTCCGCGACCTGCGCGGGCGGCTCACCCCACGTCAGGTAGACGTCGGCGTGGCGCGCGGCCACCGGCAGCGCGGCGGGCGACGAGCCGCCGAAGTACAGCGGTGGCACCGGATCGGGCGCGGCGAGGGTGGTCGCGCCCGCGACTTCCAGGTGCTCGCCGGAGAAGTCGAACGGGCGGCCCGACCACACGCCACGCACGATCGTGAGGAACTCGTCGGTGCGGGCGTAGCGGGCGTCGTGGTCGTGCCAGTCGCCGAAGCGGCGCTGCTCCACCGCGTCGCCGCCGGTCACGATGTTGAGCAGCACCCGGCCCGACGACAAGCGCTGGAAGGTACCGGCCATCTGCGCCGCCAGCGTCGGTGAGATGACGCCGGGCCGGAACGCGACGAGGAACTTCAGCCGGCGCGTCTCGCGGATCAGCGCGGCCGTGGTGAGCCAGGCGTCCTCGCACCACGTGCCGGTGGGTGTGAGCACACCCTCGAACCCGAGCTGCTCGGCCGCCCGGGCGATCTGGGCGAGGTAGTCGACATCCGCCGGTCGCTGCGCGGCCCGGCCCAGGGACTTGTTGGCGTGGAAGCGTTCCACGATCGTGCGGCCGTCGCCGCTCGTCGGCAGGAACCAGTGCAGTTTCAGGCTCATCCGTTGCTCCTCAGGGCTTCGATGGCAGGCCCGTAGCGGCGGTCGGCGAACGCCGCGAAATCGACCTTCCCGGGTAAGGTGCCGTCTTCGGTGAACGCGTCGGCGAGCTGCTGCTCCGACGCGACGACCGAGTCGTCGAGCGGGATCGGCTCGTCGCGCCCGGCGGACACGGCCTTCTGCGCCACGGCGGGCTCCAGGCCCGTCTCGGCAGCCCACGCCTTCGCCCACGCGTCGCGGTGGGTGTTCGCCCACAGCTGCGCCTTGACCACGCGCTTCACGAAGTCCTGGATGGCGGAGTTGCGTCCCGGATCGGCGAGTGCGGCGGTGCTCGCGGTCTCGAACGCGAGGCCGTTGGAGCTGCCGCGCCCATCGGAGAGCACGCGGGCGTGCGCGTCGAGCTGCGCCTGGGCCGTGTACGGGTCCCAGATCGCCCACGCGTCCACCTGGTGCTGGGTGAACGCTGCGTACGCCTCCGACGGCTGAAGGAACGACAGCTTCACGTCCTTCGTGGACATTCCCGCGCGCTTGAGCGTGTTCAGCAGCTGCCCGTGGGCGGAGCTGCCCTTCGACACCGCGATCGTCTTGCCCCGCAAGGACGCCACGTCCTTCAGCGGCGAGTCCGGCGGCACCAGGATGGCCTCGCGCTCGACGTTGCTCTTCGCGACGCTGACCACCGAGATCTTCGCCTTCGCCGCGGCCGCGAAGAGGGGCGGGGTGTTGCCGACGCGGCCGACGTCGATCGCGCCGGCCGAGGCCGCCTCCAGCAGCGGCGGGCCGGAGGTGAACGTGGACCACTCGATGCGGTAAGGCACGCCGGACAGCAGGTTCGCCGCCGTGAGCAGCGACTTCACGCCGCCCTTCTGATCGCCGACGCGCAGCGTCACCTTCGCCAGATCGGCCGCCGAGACGGGGGCGGGCACGGGCGCGGGTCCGGTCGCCGCCCCGGAGGACGAACAGGCGGTGAGCCCGCCGAGCGCTACGGCCGCGGCCAGCGCGAGTGCGGTTTTGCGGGCAGCGTTACGCAGGTGCACCTTCGGTCACTCCCAGGTCGGCCAGCACGCGTGAGCGCACGTCGGCGTGATCGGTGGCCGTCCGCGGCCGCGGGTGGCCGAGGACGTGTTCGGAGACGATGCGGCCCTCGTCGAGGACCAGCACGCGGTCGGCGAGCAGCAGGGCCTCGTCGACGTCGTGGGTCACGAGCAGCACCGCGGGTTCGTGCGTGCGCCACAGCCGTTCGACGAGCCGGTGCATCGCGAGGCGGGTCAGCGCGTCGAGCGCGCCGAACGGTTCGTCGAGCAGCAGCAGGTCCGGTTCGCGCACGAGCGCGCGGGCGAGCGAAACCCGTTGTGCCTCACCGCCGGACAGCGTCAGCGGCCAGTCGTCCTCGTGCCCGGACAGCCGCACTTCTTCCAGTGCCAGCTCGGCGACGCGGCGGTCGCGCGAGCGGTTCTCGCCGTCGCGGCGCAGGCCGAGCACGACGTTGCGCCAGACCTTGCGCCATGGCAGCAGGCGCGGCTGCTGGAACGCGACCGACACGGTGCCCTCGACGCGCGCGGTGCCGTCGATCTCCGTGTCGAGCCCGGCAAGGACGCGCAGCAGCGTCGACTTGCCCGAGCCGCTGCGGCCGAGCAGCGCGACGAACTCGCCGCGGCCGATCTCGAGTTCGAGTCCGTCGAGGACAGTGCGCTCGCCGAACCGTTTCGTCAGGTCGCGCACCGCGACCACCGGTGTCACGGGGCCAGCCATCGCAGCGCCCTCCGTTCCAGAACCCGCACCAGCGCGTCGGTCGCGAGGCCGAGGATCGCGTAGACGATCAGGCCGACCACCACCACGTCCGTGCGCAGGAACTCACGGGCGTTGTTGATCAGGTAGCCCAGGCCGGCGTCGGCGTTCACGGTCTCGCCGACGATCAGCGCCAGCCACGCGAGCCCGAGCGACTGCCGCAGTCCGACCAGCGCCTGCGGCTGCGCGCCGGGCAGGATCACGTGCCACAGCCGTTCGCCCCGCGTGAATCCCAGTGCCCGCGCGGCTTCGACCAGCCGGGCGTCGGCCGTGCGGATTCCCGAGTGGACATTGAGGTAGAGCGGGAACGCGACCCCGAGGGCCACGAGCACGATCTTCGTCTCCTCGCCGATCCCGAACCACAGGATGAACAACGGGATCAGCCCGAGGAACGGCAGCGTCCGCAGCATCTGCACGGGCGGGTCGACCAGCGCCTCGCCCCACCGCGACAGCCCGGCGACGATCCCGAGCAGCACGCCGGCGACGGCGCCGATCGCGAACCCCGCCCCGACCCGGCCGAGCGAAACGACGAACGCGTTGCCCAGCTCACCGGTGCGGGCGAGGTCGAACGCGCTGGTCAGCACCGTCCACGGGGCGCTGAGCTTCTCGGGTGGCAGCACGCCGGTGAAGCTCGCGAGCTGCCACGCGGCCACGAGCACGACCGGGCTGATCCAGCGGCGGAGGGAAACTCGCCGCCGGGACGGCCGTTGCGCGGGCTTCGGCGGCCCGTTGGCTTCGGATTTTCGGGCGCGCGTCAGCACACCCGTGGTGGAAATCGACACGGATTTCTCCCGGGTACAGGTTTTGCCACAGGGAAAGGGGAACTGCTCAGCGCGGACGGCAGATCGCGCTCGCCTGCTGCCGGAGGTCGACGTGCAGGCGGCTCACGAGCAGCGCGCCGAGGTTCATGCCCCGAGCTTCACCCGATCCGGCGGACCGCGTCAACAAAGCCCGGGCCGGCTCCCAGGCACTGGAACCGGCGCGGCGCTTGTTCCGCGTGTGCCCGCTCAGAAGGCGCGCGAGATCCGAGGAGTGGGACGGCGTCAGGCGCCGAACATCCGGTGCCACTCGTCGAGGGAACGCGGCCGGAACACGAAGTTCGTGTCCTTCACGTGCGACAGCGCGGCCGACGGCTCGGCCGAGTACTGGTGCCCCGGGTAGACGACCGGGTCGCCGGGCAGCGTCGCGAGCCACTGGAGGCTGCGGTAGATCGCGTCGGCGTCGCCGCCGGGGAAGTCGGTGCGGCCGCAGCCCTCGAGGAACAGCGTGTCGCCCGAGACGAGCCGGTCGCCGACGAGGAAGCACTGGCTGCCCGGCGTGTGGCCGGGTGTGTGCAGGAGCCGGATGTCGACCGCGCCGACGCTGAGCACGTCGTCGTGGTCGTGCGCGCGCAGGTCGGTGCCGGACACGCCGGTGACGCGGCGGACCCACTCGGTCTCTTCGGTGTTGACGTGGATCGGGACCTGCTGGATCGCGAGCAGCTCGGCGATGCCGGGCAGCGAGAAGCCCATCATGTCGCCGCCGACGTGGTCGGGGTGGTGGTGCGTGGCGAGCACGCCGACCAGGCGCATGCCGTCGTCGTGGAGCACCTGCACCAGGTCGCCCACCGCGTAGGCCGGATCGACGATCACGGCCTCACCCGACTCACGGTCGCCGATCAGGTAGGCGAAGTTGACCATCTGCGTCGCGACCGGGTCCCCGACCGCGAAATCCCGGCCGGCGAGCAGTTGGCGGAAGTACAACTGGTCTGCCATGCGGGCAGCCTATCGGCTCACTCCCCCACGTCTCCGTCCGCCGGCTCGCGCAGCGCGTCGAGGTGGCCGACGTGGCGGGCGGTCTCCTGCACGACGTGGGCCGGCACCCACCGCACGGTGAACTCCCCGCCGCGGCGCGTCCGGTCCTCGGGCCTCGGTCCTGTCAGCGCGGCAGCCGACCGCTCCCACTCCGCACGGCAGGCGGCGACCATCGACACCGGGTCGTCGCCGGCGGCCGGGTCCCAGCGCGGGTCCGGCGAATCCGGCCACAACGACGGCGCGTCGGAGCCACCGGCCTCGAGCGAGAGCCACCACCGTTCGACGGCCGTCAGGTGCTTCACCGCCCCGAGCGCACTCGTCCGCGGCGAGCTCGGCAACGGCGGCTCTGCCGCCTGCTCCCGGGTGAGGCCCACGCCCTTGTTCACCGCGGTCGCCCGCGGGAACTCGAGGAAACGCAGCTGGACGGCCGGCTGTGACCGTGGACGGTACTCGTCACCGACGAACGCGCACGACGTCAGTGTTTCGTCGCAGCTGTGAGCGCTTGTTGTCACCGATTTGCGCGGTGGTTCTCACCCGCGCCGACCCCCGTCGGTGACATGGAGAGCGCTGTCGACCTTTGCCGGTTGAGGTCGGACCCCGCGGTGGTGAGGAGCTTATTCACCCCTGGTTTTTCAACGGTGCGCAGTCGAGCGACCTCGTCCCCGAGAACGTGCCCGTACGGTTCCCGCTGCCGCGTGCGCGGGCGGGCTTCGGGTTCGCCGAGGTCGCCCGGCGCCACGGCGACTTCGCGCTCGCCGGCGTCGCCATCCTGGTCCGAGTGTCCGGTGAGCAGGTGGAGGAGGCCGTGCTGAGGGCCTTCGGTGTGTCCGGCCGGGCGGTCACTCGCGATGTCACCGCGATGGTGCGCGAAGCCGGAGGCGACGCGGACGCCCTCGCTGAACCGGCGGCGCTCGCCGGCGAGCTCGTCGACACCGCCGGGGACCCGCACGGCTCGCCCGCCTGCCGGCGCCGGCTGCTGTCCGCACTGGGTGCGCGGGAGCCGGCGCGCGCGTACCGTTTCGCCACGAGGGGAAAGCGGTGATGACGCTTCCTCGCTCGGTCCTGGCGCGGAACTCACCAAGCACCTCGGCGACGACCGCAACCGCGGCCGGGTGCGGGTGGCCGTCGGCCCGATCCGGCTCTCGTTCGCCCGGCCCGAGCACACGGCCGAACGCGACGCCGGCGCACACCGGCTCCGCGTCGTCGGCCCAGGGCGAGGACGCCGGTGGCGGCCGGACGCAGGCCGGCATCGTGCTGGTCGCCCAGGCCCAGCCGGGCGGGGCGCGGCTGCGGGCCACCACTGCCTTTACCTCACCGGGCGGATCGCCCAGTTCGGCCGGGCACTCGCCGGCGACGTCAGCCGGCGGAAGTTCGAGCAGTTCGCGGGTGGCGGTGGAGAAGACCGCGGTTCCCCGGGGCACCCGCCGCCCCGCGGAACCCCGAGCGCCATCGTCCTGGTGGCAGGCACGCTCCGTTCGCGAGCGCGCAATTGGTGGCGGCGCATCCGTGGCCGTCGTTCCGGCAGGGACCCACAACACGTGATGAGGAGAACTCAACGGTGAGCTCGACTTCGACGATCGACACCTCGGCTATCGACCGAGTGCTACGAGACGCGGTCGGCGCTGGGCACGCGCCCAACGTCGTCGCCGTCGCGGCGGACCGTGACGGCATCATCTACGAAGGCGCGGCCGGACCTCGTGCCGTGGGGGCGCCGGAGCCGGTCTCGGCCGACTCGCACTTCCGGATCATGTCCATGACCAAGATGGTGGGCACCGTGGCCGCGCTGCAGCTGCGCGACCGCGGCGAGCTCGAGTTCGACGCCCCCATCGACACCTACCGGCCCGAGTTCGCCGATGTCCAGGTGCTGGAGGGCTTCGACGGCGAAAACCCGGTGCTGCGCCCGCCCGCGAGCCGTGCGACTGTCGCGCAGCTGGTGACGCACACGACCGGCCTGAGCTACTGGTTCTGGAACGACGACATCGTCAAGTGGGAGCAGGCCACCGGCACGCCGAACGTGCTGGCCGGCAAAACCGTGATCTTCCAGGCGCCGATGGTGGCCGACCCGGGTACGACGTTCGAGTACGGCATCAACACCGACTGGCTCGGCCGGGTCGTCGAGGCCGCGTCCGGCAAGTCGCTGGACGTCTACTTCAAGGAGAACATCACCGGACCGCTCGGCATGGCGGAGACCACGTTCGTCGCGAGCGCCGAGCAGCGGGCCAACCTGGTGCCCGTCCACGTGCAGGGTGAGGACGGCACGTGGGCGGTCACGGAGATCGACCTGCCCACCGAGCCCGAGTACTACACCGCCGGCCACGGGCTCTACTCCACACCGCGCGACTACCTGAAGTTCCAGCGCATGCTGCTCGGCGGCGGCACGCTCGACGGGGTCGAGGTGCTTCGGAAGTCCACAGTGGACGAGGCGTTCACCAATCAGGTGGGCGAGATCGAGTTCCCGGCGCACATCCCCACCGCGGACCCGGCCTCGACGCACGACCTCGACCTCGGCCCGGGCCTCAAGTGGGGCTGGGGCCTGGTGCTCACCACGGCGCAGGTGCCGGGCATGCGCGCGCCCGGCAGCGGTGCGTGGGCGGGGTTGTGCAACTCGCACTTCTGGGTCGACCCGGCCAGCGGCGTCACCGGCGCGATCTACTCGCAGTCGCTGCCGTTCGTCCCGCCGGGGCAGCTCCAGATGTACGCAGGTTTCGAGCGGGCGCTCTACGCCTCGCTCTGAACCCCGGCGAGAACCGTGAAGGGCGCTCTTCCGGTTTCAGGGGAGCGCCCTTCACGGCGGTTCACGCCTTCTCGGTCCGAGACCGGTCGCGGTGCGGACGCGCCGCTCGGTGAACTCATTTCGATCTCGCCGGGTTTCCTCGGCTGTGTCCTCGGCCCGAAGCTGAGACCCGGCTCGACCTTCGAACCCGTGTTCGATATGACGGGAACCCTGCCACGCGGGTCATGCGATTGCCACCGCCGGAGTGGGAGCCTTGACGCCCTCAACGGCATGCTCCCGGGAGGCTACGTCCCCGTCGACGGCGCCTGGGTCCTGCGCCGGCTCGACTCGGAGGTGTCTCGCCGCGCGCTCGGATACGCGGCGACAGTGCACTGGCCGGAAGAGAATCTCGGTACTGCCACCCGGGCAACCGCTGCGCCGTCGCCGCCATGATCGCCGCCGCCCAACGCGATGAGGGACCGACCCTGTTCGACAAGATCGTCGACATCATCCGCATCCACGGCCCCGGCGGCCGCGAATCCGAGGACGGCATCCTGCCGGAATTGGCCTGACCGGCGCTGTCCGAACCGGACCGCACACCCGCCGGGTGAACAGCCTGACCTCCGCTCGAGCGCCCGGAATAGGGTGACGGTCATGGTGTGGGGACTGCTGTGTGCGCTGCTCTCGGCCGTGGCGTACGGCGTCGCTTCGGTGATGCAGGCCGTGGCGGCGAAGGCGACGCCCGACGCGGGCGCAGGGGTCGACCCGCGGTTGCTGCTGCGGGTGCTGCGGCAGTGGAAGTACGTGGCTGGCCTGGGGCTGGACGTGCTCGGGTTCGTCGCGCAGATCGCCGCCCTGCACGTGTTGCCGTTGTTCGTCGTGCAGGCCACGCAGGCGGCGAGCCTGGCGGTGACGGCCGTGGCCGCTCGGGTGTTCGGCGTGCGGCTCGGGGCGCGCGAGTGGGCGGCCGTGGTCGTGGTCTGCGCGGGACTCGCGTTGCTGGGTTCGTCGGCGCAGAGCGAAGGTTCGGATCAGGTGGGTTTGGGCTTCCGGCTGGCGCTCGCGGGCGCCGTGGTCGTGCTCGGGCTGGCCGGGATCGCGGCGGGCAAGGCCGGGCGCCGCGTCCGGACGCCGGCGCTGGGCCTGGTCGCGGGCCTGTGCTTCGGGCTCGTCGCCGTGGCCGGCCGGATCATCCCGAGCCTCGCCCCGCTCGACCTGCTGACCGACCCGGCGCTCTACCTCGTCGCCGTCTCCGGTGGCATGGCGATGTTGTTCTACGCCACGGCGTTGCAGCGCGGCAGCGTGACCACGTCGACCGCGATGATGGTGCTCGGCGAGACCGTGCTGCCCTCGCTCATCGGCGTCGTGCTGCTCGGCGACCGCACGCGGCCCGGCTTCGTGATCGTGGCCGTCACCGGGTTCGTGCTCGCGGTCACCGCGGCGCTCGCGCTCGCCCGGTTCGGCGAGCCGGCGCCGATCGAGCAGCCCGTCTGAGGATCAGCCGCGGTTGCGCCGCCACTGGTTCGACAGCAGCCACATCAGGTAGAGACCGCCGATCGCACCGGTCGCGATGCCGACCGGCAGCCCTTCCTCACCGAACACCAGGCGCGTCACCAGGTCGCTGGCCACGAGCAGCAGCGCGCCCATCAGCGCCGAGGACACCAGCGCCGGTTTCGCCGAGCGCGCCAGCCGTTTCGCCAGCTGAGGCGCGGCGAGGGCGACGAACGCGATGGGTCCCGTCGCTGCGGTGGCGATCGCGCACAGCGTCACGGCCACCGCGAGCAGCACCGCCCGGCTGCGCTCGACCGGCACGCCGAGCCCCTTGGCCGAGTCGTCGCCCATCTCCAGCAGCGCGAGCCGGCGGCCGTAGCCGAACGCGAGCGGCAGCAGCACCACCACGGCGATCGCGACCGGCCAGATCTCGTCCCAGCCACGGCCGTTCAGACCACCGACCAGCCACGCCTGCGCGGCATACGCGTCCTGCAGCGAAGCCCGCGTGATCAGGTACGAGTTCACGGCCGTCAGCATGGCCGCGACGCCGATGCCGACCAGGATCATCCGGAAGCCCTGCAGCCCGCGCCGGTAGGCGAGCAGCCCGACGGCCAGCGCCGTGAGGATCCCGCCGACGAGCGCGCCGAGCGCCACCGCACCGGAATCGCCGTGCGCCAGCACGATCACGAGCAGCGCGCCGGTCGCCGAGCCTTCGGTGAAGCCGATGACGTCCGGGCTGCCCAGCGGGTTGGCGGACAGGCTCTGCAGCACGCCGCCGCTCACCGCGAGCGCCGCGCCGACCAGGACCGCGAGCAGCAGCCGCGGCAGCCGCAGCGTGGTCACGATGAACTCCGTGCCCGCATCGCCGAAGCCGAAGAGCGTCTTCACGACGTCGAGGACCGACAGCGGGTAGTCGCCCGTCGTCATGCTGACGGCGCTGAGCACGAAAAGCACCACGGCGAGCACGATGCCCACCACCAACGCGCGCGGTGTCACGCGCAGCGAAACCCGCCGCACCCGGACGGGACGTTCCTCGATCGCGGTCACAGGCGCGCCAGCTTCCGGCGCCGGCACAGCGCGATGAACACGGGCGCGCCGAGGAACGCCGTCACGATGCCCACCTGCAGCTCCTCCGGCGGGTTGAGGATGCGGCCGATCACGTCGGACGCGATCAGCAGCACCGGCGACAGGATCATCGAGTACGGCAGCACCCACCGCTGGTCCGGACCCACCAGGATCCGCACCGCCTGCGGCACCGCCAGGCCGATGAACGCGATCGGCCCGATGGCCGCCGTCGAAGCGCCGCACAGCAGAGTGACCGCGATCGCGCCCAGGACCCGCGTCCGGCCGATGTGCGCGCCGAGCGCCTTGCCGGTCTGCTCGCCCAGCGCGAGCACGTTCAGCGGCCGCGCGAGCAGCAGCGCCAGCACGATGCCGATCGCGACGAACGGCGACACCTGCACCAGCACGTCCGCGCGCCGGCCGCTGAGCGAGCCGACGTTCCAGAACCGGAACTGGTTGAACGTGTCGGGGTCGATGAGCAGCACCGCACCGATGTAGGCCTGCAGCACAGCGGTGAGCGCCGCGCCCGACATCACGAGCCGGTCGGGCGTCGCGCCGCCGCGCCCGGCCGTGCCGAGCAGGTAGACCACCACCGAAGCGACGGCGGCGCCGAGGAACGCGAACCACACGTAGCCGAGGACAGTCGTGACGCCGGTGAACGCGATGGCCGAGACCACCGCGGCGGCGGCGCCGTTGTTCACCCCGAGCAGGCCCGGGTCGGCGAGCGGGTTGCGCGTGAGCGCCTGCATCACCGCGCCGGCGAGCCCGAGGGCGGCGCCGACGAGGGCGCCGAGCAGCGTCCGGGGCAGCCGCTGGTCGTGGATGATGACCGCGTCCGCGCTGCCGTCGTTGTGCCAGAGGACCGACCAGGTCGAGCCGAACGGGATGCTCTTCGAGCCCACCCAGAGGCTGACAAGCATGATCAGCACGAGCAGCGCGACGGCACACACCAGGCCGCCGCCGCGCAGGGTTCGGGCCCGCCCCCGGTGCGCGGGTGGCCCCGCCGCCACGGGTGGGCTGACGCTGACGACCACCGACACCTCCTGGGGATCGGGCACTCCTTCGCGGGCGGTTCTTAGACTAGCCTTACCTATCAAACTGCGGTGCAGGCGGCACGCTGAGCAGGTGGAGCGAAGGGGAGGGCGCCGGTGACGACGGCTGCAGCGAGGACCGGGCGGGACGTGCTGCGGCGCGCGATCTCCGGACAGCGGGGGGCCGTGACGCTCTCGTCCGTTCTCGCCGCCGCGCACCAAGGGGGTGAAGCCCTGGTGCCCGTGGTGATCGGCGTGGTCATCGACCACGCCGTGGCCGACAGCTCCGTGCTCACGCTGCTCACCTGGCTGGGAGTGCTGGCGGTGGTGTTCCTGGTGCTGTCCTACAGCTACCGCTTCGGTGCGCGGGCCGCGGAACGCGCCGCCGAGCGCGCGGCGCACGACATCCGGCTCTCGATTTCGCGGCGCGTGCTGCATTCGCGGGGCGGCACCGAAACGGGTGCGCTCGCCGGTGAGCTGGCCAGCATCGGGACATCGGACGCGCGCCGCGTCGGGATGATCAACGCGACGCTGCCGTTCGGGATCTCGGCGCTGGCGGGCCTCGTGGTCAGCGCGGTCGCGCTGCTGCGGATGTCGGTGCCGCTCGGCCTGCTGGTGCTGCTCGGCACTCCCCCGTTGCTGTTGCTCGCCCATCTGATCGGCAAGCCGCTGGAGAAGCGCAGCGAGGTGGAGCAGGAGCGCGCGGCGCACGCGTCGGGCGTCGCGGCCGACCTGGTGGCGGGGCTACGGGTGCTCAAGGGCATCGGCGCCGAACCGGCCGCCGTCGACCGGTATCGCCGCACCAGCCGGAATTCGCTGCTGGCCACCGTGCGCGCCGCCCGCGCGCAGGCCTGGCACAACGGCGCGCTGCTCGCGTTGACGGGCATCTTCATCGCGCTGGTCGCGCTCGTCGGCGGGAACCTGGCGGCCGACGGCGACATCAGCGTCGGCGACCTCGTCGCGGCGGTCGGGCTCGCGCAGTTCCTGCAGACCCCGTTCTCGATCTTCGCGTGGGTCAACGGCCAGTTCGCGCAAGGCCGCGCGTCGGCCGGGCGCGTCGCGACCGTGCTGAACTCGCCGCTCGCCGTGCCCGAGGGCAGCGCGTCCCTGCCTGCGCCGGCCGCGGGCGGGATCGACCTTTCCCGCGTGACGCACGGAAAGCTGCGGGAGCTCGACCTGTCCGTGCCCGCCGGACAGCTGCTGGGGGTCGTCACCGCCGACCCGGCCACGGCCACCGACCTGCTCAACTGCCTCGGCCGCTTCACCGACCCCGATGCGGGCATGGTCCGCGTCGACGCGGTCGACCTGTCCACTGTGGACCCGGACCGCGTGCGGGAGGTGGTGCTCGTGGCCGCTCACGACGCCGATCTGTTCGAAGGAACCCTGGAGGAGAACGTGCGAGCGGGTGGTCCGGCGGTGCCGGACGGAGTGCTGGCGGCCGCGGCCGCCGACGAGGTGGCGAGCACGCTGCCGTCGGGCATGGCCACGGCCGTCACCGAACGGGGTCGCTCGCTCTCGGGCGGGCAACGACAACGCGTCGCGCTCGCACGGGCGCTGGCGGCGGACACACCGGTGCTCGTGCTGCACGACCCGACCACGGCCGTCGATACGGTCACCGAAGCCCGGATCGCCGAAGGCATCGCCCGGTTGCGCCGCGGTCGTACCACGATCGTGGTGACGACCAGCCCGGCTCTGCTCGCGGCCACCGACCGCGTGGTGCTGCTCGACGAAGGACGCGTCGTCGCCGAAGGCGAGCACGCCGGCCTCGTGCGCGAGCGCGCCGACTACCGCGCGGCGGTGCTCTCGTGAGCACCCGCGAACTGCTCCCGACCGCGGACGGGCACCGCATCCGCGCTGTACTGGGCGAACTGCTGCGCCGGTCGAAGGCTCGCGCCGCGGGGTCGTTCGCCTTCGTCGTGGCCGCCACGGCCGTCGGCCTGCTCACCGCGCCACTGCTGGGCCGCGTCGTCGACATCGTCGCGCAGCACCGCCCGGCCTCGGACCTCGTGACGCCGGTGGTGGAGCTCGTGCTCGTGGCGGTCGTCTCGGCGATCGCCACGGCCATCGGGACCTCGATGCTCGCGCGCCTCGGCGAGACGATGCTGGCGGATCTGCGTGAGCGGTTCGTGGACCGTGCGCTGGGCCTGCCGCTGGAGCAGGTCGAGAAGGCCGGTTCCGGCGACCTCACCACACGCGTGACCAACGACGTGTCGGTCGTCGCCGAGGCCGTGCGCGAGGCGCTGCCGGAGCTGGGCCGGTCGGTGCTCACGATCGTGCTGACGCTCGTGGCCATGGCCGTGCTCGACTGGCGGTTCCTCCTCGCGGCCCTGCTCGCCGTGCCGATCCAGCTGCACACCGTGCGCTGGTACGTCCGGCAGGCGAAGCCGCTCTACGCGGCGCAGCGGGCCGCCGTCGGTGCACAGCAACAACAGTTGCTCGACACGATCGGCGGCGCCAAGACCGTGCGCGCGTTCCGGCTGGCCGACGAGCACGTGGAGCGAGTGCGTCAGCGTTCGGACGGCGCGGTCGAGCTGGCGCTGCGCGGGATCCGGCTGGTCACGCGGTTCTTCGGCCGGCTGAACCTCGCGGAGTTCGTCGGGCTCTCGGCCGTGCTGGCGGCGGGCTACCTGCTCGTGGGCGCGAACCTCGCGACGGTCGGTGTCGCCACCGCGGCGGCGCTGTACTTCCACAGCCTCTTCGGCCCGATCAACACCGCGCTCGCGCTCGTCGACGACGCGCAGGCGGCCGCGGCGAGCCTCGCGCGGCTGATCGGCGTGGCCGACCTGCCGGCACCGGTCGAGCCGCAGCAGCCGGCCCGGCCGGTCGACTCGTCGGTGAAGGCCGGCGCGTTGCGGCACTCCTATGTGGACGGTCACCCGGTGCTGCGGGAAGTGGACCTCGACCTCGCGCCCGGCGAACGCGTCGCGCTGGTCGGCGCGAGCGGCGCGGGCAAGACGACGCTGGCGAAGCTCATCGCCGGCATCCACCCGCCGGACTCGGGTTCGGTGTCGCTCGGCGGCGTGCCGCTCGCCGACCTGGGCCCGGCCCAGACGCGGCGGACCGTGGCGCTGATCAGCCAGGAAGTACACGTCTTCAGCGGCACACTGGCCGACGACCTGCGGCTGGCGCGCCCTGAAGCGTCCGAAGAGGACCTGCGCGCGGCGCTGACCACTGTCGGCGCGCTGGAGTGGGCCCAGGCGCTTCCTGAAGGGCTCGACACGGTCGTCGGCGACGGCGGGCACCAGCTCACCGTCACGCAGGCGCAGCAGCTCGCGCTCGTGCGGCTCGTGCTGGCCGACCCGCCGGTCGCGATCCTCGACGAGGCCACGGCCGAAGCGGGCAGCGCGGGTGCCAAGACACTGGAGGCGGCCGCCGCGGCGGCGCTCGCGGGCCGGACCGGACTCGTGGTGGCCCACCGGCTCACTCAGGCGGCGGCGTCGGACCGGATCGTGGTGCTCGACGCGGGCGCGGTCGTGGAGACGGGCACGCACGACGAACTGGTCGCCGCGGGCGGCCGGTACGCGACGTTGTGGGCCGCGTGGTCGGGGACGCGCCGGGTGGACGACCCGGTAACGGGGTGAGGCTCGCCGCAGTGGACGTGGTTGCATCGACAGGGCGGTCTGACTTAGGTTAGGCAAACCTGATTAATCGAGAGGACCGACGATGGCCCGCTTCTCCCTTCTGTCCGCCGCGCGCGGGCGCGCCCGGACCGCCGGGGCGCTCGCCGCGGCGCTCATGCTCGCCGGCGCGCTCACCGCGTGCGGCTCCGACGCCCCCGCGACGCCGGGCGCGGCTGGTGAGTCCCACGCCACGGACCCCGGCGCGTTCCCGGTCACCATCGAGCACAAGTACGGCTCGACCACCATCGAGAAGGCACCGCAGCGCGTCGTCACCGTCGGCCTGACCGAGCAGGACTCGCTGCTCGCGCTCGGCGTCGTGCCCGTCGGCACCACCGACTGGCTCGGCAACTTCCCCGGCGCCATCGCGCCGTGGGCCAAGGCGAAGCTCGGCAACGTGCCGCTGCCGACCGTCCTGAAGGACGCCGACGGTCCGCAGTTCGAGAAGATCGCCGCGCTGAAGCCGGACCTCATCATCGGCCTGTACTCCGCGCTCACCCAGGAGCAGTACACCACCCTGTCGAAGATCGCGCCGACGATCGCGCAGCCCAAGCAGTACAACGACTACGGCATCCCGTGGCAGGACACGACCAAGACCGTCGGCAAGGCCGTCGGCAAGGCGAAGGAAGCCGACGCGCTCGTCGCCGGGGTCGAGGACCAGTTCGCCAAGGCCCGCGCCGCGCACCCGGAGTTCGCCGGCAAGAGCGCCCTGATGGCCACCCAGTACGACGGCTACTTCGTCTACGGCAGCGAGGACCCGCGCTCGCGCATCCTGACTTCGCTGGGCTTCAAACTGCCCCCGAACCTCGACCAGCTCATCGGCGACAAGTTCGGCGCGAACATCAGCGCGGAACGCACCGACCTCCTCAATGTCGACGCCCTGGTCTGGATCGTCGACACCATCCCGGGTGGCCAGGCGACCCTGGCGAAGGACAAGCTGTACTCGGGCCTGAACGTCGCGAAGCAGAAGCGTGAGGTCCTCATCGAGGACCCGAGCACCTACGGCAGCGCCACGTCGTTCGTCAGCGTGCTCAGCCTGCCCTACACACTCGAGCGGATCGTCCCCCAGCTCACCGCCGCCGTCGACGGCGACCCGGCCACGGACGTGAAGCCCGCGGCCTGATCGCCGCGCGCGCCCCAACGCCCGGCCGGGAGACGTCCTCCGGCCGGGAGTTGTCGTGTGGTGCGCGGAATTCCGTTCTGGGTTCAGAGATTCGGCGACGCGGGAGCTCGGGCCGAAGATACGCAGCAGCTGCGCGTTCGCCGGACTGCCTGCTGAGTCAACTTGTGGGCGAGGCAGCGGACTCAGTCCGCGGCGGGGTACACGAGCCGATCCACGTGGTGACGATTTCGTCGAGAACGGACAGCGGCACCTGACCCTCGGAAAGCACTGCCGCGTGGAAAGCGCGAAGGTCGAACCGGTTGCCGAGCGCGTGACTGGCCTGGTTGCGCAGTCGGCCGATCTCACGGCGGCCCACCATGTACGCCAGGGCCTGCCCCGGCTCCGACAGGTAACGGTCCACTTCGGACTCGATCAGGGCCGGCCGATCCGGTGCAGTTCGTCCGGCGAATGCCGGACCCACTCATGGTGTCATCCCGATCCTGATCGGTCGCGGGCACGCCCACAGCGTGGTGAGTCGTCCTCGACTGCGGTCCGGCGCACCGTGCGAGCCCCAACCCGAGAGAAGCCGTCGTCGTGTGGTGCGAGGGAATCTGACTCTTGTGCGGCCGCCACCGAGCCTGAAATACCAAACCGCCCGGCCGGATGTTCTCCGGCCGGGCCGTTTCGCATTGCCGTGTTAGGACTCCATGGCCTCGATGAGCGACTTGGGCCGAAGGTCGGTCCAGTTTTGTTCCACGTAGTCGAGGCACTGCTGGCGGGCGTCGGGGCCGAAGGCGGTGGTCCAGCCGGCCGGAACGGCCACGAACTGTGGCCACAGGCTGTGCTGGCCCTCGTCGTTGACGAGCACGAGGTAGGTGCCGTCGGGGTTTTCGAAGGGGTTGGTCACGGTGTTTTCCTTTCTCACTTCGAGTCTGGTCGATCAGCGGAGGCGTGGCGCACCAGGGCGCCCAGCGCGCGGAACCACGTTTCGGCCAGGTCGCGTACCCGCGCTTCGGGTGCGAGGGCCTCGGGCCACGACCAGTGGGCCGCCAGGGCGGGGCCGTCGGGCCGGTCTTCGGCCAGGGCGTTGACGGTCAGCGCGTGGGAGACGCGCTTGCCGGGATCGGCGCCGAGGTCGGCGGCGTCGCCCTCGGGGGCGTACTCCCAGTCGCCCTGGTCGGCGTGGCCGAAGCGGCCCATGTAGTTGAACTCGATCTCCGGGTCGGGCAGCGCGGCGAGCTCCGGCCCGGTCACGGGATTCAGGTGTCGCAGCAGCCCGAAGCCTGTGCCCGCGACGGGTGCGGCGTCCAGCTCCGCCCGCACGCGCTCGAGTGCCGTGCGCGCCGCCGGGCCGCCTGCCAGGGCGTCGGCGAGGTCGAGTTCGCCCAGGTCGAGGCAGACCGGCACGACGCTGGTGAACCAGCCGACCGTGCGCGACAGGTCCGCGCCGCCGGCGAGCTCGTCCTCGCGGCCGTGGCCCTCGAGGTCGACGAGCGTCGCCGTGCCCTCGCCCGCGCCGTGGCGGCGGCGCCAGTCGGCCACCGCGAGCGCGAGGCCGGTGAGCAGCACGTCGTTTACGGTCGCTCGCAGCGCCGCCGGCACGCGGCCCAGCAGCGGGCCCGTCACCGCCGCCGGCAAGGTCAGCGACAGAGCCGCCAACCCCGAATCGACGTCCACCTCCGGATCACGCGGACGCAGCAGTGGCAACGGATCTCCGCCGGCGAGCACCGAGCGCCACCGGTCCAGCTCCGCCTCGCGAGCCGGCTCCACCGCGCGCGCCGCGAGCTCCTCCGACCACTGCCGGAACGACACGTCCACCGGCGGCAGTTCGGGCTTACGCCCGGCGGCCACGGCCTCCCACGCCACCGCGAAGTCGGGCAGCAGCACCCGCCAGGACACCCCGTCGATCACGAGGTGGTGCACCAGCACCAGCAACCGGCCCCGCTCCGGCCCGGCGTCGAACCAGGTCGCCCGCAGCATCGCGCCGACGTCCGGGTCGAGCCGCGCCCGCGTGGCCAGGGCCTCCGCCGCGATCACGCTCTCCAGCTCGGCACCCGCGAGCCCGCGAACGTCCACTCGCGACACCCAGCCGCCCACGTCCACCGGCTCCGGGACCCGCAACGCCCACCGCTCGGGCTCCCGGTCGAGGCGCGCCCGCAGCATCGGGTGCCGGTCGACCACGGCCCGCAGTACGGCCGAAAGGCTTTCGCCCGTGACCTCGGCCGGCGTGATCAGCAGCGCCGCCTGGTGGTACCCGGCGATCGGCCCGCCCAGTTCCCGCATCGCGTGCATGATCGGCGTCAGCCCGACGGTGCCGGTGCCGTCGTCGGACACCGGCTTCACGACGCCGGCCTCGGTGGCCACCGCCGAGAGCCCCGCCACCGTCCGGTGCCGGAAGATGTCGCGCGGCGAGATCCGCAGTCCACCCGCGCGGACGCGGGCCACCAGCTGCATGGCCACGATGCTGTCGCCGCCCAGCGCGAAGAAGTCGTCGTCGACGCCGAGCCCCGGCACGCCGAGCACCTCGCCGACCATCGCGCACAGCTCGCGCTCCCGCTCGGTCGACGGCGCGCGGCCGCCGACCTGGGCCGAGAAGTCGGGCGCGGGCAGGGCCGCGCGGTCGAGCTTCCCATTGGCCAGCACCGGAAGCCGCTCAAGCACCACGAAGGCCGCCGGGACCAGGTGGTCGGGCAACGTCGAGACGGAGTACTGCCGTAGCTCCGCGGCGTCCACCGGCGCCGCCGGCACCACGTACGCCACCAGCTGCTTCACGCGCGCCTCGCGCACCATGACCACCGACTGCGCCACGGCCGGGTGCCGGTCGAGCGCCGCTTCGATCTCCGCGGGCTCCACGCGGAAGCCGCGGATCTTCACCTGGTCGTCGGCGCGGCCACCGAAGTCGAGCCGGCCGTCGGGCGTCCACCGCGCGAGGTCGCCCGTGCGGTACATGCGCGTGCCGGCTTCGCCGTACGGGTCCGCGACGAACCGCTCGGCCGTCAGCGCCGACCGGTCGAGGTATCCCCGCGCCAGGCCGCCACCGGCGAGGTACAGCTCGCCGGTGACGCCCGGCGGGACGGGCCGCAGCGAACCGTCGAGCACATACGCGCGGGTGTTGGCCACCGGCCGGCCCACGAGCGGCCGGTCGCTTTCCGCGATCCGCGCCACCAGCGCGTCCACAGTGGACTCCGTCGGCCCGTAGAGGTTGACCGCCTCGGTCCCGTCCAGCTCGGCCAGCCGGCGCCAGAGCGCGTCCGGCACCGCCTCGCCGCCGACGCCGACCACGGCCAGCGGGCACCGGTCGCCCTCGACCAGCCCGGCGTCGGCCAGCTGCGTGAACAGCGACGGCGTGACCTCGATGAAGTCGAGCCCCTCGCGCCGGATCAGGTCGGCGAGCATCTCCGGGTCGCGGCGCACCTCGTCGGGCACCACGTGCACGGCGTGGCCGTCGAGCAGCCACAATTGCGGCTGCCACGACGCGTCGAACGAGAACGACCACGCGTGCCCCACCCGCAGGTGCGCCCGCCCGGTGCGGGCCACGGCCGGCCGGTGCAGCATCGCCCGGTGGCTGTGGAACAGGTTCACCAGCCCCGCGTGCGGCACCACGACGCCCTTCGGCGTGCCCGTCGAGCCGGACGTGTAGATCACGTACGCCGGGTTCTCGGGCCGCAGCGGGCGCAGCCGGTCGGCGTCCGTCAAGTCCACTTCGGACACTTCGGACACCTCGGCCGCCAGGAGATCCGGCAGCAGCACCGTTTCGTCGAACTCAGGCAGAGCACCGCGAACCTCCGTGACGGTGACCAGCAGCCCGGGTCGGGCATCCGCCAGCATCGCGACGAGCCGTTCGGCCGGGTACTCCGCGTCGAGCGGCAAGTAGCCCGCGCCGGCCTTGTGCACGGCGAGGATCGCCAGCAGCACGTCGGCCGACCTCGGCAACGCCAGCGCCACCAGCGTCTCCGGCCCGGCACCGCGCTCGACCAGAGCCCGCGCGAGCCGGTTGGCTCGCGCGTTCAGCTCCGCATAGGTCCACTTCGCCCCGCCGACGACCGCGACGGCGTCGGGCGAGCGCCGCACCTGCGCCTCGAACAGCCCGGCGACGGTCGATGGCTCCACCGCTAGTGCGTTGTCGTTCCAGTCGAGCAGGATCCGTCGCGACAGCTCGGCCGGCAGCACCTCGACCGTCCCGGCCGGACGGTCCACTTCGGACATCATCGCACCCAGCAGCAGTTCCATGCCGGCGAGCAGGCGCTGCGCGTCGTCGTCGGTGAACAGGTCCGCGCGGTACTCGGCGGTGAGCCGGAGCCGCTCGGCCGGTTCGACGGCCCACGTCAGCGGGTAGTGCGTCGAGTCGCGGTGGTCCACGATCGTCGCCCGCAGCCCGTCGTCAGGGTCTTCCTCGGCGCCCGGGTAGCTCTCGAACACCACCAGCGTGTCGAACAGCTCGCCCAGCCCGGCCTCCCGCTGGATGTCGGCCAGTCCCACGTGCTGGTGCGGCAGGAGCGCGGCCTGCTCCTCCTGCACGCGCTCCAGCAGCACCGACAGCGGTTCGGCCGGGTCGTGGCGCACGCGCACCGGCACGGTGTTGATGAACAGGCCGAGCATCCGCTCCACTCCGGGCAGCTCCGGCGGCCGGCCCGCGACCGTCGCACCGAACACCACGTCGGTGCGCCCGGTGAGCGACGCGAGCAGCAGGCCCCACGCCGTCTGGACCAGCGTGTTCACCGTGAGCCCACGCTCGCGCGCCAGCTTCGTCAGTTCGGCTGTCGCTTCGCGGGGCAGCTCCAACGTCCGCTGCTTCGGCAACGCGGGCGCCCGATCCGGGTCCACGGGCGCGAGCCGAGTGGGCTCGGCCAGTCCCGCGAGCGAGTCGCGCCAGGCCGCCTTGGCCGTGGCCTCGTCCTGGTCACGCAGCCAGCCCAGGTAACCGCGGTACGGCAGCGCGGGTGGCAGCACCCGGCCGGCATACAGCGCGGACAGCTCGGCCAGCAGCTGCGGCACGGACCAGCCGTCGAGCAGCAGGTGCTGGTGCGACACCACCAGCCGGTGGCGCCCGTCGGCGAAGCGCACGAGCAGGAACCGCAGCAGCGGCCCGGCGCTGACGTCGAACCGGCGGCGCTCGTGCGCGAGCTCCGCGTCGAGGGCGTCGTCGGTCGCTTCCCGCCACTCGGGCTCGGCCGACCGCGCGACGAGCGCGACCGGACGCCCGGAAGCCAAATACCGGTAGCTCGTGCGCAGGTTCGGGTGCCGCCCCAGCAAGTTCCGCACCGCCTGCCGCAGCTGCGACGGGTCGAGCGGGCCGGTGAGGTCGAACCCGAACTGCACCGTGTAGACGTCCGGGCCCTCGGTGTCGGCCGTGGCCAGGAACAGCAGCCCTGACTGCAGCGGTGTGAGCGGCCAGACCTCGGCCGCGTCGGGTGCGCTCGCCTGCAGCTCCGCGCGTTCCGCCTCGGTCAGGTCCAGCAGCGGCCGGCCGTCGTCCGACGACGGCGTGGCCAGCACCTCCCCCGCGACCTCCGCGAGGCCGGTGACCGTGCGGTGGCGGAACACGTCCCGCGCGCCGAGCAGCAGACCGGCGGCCCGGGCGCGGGCCACGAGCTGCATCGCCACGATGCTGTCGCCGCCCAGGCGGAAGAAGTCGTCGCGCACGCCGACGCGCGGCAGCCCGAGCACGCCGGCCACCAGCTCGGCGAGCGCTTCCTCGCGGGGCGTGGCCGGAGCGTCGTCGCCGGCCTCGAACTCCGGTGCGGGCAGCGCCGGGCGGTCGAGCTTGCCGCTCGGGGTGAGTGGCAGCGCGGCCAGCGGCACGACTGCGGCCGGGACCATGTGCTCGGGCAGCGTCTGCGCGACGTGCTCGAGAACAGCGCTGTCGAGCAGGTCGTCCGTGGCCCCGCTCGCGACGACGTAGGCGACGAGCTGCCGTCCTTCGTGGACGATCACGCGCGCCTGGGCGACGGCCGGGTGCGTGCCCAAAGCGGCCTCGATCTCGCCGAGCTCCACGCGGAAGCCGCGGATCTTGACCTGGTCGTCGGCCCGGCCCAGGAACTCGAGCTCCCCGTCCGCCGTCCAGCGCGCGAGGTCGCCGGTCCGGTACATCCGCTCGCCGGGCGCGCCGAACGGGTTCGCGACGAACCGCTCCGCCGTCAGGCCCGGGCGCGCGTGGTAACCGCGCGCCAGCTGCACGCCGGACAGGTACAGCTCCCCCGCCACGCCCGGCGGCACGGGCCGCAGGCGCGCGTCGAGGACGTGGGTGCGGGTGTTCCACACCGGACGTCCGATCGGGACGCGGCCCGACGGCGCCACCCGCGCGGGCGCCGCGGTGACGTCGACCGACGCCTCCGTGGGCCCATAGAGGTTGTGCAGTTCGGCGTCGAGGTCGAACCGCGCCACGACCTCGGCCGGCAGGGCCTCACCGCTGCACAGCACGCGCCGCAGGCTCGGGCACACGCGGGCGCCCGGTTCGCCGAGGAACATCTCCAGCATCGACGGGACGAAGTGGACAGTCGTCACGCCTTCACGCCGGATCAGTCCCGCGAGGTACCCGGGATCCTTGTGCCCCTCGGGTTTGGCGACCACCAGCGTCGCACCGGTGACGAGCGGCCAGAAGAACTCCCACACCGACACGTCGAAGCTCGACGGCGTCTTCTGCAGCACGCTGTCGTCGGCGGTCAGCGCGTACTCGTCCTGCATCCACTGCAACCGGTTCACGATCCCGGCGTGCGGGACCACGACGCCCTTGGGCCGCCCGGTCGAGCCCGAGGTGTAGATCACGTACGCGGGCGCGTCCGGCGCAACCGTCAGCTCCAGGTTCGTGCTGTCGTGACCGGACGCGTCGACCGGACCGTCGAGCACGACGGCCGGAGTGGCATCGGCGAGCATGAACTCACGCCGGTCGGCCGGGTAGTCCGGGTCGAGCGGCAGGTAGGCCGCGCCCGCCTTGTGGATCGCGTAGAGCGAAACCACGAGGTCCAGCGACCGCGGCAGCGACACCGCGACCACGGATTCCGGCCCGGCGCCTTGCTCGCGCAGCCACCGGGCGAGCTGGTTGGCCCGCGCGTTCAGCTCCGCGTACGACAGCGACGCGCCCTCGAACACCACCGCGGCGGCATCCGGAGTCCGAGCGACCTGCGCCTCGAACAGCTCCGGCAGTGTCGCCGTGACCACGTCGTAATCGGTGGCGTTCCACGTCTCCAGCAGCGCCGATTCACCGTCCGACAGCACGTCGACCAACCCGACCGGCACCGAGGGGTCCGCGGCCACCTGCTCCAGCACCCGCACCAGCCGCGTCGCGAACGACTCCGCCGTCGCGCGGTCGAACAGATCCGCGTTGTACTCCACCGCACCGGCGATCGCGCCGCCCGGCTGCTCCAGGAACCCGAACTCCAGGTCGAACTTCGCGACGTCCTGCGTCACGTCCTCGCGCACGACCTCCAGGCCCGGCAACTGCGGCGGGTCCGCGCCCTCCGGCAGGTACACGACCATGGTCTGGAACAGCGGGTGCCGCGCCAGGGAACGCTCCGGGTCCGCCGCCTCGACCACGCGGTCGAACGGCAGGTCCTGGTGCGAAAACGCGGCCAGGTCCGACACCCGCACCCGGCGCAGCATCTCGCCGAACGCGGGATCACCCGCGAGATCCGTGCGCAGGACCAGCGAGTTCACGAAGAACCCGACCAGGTCCGTGAGCCGCTCGTCCGTGCGCCCGGACACCGGCGCGCCCAGCGGGATGTCGGTGCCGGCGCCCAGGCGGTGCAGCAGCGTGGCGACCGCGGCCTGGCCGAGCATGAACATGCTGGTGTCGTGCTCGATCGCCAGTGCGCGCAGCCGCGCCGTGAGCTCGGCCGGCACCTCGAACGTCACGGTGCCGCCGCGGTGGCTGGACTCCGCCGGCCGCGGCCGGTCGGCGGGCAGATCCAGCTCCTCCGGCAGCCCGGCGAGCGCGTCGCGCCAGAACGAGCTCTGGCTCTCGTGCTCGCCGTCGAGCACGGCCTGGTGCCACAACGCGTAGTCCGCGTACTGCACCGGCAGCGGTGTCCACTCGGGAGCGACACCGTCGAGCCGCGCGCGGTAGGCCGTCGCGAGATCGGCGAGCAGCGGACCTTCCGACCACTCGTCGGTGACCACGTGGTGCAGCAGCACCTGCAGCACGTGCTCGTCGTCGGCCGCGGTGAACACGCGCACGCGCACCGGCGGGGCCTCGTCGAGCCGGAACGGAACGTCCACTTCGGACCGGATCCGCGCGGCCACCTCCGACACGCGCTCGACGGCGAAGTCCAGCGGCGCGCCGGCGAGGATCCGCTGCGCGGGGACCCCGTCGTGTTCTTCGAAGACCGTGCGCAGCACCTCGTGCCGGGTGACGACGTCGCCGAACGCCGCGCGCAACGCGTCGAGGTCCAGCGCGCCCCGCAGCCGCCACGTGTGCGGCACGGAGTACGTCGACGTGGGGCCGTCCAGGCGGTAGAGGAACCAGAGCCGTTGCTGCGCCGCCGAAAGTGGGAGCATCTCCGGCCGCGTCGCCGCCACCAGTTCGGGCCGTCCGGCCGACAGACCGTCGAGGCGGGTGGCCAGCTGCGCGACCGTCGGCGCGTCGAACACCGTGCGCAGCGGGACGTCGACGCCGAGGGCGCCGCGGATCCGGCTCACCAGCCGCATCACGAGCAGTGAATGCCCGCCGAGAGCGAAGAAGTCGTCGTCGACACCCGGCTCGGCCACGCCGAGCACCTCGGCGAAGAGCTCGCACAGCTCGGTCTCGCGCGCCGTCCGGGGCGCCCGGCCGGACCCGGCCGAGAACTCCGGCGCCGGCAGCGCGCGGCGGTTCAGCTTGCCGCTCGGGGTGAGCGGCAGCTCCGCCAGCTCGACGACCGCCGCCGGAACCAGGTGCGCGGGCAGCGTTTCCGCCGCCCGCGCCCGCAAACCGGCCACGTCCAGCGCACCGGCCGGGACGACGTAGGCGACCAGCAGCCCGTCGCGCGCGGCCACCCGGACCTGCGCCACCGACGGGTCACCGGCCAGCGCGGCCTCGACCTCACCGGGCTCGATCCGTACGCCGCGCACCTTCACCTGATCGTCGGCACGGCCCACGAACTCCAGCACGCCGTCGGCGCGGTGGCGGGCCAGGTCGCCGGCGCGGTACATCCGCGAACCCGGCGGGCCGAACGGGTCGGCGACGAAGCGGTCCGCCGTCAGGCCGGGCCGCCCGAGGTAACCACGGGCGAGTTGCGCGCCCGCGAGGTACAGCTCGCCGATCACGCCCGGCGGCACCGGCTGCAGGCGCGCGTCGAGCACATACGCGCGCACGTTCCAGCCCGGCCGCCCGATCGCGATCGGCCCGCCGTCGTCGGTCCAGGCCAGCACGTCGATCGACGTCTCGGTCGGGCCGTAGAGGTTGTGCAGCGGGATGCCGAACACCTCGCGGAACCGGGCGGCCAAGTCGCGTCCCAGCGCCTCGCCGCCAACGACGATCCGCGTGAGGCTCGTGCACCCGGCCGCGGCGGGTTCTTCCAGGAACAGCTGCAGCATCGACGGCACGAAGTCGGCGGCCGTCACGCGCTCGGACTGGATCAGCTCGGCGAGGTACCGCGGGGCGCGGTGCCCGTCCGGGCGCGCGACGACCACGACGCCGCCGACCGTCAGCGGCCAGAAGATCTCGCTCACCGACACGTCGAAGGTGATCGGTGTCTTGTGCAGCATGCGGTGCGTCGCGTCCAGCGGATACGCGTGCTGCAGCCAGCGCAGCCGGTTCACCACGCCGTCGTGCGGGACCACCACGGCCTTCGGCCGGCCGGTCGAACCGGACGTGTAGAGGACGAACGCGGGGTTCGCCGGGCACGCCACTCGTTCCGGTGCCGTGGCGGGGTAGCCGGCCAGCCGCCCGAGGAGCGCCGGGTCGTCGAGGACGCACACCGGAGCGGCGTCGGCGAGCAGGTACTCCACGCGCCCAGCCGGCTGGCCGGGGTCGAGCGGCAGGTAGGCGGCGCCCGCCTTGTGCACGGCGTACAGCGCCACGACCAGCTCGACCGAGCGCGGGAGCGCGACCGCGACCACCGATTCGGCGCCGGCGCCCTGCTCCCGCAGCCAGTGCGCGAGCCGGTTGGCCCACGCGTCCATCTCGGCGTAGGTCAGGGAAGTGCCCTCGAACACGACGGCCACACCGTCCGGCGTCGCCGCCACCTGGGCTTCGACCAGCTCCGCCACCGTCGCCGGTTCGCTCTCGTGCGCGGTGTCGTTCCACTGGCGCACAACGAGCTCGCGTTCGTCGTCGCCGAGCAGGTCGTAGTCGCCGATCGTGGCGACGGGTTCGGTGGCGACCTGGCCGAACAGGGAGACCAGCCGCGCGAGCACCCGCTCCGCAGTGCCCGCGTCGAACAGATCGGTCGCGTACTCGAGCTGCAACGTGATGTCGGCACCGGCGCCGTCGACCATCGTGAAACTCAGGTCGAACATCGCGGTCTCACCGGGCACCTCGAGCCACTCGGTGGGCAGCCCCAGCACGTCCGGGTCGCCGTCGGGCCGGTAGTGGTAGCCCGTCATGACCTGGAACAGCGGGTTGCGCCCCCGCACGCGGTCCGGGTTCAGCTGCTCGACCAGCCGGTCGAAGGGCAGGTCCTGGTGCGAGAACGCGGAAAGGTCCGCGTCGCGCAGCCGGGCGAGCAACTCGGCGAACGTCGGCTCGCCGGACAGGTCGGCGCGCAGCACGAGCGTGTTGACGAAGAACCCGACCAGCTCGTCGAGCGCGGCGTCGGTGCGGCCCGCGATCGGCGCGCCCAGCGGGATGTCCTCGCCCGCGCCGAGCCGGTGCAGCAGCGTCGCGACGGTCGCGTGCAGCACCATGAACATGCTCGCGCCCGACGACGCCGCCAAGCCGTGCAGCGCCCGGGCGACCTCGGCCGGCAGTCCGGCGCGCACGGTCCGGCCGGCACCGCTCGGCCGCGCGGGCCGGGGCCGGTCGGCCGGCAGCGCCAGCTCGTCCGGCAGGCCGCGCAACGCCGTGGTCCAGAACTCCAGCTGCTCGGAACCGAGCCGGTCGAGCAGTGCCTCCTGCCAGAGCGCGTAGTCCGCGTACTGCACGGGAAGCGGCGCGAGCTCCGGCGAGCGGCCGGCCACGCGCGCCTCGTACGCGGCGGTCAGGTCCGCGAGGAACGGCCGGTCGGACCACTCGTCGGTGGCGACGTGGTGCAGCACGATCGCCACCACGTGGTCACGATCGCCCAGCCGCAGCACTTCGGCGCGCAGCGGCGGCTCGCGACGCAGGTCGAAGCGGTACCGGGCCAGCTCGCGCAGCCGCTCGGGCAGGTCGGCCTCCGCGCGGTCCCCGACCGTGAGCTCCGGCTCCGCCGCGGGGAGAACCCGTTGGTACGGCGAGCCTTCGTGGTCGGCGAAGACGGTGCGCAGCGACTCGTGCCGGGCGACAACGTCGCCGAGCGCGGCGCGCAGCGCCGCCATGTCGAGGTCCCCGCGCACGCGGAAGAACAGCGGGAAGTCGTAGGCCTCGCCGACCTCGCCCAGCTCTTCGAGCAGCAGCAGCCGGCGCTGAGCCGCCGAAAGCGGCACGCGCTCGGGCCGCTGCGCGCGCACGACCGAAGGCCGCGCGGGTTCACCACTCCCGGCCCGGGCCGCCAGCTCCGCGACGGTCGGTGCCTCGAACAGGTCCTTGATCGCCAGCTCGGCGCCGAGCTCGGTCCGCGCGCGGCTGATCAGGCGGGTGGCGAGCAGCGAGTGCCCGCCGAGGTCGAAGAACGAGTCCTCCACACCCACGCGCTCGAGGCCGAGGACCTCGGCGAACAGCTCGCAGAGCACCTCTTCCTCGCGCGAAGCCGCGGGCCGGCTCTCGGCCAGCGACACGGCGGGTTCGGCATCGGGCAGGGCACGGACGTTGAGCTTGCCGTTGTCGGTCAGGGGCAGGCTGCCGAGCGTCACGAACGCGGCCGGGACCATGTACTCGGGCAGCTGCCGCTTCAGCTCGTCGCGCAGCACCTGCACCAGCTCGGCGCTGCTGCGCGCGGCGGTGGGGCGGTTGGCGAACCGCGGGAGGTTCGTGCCGGTCGCCGCGGGCACGTACAGGCCCGAGACCGGTGCTTCCGCGCGGGCGAACACGGCGTCGAACACCCCGTCGACGCCGGTCGACCACGTCGTGTGCACGGCATAGCCCAGGCGCTCACCCAGGCGGTGCACCGCTTCGGGTTCAACGCCGTCACCGCTGCTGTGGAAGCGATCCAGCACGTCGAGCAGCGGCGCGCCCGCGTCGAGCGCCCGCATCGCGGCGAACTCCGCGGCGAGCCGCGCGTCCGGGATCCGGCTGACGCGCAGCTGGTCGCCGGTCAGCCTGTTCTCCAGCTCGGTGAGCGACCCGACCTCGTCCCACAGCACGCGCGGCGCCTGCGCCACCGGCACCTCGCCCGTGGTGTCCTTGGTGAGCACGACGTCGTAGCGGTAGCGGCTCAGCTCGTTGTGCAGTTCGGCCCGCTTCACGCGAATGCGCGCGCCGACGCCGGGCAGCGTGTGCGCGAGCGCCGTGAAGTAGTCCGGGTCGAGCAGGAGTTCCTTCTCCAGCGCCACACCGCGTTCGATCGCGCGGCGCAGCTGGGCGACGTCGGACGTCGCGTCGGCGCGTGTGAGCTGGATGGCCGTGTGGAACGACCTCGCCAGCCGCAGGTTCCGCACGTCGCCGACGAACAGCGAACCGCCCGGCGCGAGCAGATCGAGCGCCGTGCTCAGCACCTGCGTGAGGTAGTCGACGCTCGGGAAGTACTGGATCACGGAGTTGATGACGACGGTGTCGAAGTGGCCACGCGGCAGGTCGCCGAACTCGTGCGCCGGCTGCGCCCGCAGCGTGACTTTGGCGGCCAGCTGCGGGTCCCGCTCCAGCTCTCGCGTGAGCTTGCCGATCACCGGCGCGGCGAGGTCGGTGCCCCAGTACTCCTCGGTGTGCGGCGCGAGCTGCCCCATCAGCAGGCCGGTGCCGACGCCGATCTCCAGGATCCGCCGCGGCGCCAGCTCCCCGATGCGCGCGACGGTGGCCGCGCGCCACTCTCGCATGTGCGCCAACGGGATCGGCGTGCCGTCATAGCTGGAGTCCCAGCCGGCGAAGTCCTCGGTGAACAGCGCGGTCGGGATCTCGGTGTACTCGTCGGAGTAGATCTGCTGCCATTCGCCGACCTGGTCGGCCTCGGCCGCGTCGCGCTCGTCGCCGCTCAGCTCGGCCGGCACGACGTAGCCGACGAGCCGTTGCAACCCCGGCGCCGACGGGTCCGGCCGCGCGATCACGGCCGCCTGCGCGACCTGTGGGTGCCGCGCCAGCGCCGTCTCGATCTCGCCCAGCTCGACGCGGTAGCCGCGGATCTTCACCTGGTCGTCGGTGCGGCCGAGGAAGTCGAGGTTCCCGTCGGGCCGCCGGCGCACGAGATCGCCCGTGCGGTACATGCGCGCGCCGGGCCCGCCGAACGGATCCGCGACGAACCGCTCCGCGGTGAGGGCCGCCCGCCCGAGGTAGCCGCGGGCCAGGCCGGTGCCGGCGATGTAGAGCTCGCCGGGCACGCCGTCGGGCACCGGCCGCAGCCAGTTGTCCACGATGTATGCGCGGGTGTTCCAGATGGGCTTGCCGACGGTGGGTGTGTCGCTGTCGGTCGTGCCGCCGCCGAGGGTGTTGATCGTGTACTCGGTGGGGCCGTAGAGGTTGTAGCCGTAGACGCCTTCGGTGTCGCGCAGGCGGTTCCAGACCGATTCGGACACGGCTTCGCCGCCGAGCAGCACCAGCGCGGGCCGGTGGCTCGCAGTGTCTTCGTCGAGGGGACCTTCCTCGAGCAGGCCCTCCTCGATGAGCAGGTGCGCGTAGGTCGGCGTCACGTTCACCACGTCGACCTGGTGGCGGTCGCAGTACGCCACGAGCGCGCGGGCGTCGCGGCGCAGCTCCTCGTCGCACACGTGCACCTCGTGGCCCTCCACGAGCCACAGCAGCTCTTCCCACGACATGTCGAACGCGAACGACACGGTGTGCGCGATCCGCAGCCGCCGCCCGCCGGCCGACGCGATGGCCGGCCCGAAGATCGCTTCCTGGTGGTTGAGCTGCATGTTCGTCAGGCCGCGGTAGGGCGTGACGACGCCCTTCGGCTTCCCCGTGGAACCGGAGGTGTAGATGACGTACGCGGGGTGCTCCATGCGGCCGGCGCGGTCGCGGCCGAACAGCGGGCGCTCGGCGTCCACCAGTTCGCCGCCGGACAGCGCGCCGAGTTCCGCGCGCGTCTCCTCGCTGTCGAGCAGTACCCACGGCAGGTCCTCCGGCAGGTCCTGCGCGACGGCCGTGGTCGTGACCAGGCAAAGGGGGCCGGCGTCGTCGAGCATCAGCGCGAGGCGGTCGGCCGGGTAGTCGAGCTCGAGCGGCAGGTACGCGGCTCCGGTTCGCAGTACGGCGAACAGCGCCACGACCATGTCGATCGAGCGCGGCAGGCCGAGCGCGATCACGCGTTCCGGCTCGGCGCCGCGGGAAAGCAGCAGCCGCGCCATACGGTTCACGGCTTCGTCGAGCTCCGCGTAGGTCAGCGTCTGCTCGCCGAACACGAGGGCGGTGGCATCCGGTGTGTGGGTGGCCTGGGCGGCGAGCAGGTCGGCGATGGTGTCCCGCACCATCGGGTGCTCGGTGGCCGACCAGATCTCCGCCAGCTCCGCGCGGCGCTCGGCGGACACCGTCTCCAGCGAGCCGACGGGTGCGGTGAGGTCGCCGACGAGCTGCTCGACGAGCGCCGTGAACCGGCTCAGCAGCACGGCGGCCTCGTCGGCCGCGATCACGTCGTCGCGGTAGGACAGGGTGACGCGCATCGGCTGCCCCGGCGTGACGACCAGCGTCAACGGGTAGTGCGTGGCGTCGACGTTCACGAGGCTCGTGATGCCGTGGCGGTGGCGCAGCCCGGCGTAACGCTCGTCGCCGTCCGCGCCGCGGAGCACGAACAGCGTGTCGAACAGCACGCGGTGGCCGGCCTCGCGCTGCAGCACGCCGAGGCTCATGAACTCGTACGGCGTGAGGTCCATGCGCTCGGACTGGATGCGGCGCAGCAGGTCGAGCACCGGCTCGTCCGGTACGAGCCGCACGCGCGTCGGCACGGTGTTGAGGAACAAGCCGATCGTGGTCTCGATGTCCGGCACGGCGGCGGGCCGCCCGGCGACGGCGGCGCCGAACACCACGTCCTGGCGGCCGACCATCGTGGACAGCACGAGCGCCCACGCGGCGTTGAGCACCGAGTTCACCGTGAGACCGTGGCGCCGGGCCTCTTCACGCAGCCGGTCGGTCAGCTCGGGCGTCAGGTGCGCGTCGAGGTTGACCGGCGTGACGGGTTCCAGCCCCTGCGTGTCGGGGCCGATCAGCGTCGGCTCGCCCAGCCCGGACAGCGCCGAGCGCCACGCCGCCGTGGCGTCCTCGACGTCCTGACGGGACAACCACTCCAGGTAGTCCACGTAGGACCCGCTCGCCGGCTGTTCGCCACCTTCGTAGTGCGCGAAGAGCTGCTCGATGAACAGCCACGCGGACCAGCCGTCCCACAGCAGCAGGTGCCGGTTGAGCACCACGCGGTCGCGTTCGTCGCCGAGGCGCACGAGCGTGATCCGGAACAGCGGCGGGGTGCCGAGGTCGAACCGGGTCGTCCGGTCGCGCTCCATCAGCTCGGCCAGCCGCCGCTCACGGTCCGCTTCGGACAGCCCACGCAGGTCCACTTCGGTCACCGGCGGCGGGAAACCGGCGGTGACGAACTGCACCGGCCCGCGCAGTCCGTCACTGGTGAAGCCCGCGCGCAGGCTGGGTGTGCGGTCCATCAGCGCCGCGCACGCGGCACGCATGCGGGCGGCATCGAGGTGCCGGGCGAGGTCGATGGCCTCCTGGATCGTGTAGACGTCGATGCGCGACTGGTCGTAGCTGGAGTGGAAGAACAGCCCTTCCTGCAGCGGCGAAAGCGGCCAGATGTCCGACAGCGGCAGCGGGCTCAGCCGTTCGACGTGCTCGATCTCGTCCTGTGCCAGTTCGATCAGCCTGAGGTCCGACGTGGTCAGCCCGGCCGCGGCGACGTCCGTCGCGGCGAGGTCGGCCAGTGCGACGACCACGCGGTCGACGAAGTCCGGTGTGGCACCGGCGAAGGTGAGCACCAGCACCGGTCCTTCCGGCGTGTCCTCGCAGACCGCGCCGATGCGCAGCGCGTGCGCGCCGACGGGTGCGCCCGGGCCGGCCGCGAAGTCCCAGTCCCGCGCGCCGAACGGCACGTGGCCCGCGTACCGCAGCAGCACGTCGGCGCGGGCGAGCTGGGCGAACAACGGCGCGGCCTGCGGGTTGAGGTAACGCAGCAGCCCGTAGCCGACGGCGTCGGGGGCCGCGCGGACGAGGTCCTTCACCTGTTTGAGGTCCGGGTCGGTCAGCCGCACCGGACGCACGGTGTGCAGTGCGCCCACCGCGGCGGGTGTACCTTCAGGACGGTCGAGCACGTCGACGATCAGCTCGCCGCCGGCCTGCGCGAGGGCCGTGAGCAGCACGTCGGTCACGTCGCCGCGCACCGACGCCGGCAGCTGTTCGACGAGGGCCCGGCTCTTGTCGAGTGGGAACCGCACGGTGCGTTCGATCGGCGTCCCTGCGACGGGGACCGTCGCGGCGCCCGGTGCGAGCGTCGCGGCCCAGTGTTCCAGGTCTGCCAGCAGCTCCGGCGCCTGCGCCCGCTCGGTGACGGCGCGGGCGTGGGTGCGCAGCGAGGTTTCCACCGGGGCGAACACCGGCGCCCGCCCGGCCTGCACCGCCGTCCACGCCGTGGCGAGGTCGGCGGCGATCGTGCGCCACGACGGCGCGTCGACCACCAGCGGATGGGCCGCGAGCAGGAGCCGGTCGCCGGACCGGACGGCCTGCAGCAGGATCCCGGCGTCCGGGTCGAACTCGGCCGTGGTGTCCGCGGCCGTGGTGTCCGCGGCAGTGGTGTTCTCGGCGAGCAGCACCTCGGCGGCATCGACCGCGCCGGCCGGGCGCGTCTCGAGCGACCACAGCACGGACGCGACGCGGCTGCGCTTGAGCCGCAGCCCGTCGTGGTGGTCGAACACCGCCTGCAGTGCGGCCGCGAGACTTTCGGTGTCCGCGTCGGCCGGCAGGCGCAGCTGGATCGACTCGGCGCCGGCGTCGCCCAGTTCACGCAGGCGGTGGACCTCAGGCAGCAGCGGCACGTCGCCGACACCGTCCGGGTCGGACACCGGCCGCTGCACCACGGGCGTTCCGCCGAGCACCGCCAGCGCGGCGGGTGTGCGGTGGGTGAACACGTCCTTCGGGCTCAGGTCGAACCCGGCCCGGCGGGCCCGGCTCGACACGCTGATCGACGTGATGCTGTCGCCGCCCAGCAGGAAGAAGTCGCCGTCCGCGCCGACCTCGGCCAGCCCGAGTACGTCGGCGAAGATCGCCGCCAGGGCGGACTCGCGGTCGTCGCCGCGCTGCACCGTCGCCGCGGCCGCGGGGACGGCCGGCGCGGGCAGGGCGCGGGAGTCGAGCTTGCCGCTCGGGGTCAGCGGGAGTTCGTCGAGCACCACGAGGACGTTGGGCACCATCGTCGCGGGCAACGCCGCGGTCAATGCGGCCCGGAGCGCGTCGGCGTCCACGGCACCGGCTGCGTAACCGACCAGGGCGCTGTCGCGCACGACGACCGTGGCCGCCTGAACGCCCGGCTGCGCCGCGAGCACGGCTTCGATCTCGCCCAGCTCGATGCGGTTGCCGCGGATCTTCACCTGCCGGTCGGTGCGGCCGAGGTATTCGAGCTCGCCGTCCGCGCGGCGCCGCGCCAAGTCGCCGGTGCGGTACATCCGCGCGCCGGGCTCGCCGAACGGGTCGGCCACGAACCGTTCCGCCGTCAGCGCGGGCTGCCCGTGGTAACCCCGCGCGAGCTGCACGCCCGCGAGGTACAGCTCCCCCGCCACCCCCTCGGGCACCGGGCGCAGGCACGTGTCCAGCACGAGCAGGCGCGTGTTCCACACCGGACGTCCGATGGGGACAGTCGTTTCCGGACCGTCGCGGAACGGGAAGTACGACACGTCCACGGCCGCCTCGGTGGGGCCGTACAGGTTGTGCAGCGGCACCCCCGTCAGCCGCCGCCAGCGTGCCGCGACCTCGCCGGGCAGCGCCTCGCCGCTGGTGAACACGTGACGCAGCGACGCGGCCCAGTGCCGATCGTCGGTGACCTCCTCGACGGAAAGGAACGCGGCCAGCATCGACGGCACGAAGTGGAGCGTTGTCACACCGTGGGTGCGGATCACCTCGGCGAGGTACGCCGGGTCGCGGTGGCCGTCGGGCCGGGCGAACACCACAGCCGCGCCTTCCCGCAGCGCCCAGAAGAACTCCCACACCGACACGTCGAAGCTCGACGGCGTCTTCTGCAGCACGCGGTCGTCGGCGCCCAGCCGATACTCGTGCTGCATCCACGCCAGCCGGTTGACGATCGCGCGGTGCGTCACCACAACGCCCTTGGGCCGGCCGGTCGAACCGGACGTGTAGATCAGGTAGGCGGCGTTATCCGGCCCCGTGACCGGGCCGAGCTCGGCCGCGACGTCCGGACCATCGACGGGCACCTGCTCCGGGCCGGCCGGAACCTGCGCCGCCGTCGCCGGTTCGGTGACCACCAGCGTCGCTCCGGAGGACGCGAGCATGTACTCGAGCCGTTCGGCCGGGTAGTCCAGGTCGAGCGGCAGGTAGGCCGCGCCGGACTTCACCACGCCCAGCAGTGCCACCATCAGCTCGGCCGAACGCGGCACCGCGACGGCGACCACCGACCCGGGCCCGGCACCGCGGGCCCGCAACCGCCGGGCCAGCGCGGCCGCGCGCGTGTCCAGGTCCGCATAGGACAGTCGCTGGTCCTCGAACAGCACGGCCGTCACGTCCGGAGCCTCGGCCACGTGCCGCTCGAACGCCGTGAGCAGCGTCTGCTCCGGCATTGACACGGCGGTCGCGTTCAGCTCGCCCAGCCGTTCCAGCTCCGCGGCCGAGACGAGGTCCACGTGCGCCACCGGCACGTCCGGGGCCGCGGCGAACGCTTCGAGCACGCGCACGAACCGCTCCGCGAGCTGCTCGGCCGCCCGCGCGTCCAGGCGCGCCGCGTCGAACTTCAGCCCGAACTCCAGCGTGTCGCCCGGCGTGGCGATGAGCGCTACCGGGTAGTGCACCGCGTCCACGACCTCGACGCCGGTCACGCGCAGCGCGCCCGCGTCGTCGTTCTCGCGCGGGTAGTTCTCGACCACGACGAGCGTGTCGAAGAGCTCTTCCTGGCCCACGCCGGCGATCCGTTGCAGCTCGGCGAGCCCGAGGTGCTGGTGGTCCAGCAGCGCGGCCTGCTCGTCCTGCAACCGCCGCAGCAGCCCGGCGACGGTGTCGCCCCCGGTCCAGCGGACCCGCACGGGCAAGGTGTTGATGTACAGGCCGACGGCGTCCTCGATCCCCGCGATGCCGGGGTCGCGGCCCGACACGGTGCTGCCGAAGACCAGGTCGCCGCGGCCGGTCAGGCGGCCGAGCAGGAGACCCCACGCACCGTGCAGCACGGTGCCGAGCGTGAGCCCGTGCTCGCGCGCGAACGCGCCCACTCGGGCGGTGGTCGCCGCGTCGACGGCGAAGTGCACGCGCGAAGGACGCCGTGGTGCCACTCCGGCGGGCGTGGTCACCAGGCGGGTCGGTTCCTCGATGCCCGCGAGCGCTGCACCCCACGCCCGCTGTGCCGCGTCGTGGTCGCGTGCGGCCAGTCGGCGCAGGTGCGCCGTCCGCGAGGCGGGCTCGGGCCGAAGCGCTTCGGTGGCGCCGTAGCGGGCGAGGATCTCGCGCACCATCACGGCGACCGACCAGCCGTCGGCGACGATGTGGTGGAACGTCAGGGCGAGCCGCTCGCGCCCGACGAGCGTGGCGCGCAGCAGTGGCGGCCGGTCGAGGGGGAAGTGGCGGTCGCGGTCGGCGGCCAGCGCGTCGGCGGCGGCCTCGGGCGAGACCTCCCGCCACGGCAGCTCGGCGTGCGCGGCCACGACCTGGACCACGCGGCCGTCGTCGAGCTGGCGGAAACCCGACCGCAGCGACGAATGGCGGTCGAGGAGGTTCTGCACCGCGCGGCGCAGCGTCGGCGGGTCCACCGGTCCGGCGAGGTCGAAGACCTCCTGGACGGTGTAGACGTCGTCGTCCTCGAACGCGGCGTGGACGAAGAACCCTTGCTGCAACGGGGTCACCGGCAGCACCTCGGCGTGCGGGCCGAGGGCGGCCGAGTCCGTTTCCGACAGCTCCAGCAACGGCTCGGCCGAATCGTCGGCTGTGGTCACTTCACCGGCGCACGCGGCGAGCGCCTCCGCCGTGCGGTGCTGGAACACCTGCCGTGGCGTGATGGCGAGGCCGTGCCGGGCGGCGCCGAGCACGAGCCGGATCGACGAGATGCTGTCGCCACCGAGCGCGAAGAAGTCGTCGTCCGCGCCGGCGATGGGCACGCCGAGCACGTCGGCCATCACCGTGCACAACGCGACCTCGCGCGGAGTCCGAGGCGAGCGTCCCTGCGCCAGCGTCCCGAAGTCGGGCAGGGGCAGCGCGGCGCGGTCGAGCTTGCCGTTGGTCATGATCGGCAGGCGGTCCAGCGGCACGAACGCCGAGGGCACCAGGTAGTGCGGCAACGCCTCTTCGACGTGGGTGCGCAGATCCTTCATCAGCGACGCGGGATCGCGGTAGGCCACCGGCACGTTGGCGAGCGGACCGTCGGTCGCACCGAGGTACGTCGCGACCGGCTCCTCGCGCGACAGCACGAGGTCGAACGCCGTCGCCGTCTCCCCCGACCACGTGGCCGCCGCGCGGTAACCGGCCGCGCCGGCCAGCTCGGCCAGCACGTCCGGGTCCGTCGCCGCACCGCCGGCGGGCGCCGGCTCCCCGTCGAGCGCCCGCAACGCCGTGAGGTCCGGGATGAGCCGCTCGTTCGGAATCCCCGTCACGCGCAGCGCGGCCGGCTGGTGCTCGCCGAGGTGAGCCGAGAACGCCCCGGACGAGCCGAGCTCGGCCCACGGCACCGCCGGGACCTCGCGCGGGCCTGCGGATTCCGTCCGCAGCACGACGTCGTAGCGGTACCGGCTGAGCTCGTTCTCGTACGTCGCGCGCTTCAGCCGGACGTCGGCCTCGGTGAACGCACTGATCCGCCGCGGCAGCGCGGCGAAGAAGCCCGGGTCGAGCACCAGCTCGTCCTCCCGAGCGACACCCGCGTCGACCGCGGCCGGCGTCGCGTCCCCCTGCGCGGCCGCGATACCTGCGCGCAGTACGCGCTGCAGGCTCAGGTTCCGCACGTCGCCCACGAACACCGAGCCACCGGGTGCGAGCAGCCCCGTGACCTGCCGCAACACGTCGACGAGGTAGTCCGCGCTCGGAAAGTACTGCACGACGGAGTTGATCACCACGGTGTCGAAGTGCCCCTGTGGCAGATCGCCCAGCTCGTGCGCCGGGCGCGCCCGCAGATGTACCTTTCCAGTCAGCTCCGCCCGGTCCGCGACGCGGCTTTCCAGCAGCCGCACCACTTCTTCGGACAGGTCCAGCGCCCAGTACTCGTCGGTGTCCGGCGCGAGCTTCGACAGCAGCAGCCCGCTGCCCACGCCGAGCTCCAGCACGCGACGCGGCCGCAGCGCCCGGATCGAGTCCACAGTGGATTCCCGCCACGCGCGCATGTCGCCCAGTGGCAGTGGTTCCCCGTCGTAGCTGGAGTTCCAGCCGGTGAACCCCTCGTCGAACTGGTCGCGATCGGCGACCGAGTAGAGCAGCTCGTGCACGTTCTTCCAGCGGTCGACCTGCGGAGCCTCCCGCGCCGCGTCCCGGTCGGCACCCGGCGCCTGCTCCGGCACCACGTACGCGACCAGCCGCCGATCACCAGGCTTGACCTCGCGCGGCACCACCGCCACGCGTGCGACGCCGTCGTGCGCCGCGATCACCGATTCGATCTCACCGGGTTCGACACGAAAGCCGCGGATCTTGACCTGGTGGTCGGCGCGGCCCAGGAAGTCGAGGTTCCCGTCGGCGCGCCAGCGCACGCGGTCGCCCGTGCGGTACATGCGCTCGCCCGGGCCGGCGAACGGGTCGGCCACGAACCGCTCGGCGGTGAGCCCGGCACGCCCGACGTACCCGCGCGCGAGGCCGCGGCCGCCCACGTAGAGCTCGCCCTCGAGGCCCGGTGGCACGGGGTTGAGCGCGGTGTCCAGCACGTAGCAGCGGGTGTTGGGGTCGGGGCGCCCGATCGGGATCGGCCCGGTCCAGTCCGCTTCCGCGAGCCACAGTGTGGAGTTCACCGTCGCTTCGGTGAGCCCGTACGCGGCGACCACACGCAGGTCCTTCGCCCAGCGCGCGATCAGCTCGGGCGGCACGGTTTCCGTGCCGACGATGAGCACAGCGCCCTTCGGCAGCTCGCAGTCGGCCGGCAGCGCGGCCACCAGCGAGGGCGGCAGGATCATGTGCGTGGCGGCGTTGTCGGCGATGTAGCCGGTGAGCTCGACGCCCGCGACGCGACGGTGCGAGGGCACCACGATCACGCGCCCGCCCACGCACAGCGACATCGCGAGATCCCACACCGTCACGTCGAACCCCGCCGACGCGAACTGCACGACCCGGCTCTCGGGAGTGATCCCGATGCGCTCGGTGGCCGTGACGATCAGGCTGCCGATGCCGTCGTGCGAGAGCACCACGCCCTTGGGCTTGCCGGTGGAACCGGAGGTGTAGATGACGTACGCGGCGCGGTCGAGCCGCAGGCCGCCGAGGTCGACGGGCCCGCCGTCCAGAGCGGTGAGCTCCGCGCGCACCACAGGGTCGTCCAGCAGCACGACGTCGCCGACCACGGGCAGGTGGTCCGCGGATCGGGCGACCGACAGGACCACCCGCGCGCCCGCGTCCGTCAGCAGGTACTCCAGGCGGTCCTCGGGCAGGTCCAGATCCAGCGGCAGGTACGCGGCACCGGCCTTGAGCACGCCCAGCAGGCCCACGACCAGGTCGATCGAGCGCGGCAGCGCCACGGCGACCACGTCCTCGGCCGCCACCCCGCGGGCGGCGAGCAGGCGCGCCAGGCGGTTCGCGGCGGCGTCGAGCTCGGCGTAGGTGAGCTGCCGGCCCTCGCACACCACGGCGACGGCCTCTGGCTGCCGCGCGACGACACGGGCGAAGGCCTCGGGCCAGTTCAGCTCCGGCGACTCCGCGGGCGAGGTCGCGAAGTCGGTCAGCACCAGCTGCCGTTCGCGTTCGGTGAGCAGGTCGATCGCCGCGATCGGACGGTCCGCGTGCGCGGCCATCGCGTCGAGCACGGCGAGGAAACGGCGTTCGTGCTCGGCGAGCGTTTCGGGCGTGCCGGCCGCGGCGAACTCGAGCCGCAGCGCGCCGCCCGCGCCGGCGTCGTGCGCGGTCACGGCGAGGTCGGTGACGGGGCCGAGCGCGACGCTGTGCACCGTCGCCGCGGCTTCGCCGAACGCGACCGAGACCTCCGGCAGGAAGTTGAGGCTCAGCCCGGTGAGCTCGTGCATCCCGCCGGTCAGGTTCGCCTCGCGCGCGAGGTCCTCACCCCGGTAGCGGCCGTGGTCGAGCAGGTCGGCGACCTCGCGGGCGACCGCGGCGACCAGCTCGGCCGGCGTCGTCGAGGGCCGCGCGGAAACCCGCAGTGGCAAGAGGTTCGACAGCATTCCGGGCCGGTCGCGCAGAGCGACGTCGGCACGCGCTGCGACGGGCAGGCCGAGCACGAGGTCCTCGGCGCCCGTCACCCGGTGCGCGTAGGCCGCCAGCGCCGCGAGTGCCACGCGCGACAGGCGGGTGCCGTGGTTGCCGGCGAACTTCCGCAGCGCGTCGGCGCGGGCGGCCGGCAGCGTGACCGACCGCCGGACCACCTCACCGTCGCCGCCGGCCAGCCGCACCGGATCGGGCCGACCGGCGAGCTTTTCGCGCCAGTACGTGCGATCCGCTTCGTAGGCGGCCGATTCCCGGTACTCGCCATCGGCGGCCACGAGCGGCGCCACCGACCAGTCCACGGTGGACTCGGCGCCGTCGTAGAGCTCCGCGGCCCGGCGGGTGAGCACCGCCTGGCCGTACGCGTCGGTCACCAGGTGGTGGAACGTCTGCGCCCACCACACGCGATCCGGTCCCAGCACCAGCACCGCGTGCGCGGTCAACGGCCCGCGCGCGAGGTCGACCGGCTCGGCCAGCGCCGCCCGCGCCCACGCGTGCGCCGCCGCTTCGGGGTCGGGCTCGCCGGACAGGTCCACCACGGGCACCGCGGCCGCCCACGGCGCCGGGTACTGCCGCGGCACGCCGGTCTCGTCGGCCTCGGCCCTCACGTGCAGCCCCTCGGCTTCGCCGACCGCCCGGCGCACCGCGTCCGCGACCCGTGCCGGATCGACGCGGCCGCGCACGTCGGCGTACCAGCCGATGCGGTACGCCGGGTCCGCCGGGGCGAGCGACTGCGCGAAGAAGACCCCGGCCTGCGCCGCGGTCAAGGGGGAACCGGGCACGACGCCGGTCATCTGGGAGCCTCCACCGTTGGACTGAAGCTGGACTGACTCTGGGCGCCGCGCCGTCAGCGCGTGCCGCTCACCGCGTACTCGGCCAGGTGCGCCACGGCGGCCCGGCGATCCACAATGGACCGCAGGATCTCACCGACGCGCACCGCGGTGTTGGACAGCAGCGACGACGTGATGCCGTGCGTGTGCTCGGTGCCGCCCTGCAGGTAGAGCCCGCCGCGCACGGCGGCGTCGGTGGTGATGCGGTAGTCGCGCTCCACGCGCAGCCGGCCTTCCGCGTCGCGCCGGCAGCCCGCGGCGAGCTCTCCGAGCAGCGGCGTCGGGTCCGCGGGCAGGTACCCGGTGGCGTAGACGACCGCGTCGGCGTCGAGCACCGCGCGTTCACCGGTGGTCAGCGATTCGACGGTCGCGCGCACGTGCGTGCCGTGGTCGGTCACGTCCACGGGCCGGGAGACGTTGAACAGCCGCAGCCGCTCCACGCCGAGCACCTTCTCCTGGTACACGCGGCGGTAGAGCTCGTCGATCAGGTCGAGGTCGACCGCGGAGTAGTTGGTGGCCCCGTGGTAGCGCATGAGCCGGTCCTTCACGGGCTCACTGGCGCCGTAGAAGTGGTCGACCGCCTCCGGGTCGAAGATCCGGTTGGCGAACGAGCTGTCGTCGGCCGGGCTGTAGCCGTAGCGCGCGAAGACCGCGCACACCTCGGCGCGAGGGAACTCGTCGTGCAGCAGGGCCGCGACCTCGGCCGCGCTCTGGCCCGCGCCGACCACCACGAACCGCTTCGGTTCGCTGCCGCGCAACCGTTCGACGCGCGGCAGCAGCTGGCTGTTGTGCCAGATCCGCTCACCGCCGGTGACGCCCTCGGGCAGGTTGGGTCGCAATCCCGTGCCCAGCACGAGGTTGCGGGCGCGCAGCTCCACGATCTCGTCGCCGGATTTCGCGCGGACGTCGAAGAAGACCACCTCGTCGCCGTCGCGGACCGGCTCGACCGAGAGCACCTCGGTGCCGTAGGACACGACGTCGTCGACCTTGGCGGCCGCCCACTCGAAGTAGTCGTGGAACTCGATCCGCAGCGGGAACAGGTTCTTGTGGTTGATGAAGTCGATCAACCGGCCCTTGGCGTGCAGGTAGTTCAGGAAGCTGAACCCGCTCGTCGGGTTGCGCATGGTCGCGAGGTCCTTGAGGAACGAGACCTGCATCGTGGCGGTGTCGATCAACATCCCGCGGTGCCAGCCGAAGCGCGGCTGGCGCTCGAGGAAGTGCGCGGTGACCGTGTCACCGGACCCGGGCGCGGCGTTGTACTCGGTCAGCGCGATCGCGAGGGCGAGGTTCGATGGTCCGAACCCCACCCCGACCACGTCGTACACCGGCACCCGGCCATCGACCACTGCTCGTGACATGAAAGTCCCCTAGCGCGGCACTGCCGCATCTCGGTTCGGCTCAGCTCCACTCGAAAAGCTCAGGAAACCCTAACCTAACTTAGGAGAGGCTCAGCTAGTACCTTGTGGGTGATGTTCGTCCCCTCGACCGTGAAAGGGATTCGCCGATGCGCGTGGCCATGTTCGGCTACCAGACCTGGGGGCACCGCACCTTGCGGGCCCTCATCGACGCTGGTCACGAGGTCGTCCTCGTGGTCACGCACCCCAAGAGCGACCACGCGTACGAGAAGATCTGGGACGATTCGGTGGCCGAGCTCGCCGAGGCCCACGGAATCCGCGCCCTGCTGCGCAACCGCCCCGACGACCCGGAGCTGCTGGCGGAGCTCAAGGCCGCGGAGCCGGAGCTGATCGTCGCGAACAACTGGCGGACCTGGCTGCCGCCGGAGATCTTCGACCTGCCGCCGCACGGCACGCTCAACGTCCACGACTCGCTGCTGCCCGCGTACGCCGGGTTCTCGCCGCTGGTCTGGGCGCTGGTCAACGGCGAACCCGAGGTCGGCGTGACCGCCCACATGATGAACGCGGAGCTCGACGCCGGCGACATCGTGGTGCAGCGCGCGGTGCCGGTCGGCCCGAAGGACACGACCACGGATCTGTTCCACCGCACGGTGGATCTCATCGAGCCGATCGTCGCGGAGGCGCTCTCGCTCATCGAGACGGGCACCGTGGTGCCGATCGCCCAGGACCGGTCGAAGGCGAGCTTCTTCCACAAACGCGCGCCACGCGACAGTCTGATCGACTGGACGTGGCCCGCTTCGGACATCGAACGGCTGGTGCGGGCGCAGTCCGACCCGTACCCCAACGCGTTCGCCTACCACCGCGGGGCGCGGCTGCGGATCGTGCGGGCGTCGGTGTCGGCCGGGCATTACGGCGGCACGCCGGGCCGCATCTTCATCAAGGAGGGCGACGGCGTGGTGATCGTCGCCGGTCCCGCGGCGCGGCGCGGTCACTCCCCCGGCCTGCTGGTGGAACGCGTGCGCACGGAGGACGGCACGGAGCTGGCCGCGGCCGACTACTTCACGACGATGGGCGGATACCTCACCGACCGGCCGTGAGCGCGTTTTGGCGATCGGCTGAAACTGCCGGGTGAGCCGGTTTTGTCGGTGCGCCGGGTTACGGTGGCCGCAACCGTGACCCGGCTTGAGCGCGCCGGGCCCGACCACTGGAGGAACCCGAGATGGCCACCCCGATGTCCGCCGAACGCGCCCGCACTTTCCTCATCGAAGGCAGCCGCAGCGCCATCTTCGTCACCGTCCGTGCCGACGGCCGCCCGCACGCCGTCCCCGTCTGGTTCGCCGCCGTCTCGGTGAACGGGACGGCCGAGATCGTCACCGACCCCGCACGTGTACGTAGCGGTTCGGAACTCATCGCGCGCCGCTACCTGCCCGCCGAAGGAGTGGACCAGTTCGTCGGCTACGCCACCTCGCCGGGCAAGGTCCTCGTGGTGGTCCACCCGTCGCACACCACGGGGGTCGACGCCGTGGCCGGCTGACGCGTCTCGATCACCGGAACGTCGCGCGGCACGCTCGCGCGCGGCCGATCCGCCGCCGCGCCGGACACGGCTCGCGACGGCAGAACGGGCTTCACTCGCCGCCGCGGTGTTTCGCGCGACCTGACAAGCCTTCCGCCCTACGCCGTGGCCGGCTGACGCGTCAGGACTCGGTGACTTTCCCGTCCACCACTTCGAAACGCCGCGTGACCGAGACGGCGTCGAGCATGCGGCGGTCGTGGGTCACGAGCAGCAGTGTGCCGGGGTAACGGTCCAAAGCGGACTCGAGCTGTTCGATCGCGGGCAGGTCGAGGTGGTTGGTGGGCTCGTCGAGCACGAGCAGGTTCACCCCGCGCGCCTGCAGCAACGCGAGAGCGGCGCGCGTGCGCTCGCCCGGCGAGAGCGTGGCCGCGGGGCGCAGCACGTGCGCGGCTTTGAGGCCGAACTTCGCGAGCAGCGTGCGGACCTCGGCGTCGGGCAGTTCCGGGACCTCGCGCGCGAACGCGTCGGCCAGCGGGACGTCGTCGAGGAACAGCCGGCGCGCCTGGTCGACCTCGCCGACGACGACGCCGGGGCCGAGCGCCGCGCTGCCCTCATCGAGCGGCAGCCGGCCGAGCAGGGCGGCCAGCAGCGTGGACTTGCCCGCGCCGTTGGCGCCCGTGATGGCGACCTTGTCCGCCCAGTCCACCTGGAGGTCGACGGGACCGAGCGTGAAGGGGCCGCGGTGCACGACGGCACCCCGCAGCGTAGCGACGACCGCGCCGGCACGCGGGGCCGCCGCGATCTCCATGCGCAGCTCCCACTCCTTGCGCGGCTCGTCCACGACCTCCAGGCGCTCGATCATGCGCTCGGTCTGGCGCGCCTTCGACGCCTGCTTCTCCGTGGCCTCGCTGCGGAACTTACGGCCGACCTTGTCGTTGTCGGTCTGCTTGCGCCGCGCGTTCTTGACGCCCTTCTCCATCCACGAGCGCTGCATCTGCCCGCGCGCCTCCAGCGCGGAGCGAGTGGTGGCGTACTCCTCGTAGTCCTCGCGCGCGTGGCGGCGCGCGACGGCGCGTTCCTCCAAATAGGACTCGTAGCCGCCGCCGAACGTGTTCACCTGCTGCTGCGCGAGATCCAGCTCCACCACGCGGTCCACGGTGCGGGCGAGGAACTCGCGGTCGTGGCTCACGAGCACCGTGCCGGCGCGCAGGCCGGTGACGAACCGCTCGAGACGGGTGAGGCCGTTGAGGTCGAGGTCGTTGGTGGGCTCGTCGAGCAGGAAGATGTCGTACCGGCTCAGCAGCAGCGACGCGAGCCCGGCGCGCGCGGCCTGCCCGCCCGACAGCGAGACCATCGGCTGGTCGAGGTCCACGGCCAGCCCCAGCTCCGCGGCGACCTCGCCCGCGCGGTCGTCGAGGTCGGCGCCGCCGAGGGCGAGCCAACGGTCGAGGGCCGTCCCGTACGTGTCGTCGGCGCCGGCGACACCCTCGGTCAACGCTTCGGTGGCGGCGTCGAGTTCACGCTGCGCTTCGGCGACCCCGGTGCGCCGCGCGAGGAACTGCCGCACCGACTCCCCCGGCCGCCGCTCCGGCTCCTGCGGGAGGTGACCGACGGTGGCCGTCGGCGGGTTCAGCCGGATCCCCCCCGACTCGGGCGGCTGCAGGCCCGCGAGGGTGCGCAGCAGCGTGGACTTGCCGGCGCCGTTGACGCCGACCAGCCCGACGACGTCGCCGGGAGCGACGACCAGGTCGAGGCCGGAGAACAGGATGCGGTCGCCGTGGCCGGAGGCCAGGCCCTTCGCGACGAGTGTTGCGCTCATTTCCCGGCTGATTCTACGGGTGCCGCTCCGCGCCGCCGACGCGCTCCCAGTGTGTCGAGTGTCGTCTCGGTCACTGAACGTGGGTAGCCTGGGCGGGTTACGTACCACGGAGCAGTGAGGTCGGTGAAAGCGATGGCGGAACCCGCCACGTCGGTCACGCTCGGCCAGCGCACGAAGCAGCGGGAACCCCGCTCGGCGGCGCCGCGGCCGACGGTCAGCAGGCGCCGCGAGGTCAGCCACGCGAGTGCCCGGTCCCTGTTGATGACCGTGCTGGGCGAGTACGTGCTGCCCCGCGACCGTCCCGTGTGGACGTCCATGCTCGTCGAGGCGCTGGGGATACTGGACATCGAGGAGAAGTCGGCGCGCCAGGCACTCGCGCGCTCGGCCGCCGAGGGCTGGCTGGTGTCCGAACGCGTCGGCCGGCGCGTGCGCTGGTCGCTCACGCCGCCCGGCCGTCGGCTGCTCACCGAAGGCGCGGAGCGGATCTACGCGTTCGGGCGCGAGGCCGTCGCGTGGGAGGGCCGCTGGCTGATGCTGATCGTGTCGGTGCCCGAGGCCAAACGGGACCTGCGCCACCGGCTGCGCACGCGCCTGACGTGGGCCGGGTTCGGCTCGCCCGTCGCCGGCGTGTGGGTGAGCCCGGACCCGGGCCGGCAGCACGAAGCGCAGCAGATCGTTGCGGAGCTGCAGCTCGACGCCCAGGCGATGTCGTTCACGGCCGCATACGGCGAGGTCGGCGAGCAGGAGAGCATGGTCGAGCGGTCGTGGGACCTCTCGGAGCTGACCGACAGCTACGAGGACTTCATCGACCGCTTCACCGGCCTGCGCCCCACGGGCGACCCGGCCGTCCTGCGCGCGCAGACCGAGCTGGTGCACGAATGGCGGCGCTTCCCGTTCCTCGACCCGCGGCTGCCGGCCGAGCTGCTGCCCGCCGAGTGGAGCGGGCGCAAGGCGAGCGAGCTGTTCCACCGAAAGCACGTGGAATGGCGGCCCGCGGCCCAGGCGTACTGGGACAAGCTGCTGGACAACGAGGAGAACGCGTGACCCGGCTCGACCGCGAAGACGGCCTGGCGGTGCTGACGATCGACGCGCCGCCGCTCAACCTCTACACCGCTTCGCTGCAACGCGACTTGCTCGAAGCCGTCGCCGCCCTGGAAGCCCAGCCGGCGCGGGCGTTGCTCATCCGGGCCGAGGGCCGCGTCGTCAGCGGTGGCGTGGACGTCGCGCTGTTCGACGCGCAGGGCTCGCCGGCCGAGGCGAAGGTGTTCTTCGACGAGCTGCTCACAGTGCCCGACCGCATCGCCGCGCTGCCGTTCCCCACGGTGTTCGCCGCGCACGGCCTGTGCCTCACGTGGGCGTTCGAGGTCGCCGTGGCGTGCGACCTGCTGCTGGCCGCTTCGCGGGCCAAGTTCGGGCTCGTGGAGAAGGTGGTGGGCCTGACGCCGACGATGGGCGGCACCCAGCGCCTCGCCGCCCGCGCGGGAGTGGCCCGCGCCAAGGAGTTCGTGTTCACCGGCGACACCTACTCGGCCGAGACGCTCGAACGCTGGAACGTGGTGAACCGCGTGCTGCCCGACGAGGGCTTCGACGCCGCGGCGCGCTCCTTCGCGCGCGGGCTGGCCGAAGGCCCCACCCGGGCGCACGCGGCCACCAAACGTGTGCTGGCGCACTTCGAGCACGGTGGTGTGCCTGAGGCCAACGCCCACGTCACCGCGATCGCCGCCGAGCTGTTCGACACCGACGACCTGCGCGGCGCGGTGAAGTCGTTCCTCACCGAAGGGCCCGGCAAGGCGAGCTTCACCGGCCGCTGAGGCCTCAGCGCGGCAGCTGCCCCACGTGGTCGACGATTCCGTAGCCGACCACGGCGCCCTGCGTGGTGCCGAGGTAGGTGAAGGTCTTCGCGTCGAAGACCAGGGTCACGCCGTTGCCGGGCCAGGTGATGCCGACGCCCGGGCGGCCCGCCGCGTCGGTCACGTGGTCCACGGCCTGCAGCCCGGGCACCTTGGCGGCGGCGTCGAACAGGGCGGCCTTCGTCTGCGGCGGCAGGTAGGTCTCGCCGACGAGCATCTGCACGTCCTTGCCCATCGCGTTCACGTCGCCGGCGTCGCCGCTGTGGTTCTTGTTCAGGTAGCCGATCATCGCGGCGGTGGTGGTCGGCAGGTCGGTCCGGTACGCCGGCACCACGACGCACGGTTCTTCCGTGCCGTTGGCGGCCGGGTTGTTGGCGCCCTCGACGCGGTACTCGCCGTCGACGCAGGCCGGCAAGGGGAAGGCCTGGCCGTCCTGCTTGACGTAACCGTCGTGCTTGCCGTCGGCGGAGATCCAGGCTTCGCGGTCGCTGTAGGCGTACTGCGTTTTGACGTACACGAACTGGTCAGGCCGCGGCGGCGTGTCGGGCAGCTTCAGGGCCTCGGCCGCGGCGCCGTGCAGCACGCGCACGGGGTCGGCGGCCGCTTGCGGAGGGGTCAGCGGTCCGTCTCCGGTGGGCGCGAACGAGACTACGGCGGTGATGGCCGCCGCGAGCCCCAGCGTCGCGGCACCGGCCCGCCGAAGGCGTTTCCCGGTCTTGCGGCGAGGTTCGCTCGCGGCAGCCGAGAGCAGCCGGGCGCGGGCGGCGCCCAGCTCGGCCAGGTCGGGCAGCGGGACGTCGGCCGCGCGGTCGCGGACCAGCCGCAGCTCATCCATGGGACGGAACCTCCTTCACGTCGGGGTGTTCGGCACCGCCGAGGGCGGCGCGCAACTGGCGGCGGGCGCGGTTGAGCCGGGACCGCACGGGCCCGACGGGTATTCCCAGCGCCTGGGCGACCTCCTCGTAGGAGAGCTGCTCGGCGGCGATGAGCAGCACGACGTCGCGGTCTTTGGCGTTGAGGGCCGCCAGCGCCGCGCCGAGTTCCGGCCCGCGGGCCTGGGCACTGACCTGCACGGCCACGCGGTCGGCGTGCCCGTCGACCGCGGCCTGCGGGCCGACTGCGCGCAGCAGGCGGTACTGGCGCACCTCGTCGCGGCGGTGGCGGCTCACGATGTTGGTCGCGATGCCGTAGAGCCACGGCCGCGCGTCGGACCGGGTGCCGTCGTAGTGAGCCCGTTTGCCGAACGCGACCAGGAACGTGTCCGCCAGCGCGTCGTCGGCCACGTCCCGGCCCAGCCGCCGCGCGAGGTAGCGGTGGATGTGCGGTGCGTGCCGGTCGAAGATGGCGGCGAACAGGTCGGGCTCGGCCACGGACCGGCCGATCACCCCCGCGTCGTCCATCGATCACCCCTTCTCGGATGCAGTGTCACGGGTTATCCGCAGAAGCCGCCATTCGAGTTCATTCAGCGGGCTGAACACGTTTTTCGAATGCGAATTATGTCCACGTTCCTGCTTGACGTGAGGTGGTCTGGACCATGACACTGGTGCGCAGCGCTCACCGGTGATCGAGATCGACGACGACCTCCCTTCCCCCTCACCGAGGAGAGCCATGTCCTTTCGGGCCCGAAAACTCGCGTCGCTGGTCGCGACGATCCCCGTTGCTCTGGGACTGCTGGCGGCACCGGTCTCCGCCGCTCCGGCCACGTTCACCCACCCGGGCGTGCTCGTGAGCCGTCCGCAGCTGGACTTCGTGCGCGCCAACGTGAACGCCGGCGCGCAGCCGTGGAAGAGCGCGTACGACCAGATGATGGGCAGTAAGTACGCCTCGCTCACGCGCACGGCGAAACCCCGCGCCGTCGTGGAGTGCGGCTCGTACTCCAACCCGAACAACGGCTGCACCGACGAACGCGAAGACGCCATCGCCGCCTACACCGACGCCCTGGCCTGGTACATCACGCAGGACGCGCGCTACGCACAGAAGGCCATCGCGTTGATGGACGCGTGGTCCGCGACGATCACCAGCCACACCAACAGCAACGCACCCCTGCAGACGGGCTGGGCCGGCGCGTCGTGGTCGCGCGCCGCGGAGCTCATCAAGTCGACCTACACGAGCTGGCCCAACGCCGGCCGCTTCGCGACGATGCTGCGCAACGTCTACCTGCCCAAGCTCCTGGCCGGCTCCAACAGCAACGGCAACTGGGAGCTCGTCATGACCGAGGCCGCCGTCGGCATCTCCGTGTTCCTCGACGACAAGTCCAGCTACGACTCCGCCATGACCCGCTACCGCAACCGCGTCGCGGCGTACGTGTATCTGTCTTCGGACGGCGCCCTCCCGAAAACGGTGCCCGGCAGCGGACTGTCCACCCGCGACCAAATCGTCAACTACTGGCAGAAACAGTCCACCTTCACCACCGGCCTCACCCAGGAAACCTGCCGCGACTTCGTCCACACGGGCTACGGCATCGCCTCCATCGCCGACGTCGCCGAAACCTCGCGCATCCAGGGCCAAGACCTCTACGGCACCGACATCGGCGAACGCCTCCGCCAGGCCCTCGGCTTCCAATCCAAGTACGAACTCGGCGCCGCAGTCCCCTCGAACCTCTGCGGCGGCTCGTTGAACCTCGGCCTGGGCCCGGTGACGGAGGTGGGTTACAACGCGCTGCATGGGCGCCTCGGCATCGCCATGACCAACACCCAAGCCCTGACGGAACGCCAACGCCCGGCGGGGACGAACAACCTGTTCGTCGCCTGGCAGACGTTGACGCACGCTGAGAACCCGAACTGAGGTTGGGTGGTCGACGCCCCGGGGTTCACCCTCTGTGGCCGGGGTTTCCGCTGCTCAGGCCGCAAATATGGACCTCCCTGCAACCCCCCGATCGCGACCCGCTACAGTACTCACATCGCGCTTCACGGAGCACCTCCGGGGAGCACGGGTCCGGGCTGTGGCGCAGTTTGGTAGCGCACTTGACTGGGGGTCAAGGGGTCGCAGGTTCGAATCCTGTCAGCCCGACCGGGACAAAAGGGACGCTTGAGCGGTAAAACCGCAGCTCAAGCGTCCCTTTTGCGTTCATGGGTCATCGCGGTCATGATCCCCGCTGGGGACCATTTGGGGACATGCCTGACTAAGTGCCTGACTACGGTGCCCGGACCCTTCTGCCCACGATGCCGTCCATCGCCGTCGCAGCCTCAACCATCACCGGCCGAATCTGGCGCCTGCAGACCTGCCCAGTCACCGCCATCCCGCTGTGCCCGCACAGCCGCGCGACGCACGGGTTGCACACCGTAGACTTTACCGCTTCTGACCTGATCCACTGTTGGGCGGTCAGTACCGCAGCTGATCGGGAAGCACTGGACCGGCTGCCACCTGCCCCGTACGGGGATCGACCGTGACGAGTTCGGTGGATCCATCGTGATCACCAAGCCACGCGTGGCAGTGGATGCCCTCGGAGTCCGCGCCCGTGATGCTGAGGCCGTCGAGAGCCAGCCGAGGCGATTGCCATGCCAGGCCATTGACGCCGACTGCTACCAAGTCGAGGTCATTGGCCAGCAGCAGAAGCTGGTGTTCCTCGTCGGCGACTACGTGTTGCACCTGGTCCTGGACGATGACGGCACCGTCGATCGGCGAATCGACGCGGATGAGGTAGGCCATCCCTTCCGCGACCACACACAGCTGCCCGGGCCCGGGGCAGGCGAAGGTCTCATCGACTTGACCGAGCCCGCCGTTGGCGAACATACCGAGCCACGCTGGCCCCTCCGCGGGCTCGACTCGCGCGATCAAGGCCGTCCGAGATTCGAACACCGCGCGCGGGTGCGCCCGGCCGTCGGTGTCCACCTCGACGATCGGGCAATCCCAGGTCCCGTCAGGCGGGAACGGCGGGTCCACCTCGACCGTGTAGTTCGGTTCGAAGCCGAAGGTGTGGAACCGGCGGCGGTCATAGCTGTCCATCAGACGCTCTCTTGCTGGGTCTCTGGCATGAAACCTGTGATCCGACCGGTGATGTGCGACAGACTTCCGCCATCTGATGTGCATCGCCTAGCGTGATTGCAGGCGGTGATGTCGCGCTGTGGGGGGAACGCGCCCCCGGCTGCGCATCGCGTTGGTGGCGGGTGTTGAGGATGGCTTGGAGTTGTAGCCAGGTCGGGTCGGTCGTGGTTGCAGTGGTCACGGTTGCTAGGTCGTCTGCCGCCCACGCGCGGGTTCCGTCGGTCGTGACGAGCTGGTCCCACAAAACGCCATCGTCGGGAACCTCGGACGTGGCGTCCACAAAAGCTATGACGGCGTCTCGCATCGCACCACCGTTCAACGCTTCCGCATTCGCGGCGTCAGTGCGCACGGAGACGAGCGCCAGATCCCCCGCACCGCCGGCGACGACGAGGTCACCGCTGCTGAGAGCGCACAGCCCTGTCACCGGGAGTCCCCCAGTACGTCATGCTCCACGGCCTGCTGATCGTCCACGCCAGCAGGTCGAGGCATCCCGGGATCGAGGCGAGATCAGCGTGGAGGTACCGCTGCCTCAGTTCGCTGCCCGATCGCCCACCCTGTCGCATGTCGGTCAGGGAGTGCTCCACGTCGCTCGCCTCCAAGGCAACCCCTACCTGGGCGTGTCTTCATAGAAGACTGGGTGATGTCCCAGAAAGTCAGCATTCCAGACACCAGCTTGTCGCGCCGGCTCCTCGAGCTGGCCGAGGATTTCCCGGGCCTCTTGGTCCCAATCGGGACCGTGCATCAGGAGGTACCGGGCATAACAGAGCCTGGAGCGCACATCCTTGACCCCGAGCGCGAAGAGTCTTTCGTATGTCGTCTTGACCACATTCACTGGGAGACTGAGCCCGACGTCGTAACGCAATACCTCACCGAGGCGGTATGCGGGGGTTTCAGCCTTCACCAACCTAAGAAGCGCATCGGAAGCGCGGTCCCAATCCTGTGGCGTCCAGGTTTCAGAGGGGTCTACGTGTTCAGCCTGCCGCGAATACTCCCGGGCAAGTTCGATGGTGTCGTTCCACATTGAGTCATGTCCTTTTAATTCATGGTGTCGAAGATCGATTCGCCACGGCACAACGCAACACGATCCGCGCTCGCAGAGCGGCCCCGTTCATCCTACACCGACAACCTTTCGATGTTCGGTATCGAAGTTTTGGAAGGCTGCCAAGAAGTCTCATGCCAACATTCTTCCCCACGTCGTTGAACAAGTTTCGTTATGGCGAATATGAAGGCACATACATACAAGATGGCGAAGATGACTATCCCCCACGTCGGAACATTCCACAAATGTAGCGTGTGCCTGATCGGCGCGAGTGACTCCGATAAGATGCCAGCATGAACGATACATGGCGACGTGTGGAACTGCCAGGCGGGCGCTCCTTCCAGGCCCGCCGGGACAGTCCGGTGGACGCAGCGTTTCCCGAACACGGTGATGCTGACGTGCCGATGCCATGGAGCCTGGGCATGCTCGGCGACCTCATGTGGATGCGCCTGCCCGAGACCCGCCCGATCCTGGCCGAGCACATCGCTCGAGAGGTCGAAGACGCGATGGACGCGGGCCGCGAGCTCATGATGCTGGTCGGCAGCATCGCCCCGGACGCCCTGTGGTACCCCGTGATGGAGCCAACGCTGGAAGCCTACCCTCACACCAGAGATCGGGTCGCGGCCCAGCTGATGGTTGTCTGGGAGGCTTATCACGCCGAACACCCTGATCGAGACGCCACACAGTACGCGCTCGAGCAGTACGTTTTCATCAATCTGCAATATCCCCCGTACCGCGGCATCGTCGAAGAAATCCTTCCAGATCTGGCGACCCTGCTGGCGTCGCGAGAGTGGATGTGAACGACGCTCCGGGGAATTCACGCCTCGACGAGAGGTGTCGGGGTTCCCGCATACTACTCGTCTTCCTTTGTTGCGCGCCAGGTAATGACCAAAGCCGCTGCCCCGCACCCTCGGCACCAGCCGCTTCTCAACCACGTATAAGTGGGGCTCTTCGTCCATCCCGTCGACCTGGCGCCAGCCCGATCAGGTCTGTCAAGGGGGCACCTTCCACCTGTTGTGAGCGTGCCTGCGGTCCCCTTGACAGACCTGATAGCCCTTGTGGAGGTCGACGGGATGGACGACAGGCACACACGAACGCAACCGTCCTGCTCTTCTCGACCATCCTGGAGACCTGCCAGTCCGGCGAGGACATATCATTTTCTTTTCGCCTCTCCGGCCCACACGGAATCACGCTTTCGGCCCACATATCCCCTGCTCGGTAACAGTTCTTTGTCAGTGCCTGGTGTCGCCATCGACAGCATCGGAGCTGACGGGCAGCGATTTCGACAAGATCCCGCCGTCATGGGCACGCTTCGGTGTAGAGCAGACGTGCCGCTGGGTTGGTTGGCGACCGCGTCGGTGCGACCGGCCACTGGGAAGTGGCACATGGCGGACACCCCGGTCACGCAGCGGTTCGAGTCGGCGATCAAGGAAACGATCCTGGAGGAGTCGCCGGCAGCGGCGAAGCTACTCCAGCGTCGTCCGGTGCCGTACTGGCTGACGAGGCGGCCGGGCTGGCTGAAGCAAGGTTGCGACCTCGTCACACTGGTGCAGTGCCGCCAGGTCCGCGGCCTGCTGCTTGGCCACTTCGGTGAGGTCGTGCTCGCCGGTGACGTCGCGGTGCGCGTCCTCGACGGCAATGTGCTCGTTATGGGCGTCGATGCGCGCGCCGAGCTCGTGCCGCCACTCGCGCGAGAGCCGCCAATGGGTACCCGCCACGGCATGTACCACCGCGCGTCCTCGTCGGGGCTCACGGAACCGGCTTCGTTTACGGACCTGTCAAGACGCGCTTGATTTCCGAAACCCTCGGAGTTTCACGCTGGGTGAGCTCGTTACCGAAGTTTGGTTCCGTCCGGCATCCGGGATACGGCGGAATGGCGAACTCGGAAAGAGCGACGAACAAGAAATTGATTCACCTTCGTACGAGGGGTCGTAATCCCGCTGGAACAGGTGTAGGCAGGAGTCGCGGTGGGTCGTGGAGGTGTCGGATGGACACTGGTGGGCTGCCGGGGCGCGGTTCGTCCGCCCAGGTTGCCGTGCTGAGCGAGACCGGGCGCACGCGCGTCTGCCGAGTGTCCCTCGGGAAGCGGACCGTGGTGTGCAAGCAGCCGCTGGGCCCGGACGCACCCAAGCGGCTGCGGCACGAGCGCGCGATGCTGGAACGGCTTCGCGGGATTCCGAATGTCGCACAGCTGCTGGACGCGCCACGCTATGCGGGGTCGATCGTGCTGGCGGACGCGGGCGGCCGAAGCCTGGCCGGACGGGCGGAGCCACTTCCCGTCGACGTCCTGCTCGGGGTCGGGCTCGGGGTGGCCCGAGCCGTGGCGGCGATGCACCGGCGCGGGGTGTTGCACCGCGACATCACCCCCGCGAACATCGTGCTCTCCCCCGACGGCACTCCGTGCCTGCTCGACTTCGCGCTGGCCACCTCCCTCACCGACCCCCCTCCCCCCTCCCCCGGCCGCAGCGACATCGTCGGAACACTGGCCTACCTCGCGCCCGAGCAAACCGGGCGGACCGGCCGTCCGGTCGATCAACGCAGCGACCTCTACGCCTTGGGGACCACGCTCTACGAACTGGCGACGGGCGCGCCGCCGTTCGGCTCTGGGGACCCGCTGCGCCTGGTCCACGACCACCTGGCCCGGGTGCCTGCACCCCCGGTCGAGGTGAACCCGGCCCTGCCCTCGCCGCTGTCCGAGATCATCCTGCACCTGCTGGAAAAGGAGCCGGACAACCGCTACCAGACCGCGGAGGGTGTCATCGAGGACCTGGAACGGTTGCGCGACGCCTCGGCCGGGCGAGCCACGGAACCGATCCGGATCGGGCACCACGACTTCCCGCGCCGGCCCGTCGCCCCGGCCCGGCTGGTGGGGCGCGATACCGAGGTGACCGCGTTGCAGGCGGCGTTCGAGGACGCGCTGGCGGGCCAGTGCCGGGGAGTGCTGATCGGCGGCGCGGCCGGAGTCGGCAAAACGGCGCTGGTCCACGAGCTACGCCCGGCGGTCACCAGCCGAGGTGGCTGGTTCCTGGCCGGCAAGTTCGACCAATACCGGCGCGACCTGGAATTCGACGGGGTGTTCCAGGCGTTCCGCGCGCTGGGTCGGCTGCTGCTGGCCCAGCCGGAGAGCGAGCTGGCCCAGCTCCGGCATCGGATCACCGCCGCGATCGGCCCGAACGCGGGCCTGCTCACCGCGATCGTGCCGGAATTCGCCGCGCTTCTGGCCGTGCCGCCCGACCCCGGCGACCCGCTCACCGCACAAGTGCGCGCGCAGCACAACAGCGTCCAGCTTCTGCGCTCGATCGCCTCCGCGGACCGGCCGGTGCTGCTGTTCCTCGACGACCTGCAATGGGCCGGCCCCGGCCCGCTCGGCTTCGTCGATCTCCTGCTCGACACCGACCCGATCCCCGGCCTGCTGCTGATGGGCGTGCACCGAGGCAACGATGAGGAAACGGCACAGCCACCGACGCTGTCGCGATCACGCGACCGGCCCGGCGTGCGGTACCTGCAGCTGGAGAACCTGCCCACCTCAAGCCTGATCGCCCTGGTCGCCGAAATGCTGCACGCCGACGCAGCCGCGGCGGCGGGCCTGGTCGAGGTGATCGCGCCAAGCACGCGCGGCAACCCCTTCGAAACCGTGCAGCTGCTCACCGCGCTGGCTCACCACGCCGTCCTCACCGCGACCTCCGCGGGATGGCAATGGGACCCCGCAGCGGTGCGCGCCCACCTGGGCCCGGCGGAGGGCGGCCACCTGCTGACGTCGCGGATCCGGGCCCTGCCGCCGCCTTCGCGGCAGCTGGTGGAGGCGATCGCCTGCCTGGGTGGGCAAGTCGAGACAGAGGTGCTGCAGACCGCCACCGGCGAGCCGGCGAACGTGGTGGCACAGCGCCTGACCCCGCCAACCGATGAGGGTCTCCTCCTGCTGGAACGCGGCGCCGTGCGGTTCCGCCACGACCGCATCCGCGACGCCATCCTGCGCGGGCTCAGTCGCCGGCGGCGAAGCGCCTTGCAACTGGCCATGGCACGACGGCTGGCAGGAGCACCCGGCCTGTTCGCGGTCGCCGCCGAGCAGTACCTGCCGGTGCTCGACGCGGTCGAGGACCTCGCGGAGCGGCGAGAGGTGACCGAGCTGCTGCAGCGCGCGGCCGGTCAGGCTGCGCTGATCGGCGATCACACGCTGGTGAACGCGCTCCTGGTGGCCGCGTTGCAGGTGGTCGACCCCGCGGAGACCGCCTTGGCGCTCGAGCTGCGCACGGCCCGGCAGGCAGCGCTGTTCAGTTTGGGCCGCCTGGTGGAGGCCGACGAGGAGTACCGGGAGATCGAACGGGTCTGCCCGAGCACGCTGGACCGCGCGGGCCCGACCGCGATCCACGTGCGCAGCCTCAGCCACCAGGGCCGGTTCGGGGAGGCGATCCGCCTGAGCCTGCAGTCGCTGCGAGAGTACGGGCTCGTCGTCCCGTCGGCGGAGCGGCTCCCCACCGAAATCGACCGGCGGTTCGCCCTCCTGCACCACTGGCTGGAGCACAGCGAACCCGCCGACGACCTGGCCCGGCCGGACCTCACCGACTCCGTGCTCCTGGCTGCGTCCCACGTGCTGGACGCGGCTTTCCTGGCGGCCTACTTCGCCGCCGATTACGCCTCGGTCGCGTGGGTCGGACTGGAAGGCTTGCGGATCTGGATCGAGCACGGCCCCTGCCCCGCCTTGCTCGGACCCGCCGGCGCCGCTGCCTACTGCGCCGTCGCGCAGCGCGGCGACTACGTCGGCGGATACCGGGCGGCACGGCGGCTCCTGGCGTGGGCCGAGGCCCGCGGCGCCGAGCCCGGCACTTCGCGGGCGCGCCACAGGTCCGCCCTCCTCAGTTGCTGGCTGGAGCCGATCGAGAACGCAGTCCACGAAGCCCAGCGGGCCCGGGAGGGGCTGATCGCCGGGGGCGATCTGACGAACGCCAGCTACACCTACCTCTTGACAGTGCGGTCCCTGGCGGACTGCGCCCCCTCGCTGGAAAGCCTCCTCACCGAGGTCGACGGTGGGCTGAACTTCGTCCACCGGACCGGCAACGAGCAGACCGGACAGGTACTCGAGACCTACCGTTGGCTGGCCGACGTGCTCTGCGGCGAGAGCCCTGCCGACCCGATCACCCTCGACCGGTTCACCGACAACCCGCTCGCGCTTCTCCACGCGTATCTCGCCCGCGCGATCGCCGCCGCCGTCTCGGGGGATCTGGCCGGTCTGGTCCGAGAGAGTGCGGCGGGAATGCGGCTGCTCCCGGTTGTCGCCGGCTTCTACCCCGCCGCCGTGGTCCGCGCGCTGCACGGGCTGGCCCTCGCCGAGCGGGCCCGCGCGGCCGACGGCGACGAACGCGCCGCGCTGCTGTCCGACCTCGACGAGGTGACAAGCTGGCTGGCGGCCCGCGCCGCGGACGCCCCGGACAACTTCCTGCACCTGCTGCGGTGGGTGGAGGCCGAGCGGGCCTGGGCGGCGGGTGATGTGCAGGCCGCCGAGCTGGCGTTCGACGCGGCCCGCAGCGAGGTCTCCCGCCGCTCCCGGCCCTGGCACCGTGCGTTGATCACCGAGCGCGCCGCACGCTTCCACTTGGCCCGCGGCCTGGACCACGCCGGTCGCGAACTGCTCGCCCAGGCCCGTCGGCACTACGCCGCCTGGGGCGCGAGCGCCAAGGTCACCCAACTCGACTGGGCCTACCCCACCCTGCGACGACACTTCGAGGCGAGCCTCGGACCGGCCGTGAACCAGCCCGGCGAGCTGCTGAACCAACCCGGCGCGGTTACCACGGGCACCCTCGACCTGCTCGGCATTCTCTCCGCGTCCCAGGCACTGAGTTCCGAGACCAGCATCGAGCGCCTGCACACGCGAGTCGTCGAGGTGCTCAGCGCGATGACCGGGGCCACCGGCGTCCGCCTGCTGCTGTGGAGCGACGAACTGCAGAACTGGTTGCTGCCCGAACCCACGGGCACCCCTGGTGACGACCGCGCGGTGCCGATGTCGGTGCTGCGCTACCTCCGCCGGACCGAAACACCACTGGTGGTCGACGACGTCACCCACGATGAACGCTTCGCCCGCGACCCGTGCTTCACCGACCTCCCCGGCTGCTCGCTACTGGCCGTACCCATCCTCAGCCGCGCCACCCTACGAGCCGCGCTGCTGCTGGAAAACCGCCTGATCCGCGGCGCGTTCACCACCGACCGGCTCGACGCCGTCAAACTCATCGCCGGCCAACTCGCCGTCTCGCTTGACAACGCCCAGCTCTACGCCCAGCTCACCGCCTCCCGAGCCCGCATCGTCACCGCCGCCGACCAAGCACGCCAACGCGTCGAACGCGACCTGCACGACGGCGCCCAGCAACGCCTGGTCGCCCTCACCCTGCGCGTGCGCGCGATCCAAGCCGAAATGCCACCCGACGCCGGCCCCCTCACCACCGAACTCGACAACCTCGCCACCGAAACCACCGGTGTGCTGGACGAGCTACGTGAAATCGCCCATGGCCTCCACCCCGGCATCCGGGCCACCGGCGGACTCGCACCGGCCGTCCGCGCTCTCGCCCGCCGCTCACCGATCCCGGTCGAGCTCGACCTGCACCCGCTGCCACCCCTACCCGAACCCATCGAAGTCAGCGCCTACTTCATCATCGCCGAAGCGCTTACCAACGCGGCCAAACACGCACGCGCGTCCTCGGTCACCGTCACCATCGATCCCGACCCACCCACCGGCATCCTGCGCATCACGGTTCGCGACGACGGCGTCGGTGGCGCCGACCTCACCCAAGGCACCGGGCTGCTCGGCCTCAAAGACCGCGCCGAAGCCATCGGCGGCCGACTCCACCTCCAAAGCCCACCCGGCGCGGGCACCACCCTGCACGTGAACCTTCCCCTCGCGGGACCGGACCAGAGATCACCCCGACCAACCAGGGCACCGTCGAACCATGACCTGGGCTGACATGTACCGGGCGCGGACACTAGCGATCCTGACCGTGCCGATAGTCACTGAACTGCGGCGGCGAAATCACTGATTCGATTTTCGACAGCCGCGCCAAGAGCCGCGAAACGGCGAACAAGATCAACGGGAACCATCTTCAGGGAGATAACTGCCGACTACTTCTGCTCCATCTCGCCCGATGCGCTCTACAACGTCTACGAAGAGCCCAAAGAGCTCACCATTGGGCAGTTATCGGAGTCCGAAGAGCAAGTTCGGCAGCTTTTGGAGGGCGAGCAACCCCTCTTGCCTACTACCCTGTCTGGCCGGCGACCTGCTGCGCGCGCTGGGGTACACGGTGTGGACGAGATCCTCGGTGGCACTTCGCCGCTCGACCGCCTGGGCGAGCTGCTCACTGCCGCGGGGCCGCCGGCCGAGCGGGTCAACGCGGCGTGGCGGCACATCGCGGACCCGGCCCGGCTGCCCCACCTGCAGCTGTTCTTCGCGCGGTTCGGGATGGCCGCAGGCGTGCCGGGCCGGCACCCGGAGTTCCTTGCGCAGATGCGCGACCGGTGGATCGACGTCGTTGCGGACGCGCTGCGGAAGGACGCCGCGATCAGCCGGCCCGAGGACACCGCCACCGCGGTCGTCGCGTTGTGGCGGGGGCCGCAGATGCTGCTCATCTGCGGTACGCCGCAGGTGACGGTCGACGACGTGCACGCGCACGGTTGTGGTCGCCAGCGTCGTCCACTCGTGAGAACGGGCGGTGAACCTCCGTTGCTGGCCGCAAGGCACCCGGATTAGCTGCTGGTGCCACGGACGGGCACACCTCGCGCGCCTACGCTGAGGTCCACTGTGGACTCGTCCCTCAGAGGTTCTCGGTGAAGAAGCCCGCCAGTTTGTCCACCGCCGGGCCCACGTACTGCTCCTTGTCGTAGAGGTCGACGTGGCTCGCGCCTTCGACGTGGTGCAGTTCCTTGGGTCCGGTGGCCTTCTGGAACGCCTCGACGCTCATCCACGCGGTGATCGCGCGTGTACCGACGATCATCAGCAGCGGGCGAGGGCCGATCAGCGGCACGGCGGCGAAGGCGTCGAACGTGGCGAACTTGTCGACGCTCGTCCAGTCGAGGAACTCGGCGGAGCGCGGGTGGTGTCCGCGCGTGGTGCGGTAGTACTCGAAGCCCTCCGCGCCGTGCTCCCCGCCGAGGGCGCGGGCCTGTTCGACCGTCTCGGGGAACAGCGTGAGCGGCGCGGGCTTCTCGCCGGCGGCCGCCACGGTGCGGGCGTGGGCGGCGGCGTCCAGCATGCCTCCGAATACGGCCGCGTCCTGCGTGCCGTCGGCGCCCAGGCGGAACTGGCGGGCGATGTCGACGCCGCTGACCGTGGCGACGGCCTTCACGCGGCGGTCGCTGCCCGTGGCTGACAGCACGTAGCCGCCGGACGCGCAGATGCCGAGCTCGCCGATGCGGCCGGCGTCCACTTCGGAACGGGTGGTCAGGAACGACACGGCGGCCTTGAAGTCCTCCACGCGCTGGGCGGGGTCTTCGAGGCCGCGCGGCTCGCCGCCGCTCTCGCCCTGGAAGGCGGCGTCGAACGCCAGCGTGACGAACCCGCGTTCGGCCAGGCGGGTCGCGTAGAGCCCGGCGGCTTGCTCCTTCACGCCGCTGCCGGGGTGGCCGACGATCACGGCCGGGCTCGGGCCGTCGGCCTCGGCCGGAACGTAGAGGTGGCCGGCGAGCCGGACGCCGGCGCTGTCGAAGGTGACGTCGATCTTCGGCACGGGGTGCTCCCTGGGAATCTGGGCCCGGCGGGGTGCCGGGGCCTTGCTCCACGATCCGGCCGTATCCGCGGGGCCACCAGAGACGGGTTTCCGGGTGGTCAAGATCCTGGCCCTCTTGCGCGCGGCGGGCCGGGCGCAGAATGAACCCATGACCACTCCGTCCGGCTGCGCGCGGCTCGGCGACTTCCTCAAGGCGCGCCGCGCCCAGCTGACCCCTCGCGACGTCGGGCTGCCCGAAACCGGCACGCGCCGCAAGGTCGCTGGGCTGCGCCGCACCGAGGTCGCACAGCTGGCCGCGATCAGCGTCGAGTACTACACGCGGCTGGAACAGGGCCGCGTCCAGGCGTCGGCGACGGTCCTGGCCACGCTCGCACGCGCCCTGCTGCTCGACGACGACCAGCAGACCTACCTCTACGACCTCGCCGGCAAGGCCGACGCCCGCCCGCGCCGCCGTCGCACGGTCCAGCGGGTGCGGCCCGCCATCCGGCGCCTGCTCGACCAGCTCACCGAGACCCCCGCGATCGTCCTCGGCAAACGCCTCGACATCCTGGGATGGAACACCGCGGCGACCGCCCTGTACGTCGACTTCGCCCAGGTAGCGTCGGCGCGGCGCAATTACGTGCACCTGATGTTCAGCGAGCCGGCGTTCCGCGCCCTCCACCCGCACTGGCAGAACGACGCTCGGGTGGCCGTGTCCGCCCTGCGGATGGAAGCGGCCACCGACCCCGAGGATCCGGAGCTGGCGCGCCTGGTCGGCGAGCTTTCCGTGCAGGACGGCGACTTCCGCACGTGGTGGGCCGAACACCGGGTGACCAGCGCGGGCTTCGGCACCAAGAACTACCGGCACCCGCTCGTCGGCGACCTCACGCTCGACTGCGACACCTGGCTCAGCCCCGACGACTCCGGCCAGCGCCTGATGGTCCTCACCGCCGAGCCCGGCACCCCGTCGCGCGACGCGCTGGACATCCTGCTGTCCTGGAACGCCGAACACTCAGCGGCCGAGCGATGACCTGGACCGCTTCGGAACTGGCTGCACTTTCGGCCTCGGACTTGCTGAAGCTCAGTGCGGGGTCCTACGGTGACGCCTGGGTGGAGGTCGGTTTCGTCCTCGTCGACGGCGCGCTGTTCGTCCGCGCGTTCCGTGGTCCCGGGTCCCGGTGGTTCCAGGCCGCGTCGAACCACCACCGGGGCTGCATCCGGATCGCCTCGCTGAGCCGCGCCGTCGCGTTCGCTGCCGACGGCGAGGATCCGGTCGATATCGACGAGGCTTACCGCGCCAAGTACGGAGCCGCTTCGCTCGTCACCACTGCCCCCGCGCGAGCGGCGACGCTCCGGATCACCCCGGCGTAGCGCGATCGGCCGGCAACGACAGCGCTCAGCAGTCCTGCTCGTCGACGCGGTCGACGAGCAACGTCCGGAGGAGACTCACCGATGCGGGAGGCTCGGGGTGGGCCCGGCCCCACGCCGTGATGGCCCCGGCGACGGCTTTGATCTGTTCCGTGGTGGGGGTTATCGAACACGATCGCGGTCCCCAGCAGTCGCCACGCCGACTGCTCCACCACGGCATCGTCACCTTGCTGAACTGCGCGAACGCCGTGCCGATCACGGCCATCACCGCACCGGCCGTGAACATCGAGCCCTGCCCAGCGCCCCGACCATCCCGCACACCAGCGCCACCCCGGCGGCGACGGCGACCTGACCCGCCACGGCGCCGAGTCCCGGACACAGGACGCGCCGATGACTCCGCTCACGTCCTCACCTCCCCGATCCGCAGCAGAAACAAGCTACGCGGGAACTGGTATTTACTCCACTGTGGACGGACGCGGCCGGCAGGTCAGCACGTGAGACTGCGCGCGAGGACGTCCTTGCGCACCTTGCCCATTGCGTTGCGCGGCAGCTCCGGCACCAGCTCCAGGCGCGTGGGCCAGTACCACTCCGTCATGCCGAGCGTGGCGAGGTGGTCACGCAGGCCGGCGAGCGTCGGCGGCTCGGCAGCGGCCACGACGACCGCCGCGGGCAGCTCGCCGCCGGAGGTGTCCGGGTAGCCGACGAGCGCGACGTCGCGGACGGCCGGGTGCTCCAGCAGCGCGGACTCCACGTCGGCCGCCGGGATCATGAGCACGCCGCCGATGCGGTCGGCGTCGCGGCCCAGGAGGCGGATGCCGCCGCGGCCGTCGGGGATCGCGAGGTCACCCGTGTCGTACCAGCCGTCGTCGTGGTCGGCCGGCACGGTGAGCTCACCGGTGTCCCGCCCGACGGTGGCCAGGCAGACGGTGGCACCCCGGACGTAGAGCCGGCCCGGCCGTTCCGCGGTGATTTCCCCCAGGTCGGACCGCAGATCGAGTTCGCTGCCCCGGGAGATCCGGCCGACGCTGTGCAGCGCCCAGTCCGGCGGGTCGTCGGCGCGCATGAGGGTGCCGCCGCACTCGGTCATGCCCCAGCACGTGCGCAGCGGCACGCCCAGGACGCGGGCGACGTCCGTGACGAGCGCGGGGGGAGTCGCGGTGCCGAGCGTCGTCACGGTGCGCAGCCGGCCGGGCCGCGCGTACGGCAGCAGCTGGGTCAGGAACACCGGCGCGATCAGCAGCTGTGTCACGGCGGTGTCTTCGAGGTAGGCGCCGATGGCCTCGGGTTCCCAGCGGTCCGAGACGACCCCGCAGCCGCCGGTGAGCAACGGGCGCATGAGGCAATGGAAGATGCCGCCGGTGTGGGTGAGGGAGTGCGGGGTGAAGAACCGCTCGGCCGGCCCCTGGTCGTCGGCCGTGACGTGCGCGGGGGCGGTGGCGTACTCGGTGTTGAGCGTGTGCAGCGCGCCCTTCGGCCGGCCGGTTGTGCCGGAAGTGAACAGCACCAGGCACACCTGGTCGGGATCCGGCCGGGCGTCCTCCAGGGCGACGGCGTGCCGCGTTTCCCACGGTTGTCCGAAGTGCTTCGTGAAGTCGACCTCGTCCGCCGCGACCCGCGAGCCCAGCACGACCCGGTGGCGCAGCTTCGGCAGCCGCGGGGCGATCTCCGCCAGCGCCGCCGCGTGGTCGTAGCCGTCCCAGACGTCGGCCGTCACGCACACCGAAGCGCCGACCCGGGCGAGCACGCGCTCCAGCTCCCGCGACCGGATCGCCGGCATCACGGGCGCCACCAGCGCGCCGACCCGGAAACAGGCCAGCAGCAACGGATTGACCTGCCACACGTTCGGCAGCTGCACAGCCACGACCTGCCCCGGCCCCACGCCCAGCTCGGTCAGCGCCCCGGCGTACCGCTCCACGCACCGCGCGTACTCGCGATAGGTCAACCGCGTCGTGTCGCCCGTCGTCGTCCGAAGCGCGACGAGGGCGGTCGCGTCCGGAGTCTCGTCTCGCCACCGCACAAGGTCCTGCAGCGGATTTCCTTCCCGCCACACCCCTTCCGCGTGAAACCGGTCCACAACGGACGGTGGCGGTCTGAGGCTGAACACCGTCCGTCCCGGTCCTGGCGTGAACACGTCGGTGATGGCCGGCCCCTTCGGCTCGCAGGCGGTGAACGGCACGACCACGCTACGGTCCCCGCCCCACCCGGCCCGAGGCCCCGCCGGGCAGAGTTTTCCGGCCGACCGGGCAACGCGATCCGCCCTTCGCACGGATACCTCTCGAATCGAGGGGGGAACCGATGCCGACCCGACCAACGCCGAGATCAAGGCGGCCGGACGATGGCTGGAGAAGCACGACGTCCCGGCGAGTCGGCTCACGCCGTTGCTCGCGCGGCGGCTCGGCGTGCGCGCAGGTGCGCGACCCGGGCCGACGTGGTCCGGAACGCTCGCCGGCCTGCTGGTGATCGCGTTCGGCTCGTTCGCGATGCAGTTCTTGGCACTGCTGCCCGGAATCGACCACGACGACCTGCCCGAGGGCCGCGCCACCTTCTGCCTCTTCGCCGGGCTGCAGCTCACCCTCTGGCTGCCCGTGCGGTGGGCCGACCGGCGAACCGCGGCCTGGCTCGGCGCCACGACGCCCGCGCAGCGACCTTCATGGCACGAGGTGCTGAACGGGTGGTACGTCGCGGCCGCCGTGGTCACGTTCGGCGGCGGCGCGGGCCTGGCGGTGGCGATGGTCGTGTCGTCCGGCAGCGTCTGGGCGCTGCTGTGGCTCGGGCTGCTGACGCTCGGTGCGGTCGTGGTGGCGGCGGTGCTGATCGGCGTACTGACGCGGCCGGTGCTTGCCGGCGACGAGCTCTCCCGCTCCGTCGACGGAATCCTCCGCCGTAACGAGCCCTACCTCGCGCTGCCGGCGTTCTACGCGCTGCCAGTGCTCGCCGACCTGGCGACGACCAACCGCCAGCCGCCCGGGTTCGTGCCGTGGCTGATCGCGTACGTCGTGGGTCGCCGTCGGCGCGCAGGCGGCAGGGCTGGTCCGGCACCGGCGCCGGGCCCTGACCGTGGCCGCGTGAGGCGATGGCGGGCGTCTCGGACCGGAAGCTGTGCCCGAGCTGCTCGCCGAGGCCGAAGTAGTGGCGGAAGTTGTAGATCAGCGGGCTCCACTTCGCGGGATCCACGTGCTGGGTGGCGGGCACGACCAGCTCCGGCGAGCAGTGCACCCGCAGCACGTCGGCCTCGATGACGAGGAACCCGGCGCGCTCGCGGACGGCGGCCGCGCGGGCTTCCAGCTGCAGCGGGCATTCGGCGATGCGCGGCGGCCGGACCAGCTCGGCCGGTTGCGGCCGCAGACCGGCCGCGGCGAACTTGTCCGGCTCGTGCCGGAATCGGTCGCGTTTGTGCTCGGGCACCGGGTCCGCGCCCGTGAGCGGGGCGAGCCGCTCCACCACGGCCCACTGGCCCGGGCCGGGCAGGTTGATCACGAGGTCGGGACGCGAGGTGAGGTTGCGCGCGCCGTGGCCGCTGCGAGCCAGCCCGAGCACCACGACCTCACCGAGCGCCCAGGCCGACGACATCGGCGTGATGTTCGGGGAGCCGTCGGCGTTTTCCGTGGTCAGCAAGGCGACCGGAGTCCCGAAGTACAGGATGCTGGGGGCAATCGCGACATGATCGTTCACGAGCGCCCACGCTAGGGGCGCGGCGCTTCGGCCCCGGCCGAAGCGATCGGCGGCCTCAGAACTCCTCGGCGATCGACGACCAGAAGCGCAGTGCCGCTCGTTCCATTTCCAGCCCGAGCCGTAGCGGGATCATGCGGCGCGCGTACTTGGCCTCGGAACCGAACCGGCGCTGCATGTCCTCGTACACGGAGATGCGTTCTTCGTGCTGTTTGATCTGCTCGCGCGCCAGGTTCACGATGTTGCCGGAGTCGCCGAGCTCGTTGAAAAAGAGCTTCATCTCGGCGATGTCGCGCATCTCGAAATGCTCGTGCGTGGGCGCGGCGAGCCACGCGCGCACGGCTTCGCGACCTTCGTCGGTGAGGCTGTAGACCTTGCGCCGGCGCCCGGTCTGCTCGGTCTCGACCTCCAGCAGCCCCATGCGCTCCAGCCGCTCCGGCTCCGAGTACAGCTGCGCGTGGGGGAAGGACCAGAAGTACCCGACCGAGTGCCCGACGGCGCGCTTGAGGTCGTACGGCGTGGACGGGCCACGCAGCCCGATCGTCCCCAGCACGACGTACGAAGTCGTGCTCAACCGTCCGCTTGACATGCCTTCGACCCTACCGTAATTTCGCCAATAGTCCGAAACAGACGATGCGAATCGGACTGTCGATCTCCGGATCTCCGGGAGTGAGAGTGCGCCGATGGACTTGGTGAGATCTTTCCGTTGGACGGCCGAGCGGTACCCGCACCGCCGGGCCGTGGGTGGCCGGCATCCGATGACGTACGCCCAATGGGACGACCGCACCGACCGCCTGGCCGGCGCGCTGACCCGGCTGGGCGTGCGCCCGGGTGACCACGTCGCGCTGCTGCTCGCCGGCGGGGAGCCGCTCGCCAGCCTGCACCTCGCCGTGCAGAAGACCGGCGCGATCTCCGTTCCGCTGTCCACGCGCTTCAGCGCCGACGACGTGGCCTACTGCCTGCACGACTGCTCCCCCGCGCTCCTGATCACCGACAGCACCACCGACCACACGGTCGCCGGCCTTCCCGAACTGCCGGCCCGGGCGCATTCCGGAGCCGCGCTGGACACACCCGACCGGGTGACGCCGCTGGCGCGGCTGCTCGACTCCCCCGCGCCGAAACACCAGCCGGCCGAGGGCGACACGAGCGTCATGCTCTACACGTCCGGCACCACGGGCCGGCCGAAAGGCGTGCCGCGCCGCCACTCCGCCGAGCACGCGGCCGCGGTGGCGCACCTGATCCAGACCCAGCACCGCCCCGGCGAGGTCGCCCTGGGCGTGATGCCGATGTTCCACACCATGGGCATGCGTGCGCTGCTGGCCAGCATCCTCGCGGCGGGCACCTGGGTGCCGCAGGAGAAGTTCGACGCCGAGGAGTCGCTGGAGCTCATCACCGCGGAGGACGTGAGCGCGCTCTACCTGGTGCCCACCGCGTACTGGTCGCTGGTCCACACAGGACGGCTGGCCGAGGCGAAGTCCGTGCGGCGGCTGGCCTACGCGGGCGCGTCGATGACGCCCGCGCTCGCCGAGCGGCTCGACGCCGAGTTGCACCCGGAGGTGTTCGTCAACCACTTCGGCAGCACGGAGATCTACACCTTCACGATCGGGCCCGACGTGCGCCGCAAACCGGGCTGCGCCGGCCGCGCCGGGGTCTTCTCCCGCGTCCGCCTGGTCAGCCCGGCCGAGGGCGCGTCCCCGGACGACGTCGTCGCGCCGGGCGAACCGGGCCAGGTCGCGGTGTCGCTCGAGAGCCCGGAGGCGTTCAGCGGGTACTGGCACCGGCCCGACGCCGACGCGAAGTCGCTGCGCGCCGGCTGGTACTTCACCGGCGACCTCGCGACCGAGGACGAGGACGGCGACCTGTGGGTCGCGGGCCGCGTCGACGACATGATCAACTCCGGCGGCGAGAACATCTACCCCGAGGACATCGAAGACGCCCTCGTGCGCTGCCCGGCCGTCGCCGAAATCGTGGTCGCCGGGCTCCCCGACGACCGCTGGGGCAGCGCGGTCACGGCGTTCGTCGTGCCCTCGGCCGGGTACCGGCCCGAGGAAACGCTGGCACAGCTGGAGTCCTACGCGCGGGAACACTCCGGACTGCCGTCGCTGAAACGGCCCAAGCGCTACCTGGCCGTGGCCGGCATCCCCAAGTCGGCCGTCGGCAAGATCCTGCGCCGCGAGCTGACGGCGGGCCACTACCGCCGGCTGGCGCAGCTCGTGCCGGGCAAGGAGGAGCGCGCATGACAGCGGCCCGCATCGAGGACGTTCCTTTGCTGTGCGGCAAGGGGAAGTTCCTCGACGACCTCGACCCGATGCGCGGCTCGCTGGTCGCGGCGGTCGTGCGCAGCCCGCACCCGCACGCGCGCATCCGGTCCGTCGAGCTGTCGCGGGCGCGGGCGCACCCGGGCGTCGCGGTGGTCCTCGGCCCGGACGAGGTGCTCGCGGCGCTGAAGCCGTTCCCCCTCTCGCTCAAGACACCGATCCGCTACTACCCCACCGGGACCGACAAGGTGCGGTTCGTCGGCGAGCCCGTGGCCGTCGTCGTCGCGACCGACCGCTACACCGCCGAGGACGCGGCGGAACTGGTCGAAGTGGACTACGAGCCGCTGCCGCCCGTGGTCGACTCCCTGCGCGCGATCGCCGAGGACGCGCCGCTGCTGCACGAGGAGCTGGGCAGCAATGTCGCCACCGACCGCACTTTCAGCTTCGGTCCCGTCGACGAGATCTTCGCCGCCGCCGCGCACGTCGTGACCGGCGAATACCGGTTCCCGCGCTACACGTCGGCGCCCATGGAGTGCTATTCGGTCGTCGCGGAGTGGCTTGAGGACGCCGACGGACCGGGTGTCACGGCGTGGGCCAACTTCCATGGGCCCTTCTCCATGGTCCCGGTGCTGGCGGCGGGCCTCGGGCTGCCGACGTCGCGAGTGCGGCTGCGCGTGCCCGCGGACATCGGCGGCAGCTTCGGCATCAAGTCGGGCATCTACCCCTACGTCGCGCTGATGGCCTTGGCCAGCAAGCACTGCGGCCGGCCGGTGCGCTGGACCGAGGACCGCGTGGAGCACCTGCTGTCGAGCTCGGCGGGTTCGGACCGGTGGATGCGGTTCGAGGCCGCCGTCGACGCCGACGGCAAGGTCGAAGCCCTGCGCGCGGACCTCGTCGACAACGTCGGCGCGTACCTTCGCCCGCCCGAGCCCAGCACGCTCTACCGCTGCTTCGGCAACATCACCGGCGCGTACGGCATCGGCGCGGTGGCGATCCGGGCCCGGGCGGTGGTCACGAACAAGACGCCCACCGGCCTCAACCGCGGCTTCGGCGGCCAGCAGCTCTACTTCGGGCTCGAGCGGATCATGGATCGCGTCGCCCGCGAGCTCGACCTCGACCCCGCGGAGATCCGGCGGCGCAACCTGATCCAGGCCGGCTCGTTCCCGTACCACACACCCAGCGGCGGCGTGTACGACTCGGGCGACTACCCGCGGGCGTTCGAGCTCGCCCTGCGCAACGCCGACTACGAGAAGCTGCGCGAGCGCCGGCGGCACGCTCGTGAAGCCGGCGAGTACTTCGGCATCGGCATGGCGACGATCGTCGACCCGTCGGCGACCAACATCGGCTACGTCGGTCTCGCCACCCCGGCCGAGCAGCGCGCGAGCGGGCGCGGGAAGTCGGGCAGCACGGAGCACGTCCGGATCAGCGTCGACCCGCAGGGCGTGGTGTCGGTGCTGCTGGGCACCGTGCCGCAGGGCCAGGGACACGCCACCGTCGCGCGCCAGCTCGTGGCGCAGCGGCTGGGGCTGACGCAGGAGTCCGTACGGCCGGTGGTCGAGATGGACACGGCCACCACGCCCTGGACGATCACCTCAGGCAGCTACTCCTCGCGCTTCGCTCCCCTGCTCACCAGCGCGCTCGTCGCCGCGGCCGACAAGATCGCCGAGACGATCCGGGCCGCGGCCGGGGTGCTGCTCGACACGGATCCCACCGGGCTGGAGCTGGCCGACGGGTTCGTGCGCGAACGCGACGCACCCGATCGGCGCGTGGCCTTCCGGCACGCCGCCGGCTTGGTGCACTGGGACCCCGGGTCGCTGCCGGAAGGGGTGCCGGCGCGGCTGTACGAGGAGGCGGCGTTCAACCCGCCCCAGGCCAAGGCACCGTCCACAGGGGACCAGATCAACTCCAGCCTGTGCTACGGATTCGTCGCCGAGCTGGTCGCGGTGCGGATCGACCCGGTGAGCCTCGCCGTGGAGGTCGAGCTGGTGTCCACGGTGCACGACGCCGGCACGATCCTGAACCCGAAGCTGCTGGAGGGCCAGGTGCACGGGGCTCTCGCGCACGCCCTCGGCGGCGCGCTCTACGAAGAGCTCCGCTACGCCGATTCGGGCCAGCCCACGTCGGCGACCTTCATGGACTACCTCTGCCCCACCAGCGCGGAAGCCGGCTATCCGCTGATCAGCGACCACCTCGAGACGCCCTCTCCGTTCACCACGCTCGGCGCGAAGGGCTGCGGCGAGGGCTCGAGCATGAGCCTGCCGGTGGCGATCGCCAACGCGGTCACCGACGCACTCGGCGTCGAAGTCACGACCCTGCCCCTGCACGGCAATGTCGTGCACGAACTACTGGAAAGGAAGGCCTGATGGCGCTCACCGGAGGCGAGATCCGGCTCGGCCGCACCCACGACGGGCAGGTCGCCGAGCTGACGCTCTCCCACGGCCGCTTCACGATCATCACGTGGGAGATGCGCCAGCGGATGGCGGAGCTGTTCGCCAAGATCGACGCCGACGACGACGTGCGCGTGGTGGTGCTGAAGTCCGACGGCGAGCACTTCTCCTCGGGCGGTGACATCCCCGGCTTCATGGAGGTCGAGCCGGTCGGCTTCACCGATCTCGGCCACAACGTCACCGCGCCCGCGCGCAGCAGGAAGATCGTGGTCGCGGCCGTCGACGGCTACTGCTTCGGCGTGGGCCTGGAGCTCGTGCTGTCCACGGACATCCGCCTGGCCACGCCGCGCAGCCGCTTCGCGCTGCCGGAGATGAAGCTCGGCATGATCCCCGGCAGCGGCGGCACTCAGCGGCTCGCGCGGCTGATCGGCCTTTCACGCGCCAAGTTCCACATCCTCACCGCAGAGCGGATCACCGGCGAACAGGCGCTGGACTGGGGCCTGGTGGCCAAGCTCGCGGCCGACCGCGACGAGCTCTACGCGGAGACGGACAAGGTCGTCGAGACGCTGCTGGGCTACTCCCCCATGGCGGCGCGCACCGCCAAGGAGGTGCTCGACAATGGCGTCGACGGGCCGCTCTACACCGGCATCGAGCTGGAGCGCAAGGCATACGCGATGCTGCGCGCGAGCCACGACTTCGCCGAGGGCGTGGCGGCGTTCAGCGAGAAGCGGCCCGCGAAGTTCCAGGGGCGCTGAGCCGTGAAAGCCGCACCGTTCGCCTACGTCCGGCCCGCGACGCTCGACGACGCCGTCGCCGAGCTCGTGCGCAGCGCCGGTGAGGGCAAGGTGCTCGCGGGCGGCCAGTCGCTGGTGCCGATCCTGGCGATGCGGCTGGCTCGCCCGTCCACCGTGGTCGACATCGGGGCACTGTCCGAACTGGACTTCGTGCGCCGCGACGGCGACGAGCTCGTGATCGGGGCCCTGGTGCGTCAGCGGACGCTGGAAGGGCACCCGCTCGCCGCGGCCGTGCCCCTGCTGCGCCTGGCGCTGCCGTGGATCGGGCACCGCGAGCTGCGCAGCCGGGGCACCGTGTGCGGCAGCATCGCGCACGCCGACCCCGCCGCCGAGCTGCCCGCGGTGGCCTGCTGCCTGGGCGCGTCGCTCGAGATCGCCGGTCCGCACGGCCGGCGCACCGTGGCGGCGGCCGAGTTCTTCCACGGCGCCATGGCCACCTCCGTCGGCGCCGAGGACGTGCTGGCCACGGTGCGTTTCCCCATGGCCCGCCCGGGTGAGGGCTTCGGGTTCGCCGAGATCGCGCGCCGCCACGGCGACTTCGCGCTGGCCGGGGTGGCCACGCGAGTCCGCGTCTCGAACGGACGAGCGGCAGAGGCCGTGCTCACCGCGTTCGGCGTGTCCGATCGTCCGGTCACGCGCGACGTCACCGGTCTCGGCGACGACGAAGTGGCCGACCTGGCCCGCGACCTCGTGGACACCGCGGGCGATACCCACGGCTCACGCGAGTACCGGCAGCGGCTCGTAGCGGCGCTGGCCGTGCGCGAGCTGGCCCGGGCCCGGCGAGCGGCGGAAGGAGGAACGTCATGACGCTGCCGCGGCCGGTCCGCGCGGAAGCCGGCGAGCCCGTCGACGTGACGATGACCGTGAACGGCACGGAGGTGTCACTGTCGCTGCCCGCGCGCGTGACGCTCGCCGACGCGCTGCGCGACCACCTCGGCCTCACCGGCACGCACCTGGGCTGCGAGCACGGCGTGTGCGGGATGTGCACCGTGCTGGTCGACGGCTCCGCCGCCCGAGCGTGCCTGTTGTTCGCCTGCCAGCTCGACGGCGCGGACATCGTGACGGTCGAGGGCCTCGGCCGCCCGGACGACCTGCACCCGTTGCAGGAGGCGTTCGGCTCGCACCACGCGCTGCAGTGCGGCTTCTGCACGCCGGGGTTCCTGCTCAGCTCCTACGACCTGCTGGCGCACAAGCCGGACGTCGCCGAGGAGGACCTCCCCGTGGAGCTGTCCGGCGTGCTGTGCCGGTGCACCGGCTACCGCAACATCCTCTCCGCGGTGTCCGAAGTGGCCGGTGCGCACCGCGACGGGATCCCCGAGCCGCGCAACTGCGGGCACCACGTGCTGATGGGCCACACCGCGGCCAAGCCCGGCGCCGAGTCCGCGCCCGAGCCGGCGGGCGTCAAGGAAATCGAGCTGCCGCAAGGGGATCCGACGTTCACCGTCGAGGTCACCCAGGAGCTCACCGCGTCGCCGGAGAAGACGTGGGCCGTGCTCGACGACATCGACCTCGTCGCCGCGTGCCTGCCCGGGGCGGAGATCTCTGAGCACCTCGGCGACGACCGCTACCGCGGCCGGGCGCGCGTCGCCGTCGGGCCGATCCGGCTTTCGTTCGCGGGGCTGGCGCAGGTCACCGAACGCGACGCGCAGGCGCACCGCCTGCGGGTGATCGGCCAGGGCGAGGACGCCGGGGGCGGGCGCACCCAGGCCGACATCCTGCTCGTCGCGGAGGAAACCGGTGCCGGGACGAGGCTGCGGGCGACCGCGCAGGTGTACCTGACCGGCCGGATCGCGCACTTCGGCCGGGCGCTGGCCGGCGACGTCAGCCGGCGGATGTTCGAGCAGTTCGCCGCGGCCGTGGAGGAGACCGCGGTGTCCGGGGTGCGCACGACGGCAAGGAAGCCGCCGGGCGCACTGGCCCTCCTCGCAGCCACTCTCGCGGCGAAAGCCCGGGAATGGGGCCGGCGCCTGCGCCGGGCCGAGCACAACCCACCCACACATCCGAAAGGGACTCAACGATGAGTTCGACCGCCCCGATCGACAAGATCCTGAGCGACGCCGTCGACGCCGGCGACGTGCCCAACGTCGTGGCCATCGCCGCCGACGACAACGGCATCATCTACGAAGGCGCCGCCGGCCCGCGCGCCGCCGGCAGCGCAGACCCGGCGTCCGCGGACACGCACTTCCGCATCATGTCGATGACCAAGATGGTCACGACCACCGCCGCGTTGAAGCTGGCCGACCAAGGGCAGCTCGACCTCGACGCGCCGGTCGAGCGGTACCGGCCCGAGTTCGCCGAGATGAAGGTGCTCGAAGGCTTCGACGGTGACCAGCCGAGGCTGCGGGCGCCGGCCTCGCAGGCGACCGTGCGGCAGCTGATGACGCACACCTCGGGCCTGAGCTACTGGTTCTGGAACGACGACATCGTGAAGTGGGAGAAGGCCACCGGTATCCCCAACGTGTTGTCGGGCCGGAAGATCGTGCTGACCGCCCCGATGATCGCCGATCCCGGCACGAAGGTCGAGTACGGCACCAACACCGACTGGCTGGGCCAGGTGGTCGAGGCCGTCGCCGGGGTGACGCTGGACGTGTTCTTCAAGGAGCACATCACCGGGCCGCTGGGGATGACCGAGACGTCGTTCGCCCCGACCGGCTCGCAGCGCGGCAACCTGGCCCCGGTGCACGTCCTGGGCGAGGACGGCAAGTGGCTGGCCACCGACATCAACATCCCCGAGCAGCCCGAGTACTGGGCCGGGGGCCACGGCCTGTACTCGACGCCGCGCGACTACCTCAAGTTCCAGCGGATGCTGCTGGGCGGCGGCACGCTCGACGGCACCAAGGTGCTGGAACGGTCCACTGTGGACGCCGCGTTCACCAACCAGATCGGCGACCTGGACTTCCCGGCGCGCATCCCGACCGCGGACCCGACGTCGTCGTTCGACTTCGTCGCGGGGCCGGGCCACAAGTGGGGCCTCGGGCTCGTGCTCAACAGCGAGCAGCGACCGGGGATGCGCGCCGCGGGCAGCGGAACGTGGGCCGGGTTGTGCAACTCGTTCTTCTGGGTCGACCCGGTGAACCGCGTGACGGGCGCGATCTACAGCCAGTCGCTGCCGTTCGTGCCGCCGCCGTTCGTCAAGCTGTACGAGGACTTCGAGCGGGCGCTGTACGCGACGCGCTAGTTCTTGAGGCGGCGACGTCCCCGGCCGGGTGCCGCGACCATCCGGCCGGAGTCGTCCGACTCTTCGGGTCAGGCGGCCAGCGCCAGCCCGCCGTCCACGGCGAGGACCTGACCGGTGAGCCAGGCCGCGTGCGGGTCGGCCAGCCGGACGATCCAGGCGGCGACGTCGGCCGATGACCACGCCGACCCAGCGGGATGCGCTCGGCCTCGGCCGCCTTGACGCGGTCGACCTCCTCCGGCGACAGCCCCGCCGACACCAGCGCTTCGCTCTCCGTCGGCCCGGGGGCGACCGCGTTGACGCGCACTCCGCCGGGCGCCAGCTCGAGTGCCCAGCTGCGCGTGAGGGATTCGACAGCCGCCTTCGAGGCGCCGTAGTGGGCCGCCCCGGCCAGCGGGCGGTGGCCGAAGGTGCTGGAGACGTTGACGATCGCGCCCCGGCTTTCCCGCAACGGCTCCAGCGCGGCGCGCGCGAGCAGGCTCGGCGCGACGACGTTGACCGCGAACAGGCGCTCGACACCCTCGGCGGTGGTGTCTGCGAGCGGCATCCCGGTGAAGATCCCGGCGTTGTTGACCAGCACGTCAAGCCGGCCCCAGCGGTGCAGTGCGGCGTCCACAACGGACTCCGCGGCCCCGGTCCGCGCCAGGTCGGCCGCGTGGACCTCGATCGCCGGATGCCGGGCGGCGGTCTCCGCGAGGGCTTCGGCCCGCCGGCCGACGACGAGGACTTTCGCCCCCGCGTGCGCGAACGCCTCCGCGCTCGCGCGGCCGATGCCCGATCCGGCACCGGTGACGATCACGACGTGTCCGGACAGGTCGCTCGACGTCGGGTCCACGGGCTCACTCCTTCGTTCGATGTTCTGCGAACGTCGAACGTAGCACGTTGTTCGGCCGTCGTAGAATGACGGACGACGCTCCCCCGACGAACGGATCCGCATGAGGCACCCGACGCCCCCGCCGGCGCCCGAGGACATGAAGCTGGCCGAGGTGCTCACCGCGTTGAGCGACTCCGTCCGCCTCGGCCTGGTGCGCCAGCTCGCCGACGGCGCCGAACGCGGGTGGGGCGACCTGCGCGCGCCCGTCGCGAAGTCCACGCTCAGCCACCACCTGAAGACCCTCCGCGGCGCCGGCGTCACCGAAACGCGCGAAGACGGCACCCGCTGCTTCGTCACCCTCCGCCGTGGCGCGCTCGACCAGCGGTTTCCCGGCCTCCTGGACGCAGTGCTGAAGGCTGCCGACGAAGAGCAGATCGGCGAAGCGCCCGCGCTCGACAGGACTGCCCCGCGCCCCTAGCCTGACTAGAGCGATCGCTCTAGTGGGAGGCGCCATGCCGACGATCGAACTGTCCGCCGGGCCGATCGACTACGCCGACACCGGCGGCCCCGGGCCGGTGGTCGTGTTCACGCACGGCTTTCCGATGAACGAGACGCAGTGGCGCAAGGTCGTCCCACTGCTGGCCGACTACCGCTGCGTGCTGCCGACGCTCCCCCTCGGCGCCCACCGCAAACCGATGCGCCGCGACGCGGACCTGTCCCAGCGCGGCCAGGCGCTGCTGCTCGGCGAGTTCCTGGAGCGCCTCGGCCTCGCCGATGTCACCCTCGTCCTCAACGACTGGGGCGGCCCGCAGTTCCTCGTGTCCGAAGGCCGCGCCGACCGCGTCGGCCGGCTGGTGCTCGTCGCGTGCGAGGCGTTCGACAACTTCCCGCCGCCACCCGCCCGGCCGCTGGCGCGGCTGGCCGAAGTTCCCGGCGGCGCCTGGCTCCTCATGCGACTGTTGCGCACGAAGTTCTTCCGCCACAACGAGAAAGCCTACGGCGGCCTCGCCAAGCACGGCATCGCCGACACCGTGCTCGACGACTGGTTCGCCCCGGCCACCCGCGACCGCGCCATCCGCCGCGACCTCGCCAAGTTCGCCGTCTCGACTCCGAGCCGCGACGTCCTGCTGCGGTGGACGGCACGGCTCTCCGACTTCGACCGCCCCGTGCTGGTCGTGTGGGCGCCGGAGGACCGCATGATGCCGGTGTCCCACGGCCGCCGCCTGGCCGAACTCTTCCCAGGCGGCCGGCTCGTCGAAATCGCCGACTCGTGGACGCTCGTCCCCGAGGATCAGCCGGACCGCCTGGCCGAAGTACTGCGGGAGTTCCTGTCCGCGGCTGGCTGAGTCGCTACTGCTGATACGGCCGGTGCTGCGGCTGGTATCCCGGCGGCGGCGGTTGCTGAAACCCTCCCTGCGGCGGGAATCCCGGCGGCTGCTGGTACCCCGGCTGTTGCTGGGACCCCGCCTGCTGCTGGTACGCCGACGGCTGCTGGGACCCCGGCGGCGGAGCGAAGCCGGGCTGCTGCACGGGCACGGGCTGGGAAACCGGGCCGGACCCCTGGTTGGCCCTGCGCCGGATCGCGACCACCAGCCGCCAACCGCACGCGGCCGCGATCCCCGCGCCGATCCCGAACGTGACCCACCGGCCGCCGCCCTCGAAGGTCTTCGCGTCGTCGATCGACTCCTGCAGTTTCTCTTCGTAGGTCTCGCTCGACGTCACGCCGTACTGGGTCCTGTCGCAGGTCTGCCCCGGCCGCATTTCGTCGCTGCCGCACAGCACCTTGCCGGATGACCCGGTGCCGAACACGCCGAGCGCCATCAACCCCAGCCCGAACAGCAGGCCGACAGACCACCAAACCACGCTTTTCATCCATCCCCCACTGCGTCATATCGGATAGCGAGGCATATCAGACCACAAATCGAACTGTGACGCACAGGCTTCCGACGTAACTTCCGAAAGAGTCAACCGCTCGTGTCCGTTTCGGTCCTTCCGCACGGGGTAAGCCGCGAAGGAACGCAGAGACGACGAAGGGAGCCCCATGAGCACCATCACCGAGTTCGTCGACGTGCACGTACCGGTTTCCGCGGCGTACAACCAGTGGACGCAGTTCGAGTCGTTCCCGCGCTTCATGGACGGCGTCGAGGAAGTACGCCAGGTCGACGACACGCACACGCACTGGAAGATCGCGCTGGGCGGGGTCACACGGGAGTTCGACGCGACGATCACCGAGCAGCACCCGGACGAGCGCGTGGCTTGGGCGTCGGACTCCGGGCCGACGCACGCCGGCGTGATCACGTTCCACCGGCTCGACGATGAGACCACCCGGGTGACGGCCCAGATGGACCTGGATCCCGACGGGTTCGCCGAGACCGCGGCCGACAAGCTCGGCATCCTCGACCGCCGGGTCAAGGACGACATGCAGCGGTTCAAGACGTTCATCGAGCACCGCGACGGCCGCGAAACCGGCACGTGGCGTGGTGACGTCGCTCCTCCGCCGCAGCGTTGACCCGGTTTCACCGTCCGTGCGCGGTGGTAACCGAGAGGCAGGAAGGGAGCCACCCATGACTGCCGACGAGAAGCAGCTGGACGAGCAGCTCGAGGAAGTGCGCCACGCGATCAGCGAGGCCAAGGACGCCGCCCAGGAAGCCCGCGATTCGCGCCCGGACCCCATGGGCTCCGGGTCCGGGTCGGCGGACCCCGGCGAGCGGGAGGAGGACTCAACCATGAGCGACCCGGAAAAGCACGAAGAACGCGACGATCCCTACGGCGAATCCGCCGAGGAGCAGCGTGAGACCGTCCGCGGCGAACAAGGCACGTCGCAGGACCCGCATGACGACACCGACCCGCAGTCGGGTTCCTGACGGTTTCACCTGCGCCGCAACGGGTGTCCGTCGGCCGCGAAGGAGGAGCCGTGCCTCAGGAAACCTGGAGCGACAAGCGGGAGCGCCAGTACGAGCACATCAAGTCGGCACAGAAAGACCGCGGCGCGAGTACTTCGCGGGCCGAGGAGATCGCCGCCCGTACGTGAACAAGAACCGCGCCCGTTCCGCGAGTCCCGCACCGCGAGCAAGACCTCGATCCGCGACAAGAGCTCGCAGCAGCGCGGCGGGGAACGCAGCGGCAAAGGCCTCGGGCCGGGCGGGCCGACCAGGGCTCAGCTGTACAACGAGGCCAGGCAGCGCAACGTCAAGGGGCGCTCGAGCATGACGAAGAAGGAACTGCAAAGAGCCCTGGGCCGCTGACTGCCGGCCCGAGCCCGATCCCGTCGGCAGCCGCCTGCCGACGGGATCGGCGCGTCCACTCTGGACTTTCATCGCCTGAAGAGGGAGGCGGATCGTGAACAGCCGGCTGATCGCCGTCGCCATCGACTGCCGCAACGCCGAGGCACTGGCCGAGTTCTGGCGCGAGGCCCTGGACTACCCGGCCACCGAACGCTGGACCGACCACCACGGGCTGACCTACGTCGAGCTCAAGGCGCCCGGCCGCGTGTCGCTGCTGTTCCAGCCCGTGCCCGAGGGGAAGACCGTCAAGAACCGGCTGCACCTCGACGTCGCGCCCGGCACCGTCGAGCAGCGCGACGAGGTCGAACGCCTCGTCACCCTCGGCGCGAAAATCCTCGACGACCCGGACGACGAGCACTGGATCGTCCTGGCCGACCCCGAGGGCAACGAGTTCTGTGTCCTGCCGCGGCGCTGACCTCGGCCGGTTCCGACGCGAGTACCGAGGAGGGTCCATGCAGCGCGAACGACAGCCGGTCCTGGAAACGACCGAGCCGAGGCAGTCCGCCGAACCCCCGCAGTTCACCGAGGTGCACTACCGAATGTGGGCCCGCTTCGCCGGCCCCGCGTGGCTGCGCCGCCTCCTCGGCGACCGCAACGGCCTCCGCCTCGACGCAGAAGGTCTGTCCGTGCGCCTCGGCTCCTGGCTCGTCACGACGCCACTGGACAACCTCGCCGGCGCCCGGGTCACCGGGCCATACCGCACGTGGCGCGCGCTCGGCCCGCACCTGTCCTTCGCCGACCGCGGCCTCACCCTCGGCAGGACCACCGAACGCGGCGTCTGCCTCGGTTTCCGCGGGCCGGTCCGCGGGCTGGACCCGTGGGGCCTGGTCCGCCACCCCAGCCTGACCGTGACGGTCGACGAGCCGGAGCTCGTCGCCGAGGTCGTCAACCGCGTCGCCGACCACGGTAAGTGACGCTTCACTCAGGCGGTTGACCCCATGCGGAGTGGGTACCCGACGAGGCGATGACGCTGGGAGCACAACCATGAGCACCGATGACCTCGTCTCCGTCCTCGCCGACGACCACCTGGAGTTGAGCAGGATCTGCACCGAACTGGAAACCGACCACGGCAGCCCGGAGAACCGCAGGGAAGTGGCCGATCACCTCATCGCCCAGCTCGTGCGGCACGAGGTGGCCGAGGAGCCGTTCCTGCCGCCCGGCCCGGCCCTGCACGGCGCGGACGACCTGATGCGCCGGATGGAAGGCTTGGGTCCGCAAGACGCACGCTTCGAGCGCCTGCTGGCAACCTTGATCCACACCGTCCGGCGACACCTGCGCGAAGCCGGGCCCGCGGTCACCGGGCTGCGCAACCGCTACCCGGCCGACCGGTTGCGGGAGCTCGGCCAGGACGCGCTCGAAGCCCGCCGGGGCGCGGACTCACTGCCCCACCCGGTCATCGCCGACCGCACACCCCCGAACGCGCTGCTGCGGACGGGGCCGGGGTTCGTCGACCGGGTCCGGGCGGCGCTGACCTCCGTCCACTGAGGACCGTGCGACACCAGCCTCGAACCGGAGGAATCGCGAATGACCACAGTGGAGGACGTACTGGCCGAGTACGGCACCACCCACGCCGAGCAGGCCGGCATCAAGCTCGCCGACAAACCGCAGCCGCTGTACCAGCTGCTCGTCCTCACCACGCTGATGTCGGCGCGCATCGGTTCCGACATCGCCGTGGCCGCCGCGAAGGAGCTGTGGCAGGCGGGCTGGCGGACTCCGAAGGCCATGCGGGACTCCGAGTGGACCGACCGCGTCCACGCGCTGGGGCGCGGCCGTTACGTGCGCTACGACGAGAGCACCGCCCGCTACCTCGTGGACAGCGCGGAGTTCCTGCACGAGCGCTACCAGGACGACCTGCGCAACCTCGCCGACGCCGCCGGCAGCTCGCCGGAACGGCTGGAGAAGCTGCTCACGGAGTTCCCCCGCATCGGTCCGACCGGCGCGCAGATCTTCTGCGAGGAGGTCCAGGCCGTGTGGCCGTGGGTGCGCCCGTACTTCGACAAACGGGCGCTGGCCGGCGCGAAGAAGGCCGGGCTGCCGGCGGATCCCGAGAAGCTCGCCGGCCTCGTCGCGGGCGACGACGTGGCCCGGCTCGCCGCCGCTCTCGTACAGGTGAACATCCACGCGAAGAAGGACTGAGAACCGACGCTGCCGGGTCTCGCGCCGGCAGCGTCGTCTCGATCACGGGTCCACGGAGGAGTCGGCGACCGCGGTGTGGGCCAGGGCCGCGACCGTCTCCTCGAGGCCGCGCTGGATCTCGTCGCCGGAGCCCTCGCGGACGCTGCTCAAGGTCACCTCCACGCGGCTGGCCGTGGGTCCGGCCTCGTCGATCGAGAGGGTGCCGTGGTAGTCGTCCGGGCTTTCGGCGCCCCAGGACAGGGTGCGGGTGCCTTCGTCCACTTTGAGCCAGGCGTCACCTTCGACGTGCCGGCCGTGGACCTCGGCCTCGACGTGGACGGTGTCGCCGCCTTCAGGGCGCGCCGCTTGCATCTGCGAGAAGTAGTGCGGCAAGTTGCGCGGTTCGCGCAGGTAGGCGAACAGCTCGTCGGCGGGCAGTTCCACCGTGGCGCTGTGCCGGTAGTCGGTCATGGGACCACCTCCTGGCCCGCCGGGTACCCACACGGTCCGCCGCGCCAACCACCGCCGGGCGGCTCCGCCGGCCGCGCGCGTTGCGGGACCACGACGTGCTTCAGGTTTCTGGTACGGCTGCGGCGCTCGAAGCGAACCGCGCCCGATGAAGGTTGAGCCGAAGCGAGAGCGGGAACCCGGAGACCACCCGGCGGCCCGCGCCGGAGGGCGACGCGACGATGGAGGTGCTGTGGTGACCGAAGAGGTGCAGCCGATTCCGCCGAAGGAACGCTCGTTCGGCGAGCTCGTCTCCGACCTCACCGACCAGGTGAAGCGGCTGGTGCGCGACGAGGTCCGGCTCGGGGTCCTGGAGCTGAAGCAGAAGAGCACGCGGATGGGCGTGGGCGCCGGGTTGTTCGGCGCCGCCGGACTCGTCGCGCTGTTCGGCGCGGGGGCGCTGGTGGCCGCCGCGATCATGGCGCTCGCGCTCGTGCTGCCCGGATGGGCGTCGGCGCTGGTCGTCGCGGGCGCGTTGTTCGTCGTCGCCGGGATCTCGGCGCTCGTCGGGCGCACGCAGATCAAGAACGCGACGCCGCCCGTGCCGCAGGAAGCCATCGAAGGCGTCCGCGAGGACGTCGAAATCGTCAGGCAGGAGGTGCGCTCGTGAGCCGCGAGTTCCCGGATACCCCGGACGAGGTCCGCATCGACCGCGACGCCACTCGCGCCGAGCTCGCGCAGACGCTGGAAAGCCTCGAGCAGAAGCTCGACGTACGCCCGAAGATCAAGCAGGGCATCGACGACCGGCTGGACCAGGCCGAAGCCAAGGTCGGCACGGTCGTCGGCGAACCGACGGCCGCGAAGTTCCGCCAGGGCGCCGAAACCGTGCGCGCCAACCCGGTCCCGGTCTTCGCTAGCCTGCTCGGCCTGATCGTCGTGCTGCGGCTCATCCTGCGCCGGCGCTCGCACGAAGATTGAGCGGCCCCGCCGATGTTTGCCCGCCGCGACCCCGCGGTACCCGGGCGGAATGACCACAACCGTTGCGGACTACGTGTTGCAGAGGCTGCGCGAATGGGATGTCGAGCTGGTGTTCGGCTATCCCGGGGACGGGATCAACGGCCTCGTCACCGCGTTCGGCGCCGCGGGGAACGAGCCGCGGTTCGTGCAGGCGCGGCACGAGGAGATGGCCGCGTTCGAGGCCGTCGGGTACGCGAAATTCAGCGGACGCGTCGGCGTGTGCGCGGCGACGTCCGGGCCCGGCGCGATCCACCTGCTCAACGGCCTCTACGACGCCAAACTCGACCACGTGCCCGTGGTGGCGATCGTCGGCCAGACCGCGCGCAGCGCGATGGGCGGCAGCTACCAGCAGGAAGTCGACCTGCAGGCGCTGTTCAAGGACGTCGCGAGTGAGTACCTCGTCGAGGTCAACGTGCCCGAGCAGCTGCCCAACGCGCTCGACCGCGCCATCCGCACCGCGCTCGCGCAGCGCGCCCCCACGGCCCTGATCATCCCGGCGGACGTGCAGGAGCTGCCGTACTCGCCGCCCGAGCACGAGTTCAAGCACGTGCCCTCCAGCCCGCCCGCCCACCCGCGCGCGAAGGTCGTGCCGCCGGACGAGGAGCTGACGCGGGCGGCCGAGGTCCTCAACGCCGGCGAGAAGGTCGCGATCCTGCTCGGCCAAGGCGCGCGCAACGCCGTGACCGAGGTCCGCGAGGTCGCCGAGCTGACGGGCGCGGGGGTGGCCAAAGCGTTGCTGGGCAAGGACGTGCTGCCCGACGACCTGCCGTACGTGACCGGCGCGATCGGCCTGCTGGGCACGCGCCCGAGCTACGAGCTCATGCACGACTGCGACACGCTGCTGATCATCGGCTCCGGCTTCCCGTACAGCCAGTTCCTGCCCCCGTTCGGGCAGGCGCGCGCAGTGCAGATCGACCTCGACGCGCGGTACCTGGGCCTGCGCTACCCCACCGAGGTCACCCTTCTCGGCGACGCCAAGTCCACTTTGGAACAGCTCCTCCCGTTGCTGGAGCGCAAGACCGAGCGCGCGTGGCGTGAGCGGATCGAGAAGAACGTGGCCGAGTGGACGGACACCGTCACACGGCAGGCCATGCTGGCGGCGGACCCGATCAACCCGATGCGGATCGTCCACGAGCTGTCCGAGCGGATCCCCGAGGACACGATCGTCACCGCCGACTCCGGCTCGACGGCGAACTGGTACGCCCGCAACCTGCGCATCCGCGGGCGGATCCGCGCTTCGCTGTCAGGGACTCTCGCGACGATGGGCCCGGGGGTGCCGTACGCGATCGGCGCCAAGTTCGCGCATCCCGACCGCCCGGTGGTCGCGCTCGTGGGCGACGGGGCCATGCAGATGAACGGCATGGCCGAGCTGCTCACCCTCGCGCGCTACCGCGAGCTGTGGCCCGACCAGCGGTGTGTGATCTGCGTCTTCCACAACGGTGACCTCAACCAGGTCACGTGGGAGCTGCGCGCGATGGGCGGCGCGCCGAAGTTCGAGCCGTCGCAGTCGCTGCCCGAAGTGTCCTATGCGGACTTCGCCCGCGGCATCGGGCTGGGCGGCATCGCGGTCGACGACCCTGAGCGGCTCGGTGACGCCTGGACCACGGCGCTCACCGCCGACGTCCCGACCGTTCTCGACGTGCGGTGCGACCCCGAGGTGCCGCCGATCCCGCCGCACGCGACTTTCGAGCAGATCAAATCCATGACCGAATCGGTGCTCAAGGGCGACCCCCACGCGTGGCACCTGGTCGCCCAGGGCCTCAAGACCAAGGTCCAGGAGCTCCTGCCGACGCGCACCTGATCCCGCGCACCAGAAAGGAGTCCCTTGTGGACACCCACGACCTGCGTCCCCTCACGACAGCGACCGGACCGTTCGCCTCGGTCCACTTCGACCAGTCACACGACACGGAAGACGCGGCGAAGCAGCTTCGACTGCGGCTCAAGGAGATCAACGCGGCGCTGTCCGAGCAGGACGCCGACCCGGCGACGGTCGCCGCGATCACCGACGCGATCGAGGCCGCTCCCCCGCCCGTCGGGCAGGCCGGGCGGAGCCTGATCGCCGCGCACGGCGAGATCGTGGCCGACCGCCGGCTCGCCGCGCCTCCAGCCGCGCAGGAGGCGCGGTACTCGGACCTGCCGTACTTCCTGCCGGTGGTGACGCACGCCGAGAACGCGCCCGAGCACGTGGTGGTGCTCGTCGATCGCCACGGCGCGGACGTGGAGGTGCACCACCCCGACGGCACCGTGCGCGCGGAAACCGTGCAGGGCCCCGAGGACGACGTGCACAAGGTCCGCGGCGGCGGCCCGGCGCACCGGAACCTGCAGCACCGCACCGAGGAAGCCGTGCGGCACAACCTCGAGGACGTCGCCGCAGCCGTGGCCAAGACGGTCGAACGGACCGGCGCCCGCCTGGTCGTGCTGGCCGGCGAAGTGCAGGCCCGCGCCGAGCTGCTCGGCCTGCTGCCCGAGCCCGTGCGCGCGGTCACCGAGGAGACGGACGCCGGGGGCCGCGCCGCCGGCGCCGACCGGGCCGAGCTGGACGAGCACGTCCACGAGCTGCTGGCCGGCCGCCGCCTCGGCGAGCTCGACGACCTCGCCCAACGCTTCCGCGCCGAGGCCGGTCGCGGTTCAGGCCTCGCCGTCAGTGGCCTGGAGGCCGTCACGGCGGCGCTGCCCGAGGCCAACGTCGCCACCCTGCTCGTCGGCGACCCCGGCGACGCCGAGGTGCTGACCGGCCGCGAACCCACCCAGGTCGGCGTCGCCGCGCCCCGGCTGGCGGCGCTCGGCGCTTCCGAACCAGCACCCCACCGCGCCGACGAGGCCCTCCCCTACGCCGCCGTGGCCGTCGGCGCGGACGTGGTGGTGATGGACGAGCGCCTCGACCTGCCCGGTGGGTTCGCCGCCCTGTTGCGCCACCCGTGACCCCCTGACCCCGGGTGGTGCGGACAGGCGGCGGGTGTGCCCGCACCACCCGGACACCACCAGATATCCCCCACCGGAGATCTCCGACCGGACATCACAGTGCCGAGGGCCGACCGGACACGCCGTTCCGGTCGGCCCTCGGCACTGCCTCAATCCTCCTTCGCAGCACCCGTCACCGCGCCCGCGACGGCTTCCACCACACCGTCGTCGAAGACGGTCGGCACGATGCGCTGCGGGGTGAGGTCGTCGGCGACGACGCCGGCGAGGGCGCGGGCCGCGGCGAGGAGCATGCGGCTGGTGACGCGGGGCGCGCCGGAGTCCAGCAGGCCGCGGAAGACTCCCGGGAACACGAGCACGTTGTTGATCTGGTTCGGGTGGTCGCTGCGGCCCGTCGCGACGATCTGCGCGTGCTTTCCCGCGACGTCCGGGTCGATCTCGGGGTCCGGGTTGGCCAGCGCGAACACGATCGCGCGGTCGGCCATCGCGGCGACGTCGTCTTCGCCGAGCAGGCCGCCGGCGCTGACGCCGATGAAGACGTCGGCGCCGGAGAGCGCGTCGCGCAGGCTGCCCTGGGCGGCCCCGTCGCGGTTGGTGTTCTCCGCGAGCCAGCGCTTCTCGCCGACGAGGTCACGGTCGGGGTGCAGCACGCCTTGGCTGTCGCAGACGGCGATCCGCTCGTAGCCGGCCTCGCGCAGCAGCCGTGCCGTGGCGCTGCCCGCCGCGCCCGCGCCGGAGATCACCACCGAAGTGCCGGCGGGCTCACGTTCGGTCAGCTTCATCGCGTTGTGCAGCGCGGCGAGCACGACGACCGCCGTGCCGTGCTGGTCGTCGTGGAAGACGGGGATGTCGAGCTCATCGTGCAGGCGGCGCTCGACGGTGAAGCACCTCGGCGCGGCGATGTCCTCGAGGTTGATCGCGCCGAACGAGATCGCGAGGTCCTTCACCGTCCGCACCAGGTCGTCCGGCTCCCGGCTGACCGGGCAGATCGGCCACGCGTCAACGTCGGCGAACCGCTTCAGCAACGCCGCCTTGCCCTCCATCACGGGCAGCGCGGCGGCCGGGCCGCGATCGCCCAGGCCGAGCAGCGCCGAACCGTCGGACACGATCGCGACCGAGTTGGCCTTCACCGTCTCTCGCATCAGCGCGGACGGGTCGTCGGCCACCCGTTCGGCCACCTCGGCGACCCCGGGCGTGTACTCCTTCGCCAGGTCCTCGGGTCCGTCGAGGCGGACCCGGGCCGAGATCTCCACTTTTCCACGGCTACAACTCATGTCCGCCGGATACCCCGGGCAGACATCGGGAAATCAGCCGCTTTTTCACCGGCGCTACGCCCGCAAAGCCGGCAACAGCTCCTTCTCCGCGAAGGCCAGGAACTCCTCCTGCCGGTCGCCACCGATCTGGATCAGCGCCAGGTCCGTGAACCCCGAATCCGCGAACTGCTGCACCGCTTCCCGGATCGGCCCCACCTCCGGACCACACGGGATACCCGCGGCCACGTCGTCCTGGCGCACGAACTGCGTCGCGCCCGCGAACCCGGCCGGCCCCGGCAGCTCCGAGTTGACCTTCCATCCCCCGCTGAACCAGCGGAACTGGTCGTGCGCTCGCCGGATGGCCGCGTCCCGGTCGGGATCCCAGCACACCGGCAGCTGGGCGACCTTGCGCGTCGGCGGGCCGAGGCGGGTGGCGTCCCATTCGCTGCACAGCGCCGGATCCGGCTCGACCGCGATCATCACGTCGGCCTGCGCGGCGAACCGGTGCACGGACTGCTTGCCGGACACGGCGATCCCGATCGGCACCCGCGTCGGCGAGAGATCCCAAAGCTTCGCGGAGTCCACGCGGAAGTGCTTGCCGTCGTAGTTGAACGACCCGCCGTCGAACAGGCCGCCGATGATCTGCACGGCCTCGGCGAGCATGTCGTGGCGCACGTTCACCGGCGGCCAGCCCTGCCCGGCGACGTGTTCGTTGAGGTTCTCCCCCGCGCCGAGGCCGAGGGTGAACCGGTCGTCGGACAGCAGCTGGATCGTCGCGGCCTTCTGGGCGACGACGGCCGGGTGGTACCGCATCGTCGGGCAGGTCACGAACGTCATCAGGTCCACCCGTTCGGTCACCTGGCTCACCGCGCCGAGCACGCTCCACGCGTACGGCGCGTGTCCCTGCTCCGCGAGCCAGGGCGAGTAGTGGTCGCTGCAGACCTCGAAGTCGAAGCCGGCCCGCTCCGCCCCGGCCGCGTGGGCGACCAGCTCCTTCGGCCCGGCTTGCTCGGTCATCAACGTGTAGCCGATGCGCATGCGGTATCCCCCGCTCGGTCGCGGCGTGGCGAACCGCCGCCGGTTCGCCCTTCCTCCACCGGGGTTGCCCGGCCCCCGCCGGACGAAACCGGCCGTCCCCCCTCCCGGGAACAGAAGGAGGACGGCCAGGCGGTCACGGGGATCGCCGTCACCCGGCGCGGCGCGCTCCGGGGGCGTTTGCCGGGGTGATCTGGGAAGCTGCCTTCCATGGCTTCCCGGACGAGTTCTCCCTGGTTGCGGTGGACGACGATCGCCCCGGCGGTCGCGGTGGTCGTGCTGGCGGTGACGTGGGGGCGGGTGCTCGGGACGGTGCCGGTGATCATCGTCGCGGTGGTGCTGGCGGCCGCGGTGCTCGCGGCGGTGCACCACGCGGAGGTGGTCGCACACCGAGTCGGCGAGCCGTTCGGATCGCTGGTGCTCGCGGTGGCCGTCACGGTGATCGAGGTGGCACTGATCGTCACGCTCATGATCTCCGGCGGCCCGAAGACGGCTTCGCTGGCGCGGGACACGGTCTTCGCGGCCGTGATGATCACGTGCAACGGCATCCTCGGCCTGTCGCTGCTGGTGGGCGCGTGGCGGCGCAAGACGACGGTGTTCAACGCGGAGGGCACCGGCTCCGCGCTGGCCACCGTCGCGACGCTCGCGACCCTCAGCCTCGTCCTGCCCACGTTCACCACTTCCCGCAGCGGCCCGGAGTTCTCTCCCGGGCAGCTGGCGTTCGCCGCCATCGCGTCGCTGATCCTCTACGGGCTTTTCGTGGTCACGCAGACCGTGCGCCACCGCGACTTCTTCCTGCCGATCGACGTCGAAGGCGCCGTCGTCGAGGAGGATTCGCACGCGAAGCCGACGACGACCCGCACCGCCCTGTTCAGCCTCGGATTGCTGCTGGTGGCGCTCGTGGCGGTGGTCGGGCTGGCCAAAGTGGAGTCACCGGCGATCGAGGCCGGCGTGGCGGCGCTGGGGTTCCCACAGTCGTTCGTCGGCGTGGTGATCGCGCTGCTCGTGCTCCTGCCCGAGACGCTCGCCGCCACCAACGCCGCGCGGCGCGACCGCGTGCAGGTGAGCCTGAACCTCGCGCTGGGTTCGGCGATGGCCAGCATCGGCCTCACGATCCCGGCGATCGCGCTCGCGTCGATCTGGCTCAGCGGGCCGCTGCTGCTGGGCCTGGACGCCACGCAGATAGTGCTGCTGGTGATCACCGTCGTGGTCGGCGGCCTCACTGTGGTGCCGGGCCGCGCGACGCGCCTGCAGGGCGGCGTCCACCTCACGCTGCTGGCGGCTTTCGTGTTCCTCGCCGCCAGTCCTTGAACCAGTCCCCAGGCCACTGTCGAGCCGGGCCGCGCCCGTTCGTCCTCGGGGTGCAAGGACCTCGTGGAAAGGACGGACGATGGACACTTTGGCGTTGTACCGGCAGGCGCAGGATGGGTTCGACGCGGTGCTCACCGCGGTGCCGGCCGAGCGCTGGGAAGCACGTTCGACGTGCCCCGAGTGGTCGGTGCGCGACCTCGCGGGCCACGCGGTCTGGGGCCAGCACCAACTGCGCGCCTGGGCCACCGGAGAGGACTACGCCGACCGCTCGGGCGCACCGGGTTCGCCCCACCCCGCGCCGATCGCCGGCGACGACCCGCTCACGAGCTGGCGGACGGCCCGCACGGCCTGCCTCGCCGCGCTGACCCCCGAGGCGCTCGCGCGGACCACCACGATCCCGGGCCTCGGCGAGGTACCGGTCGCCGCCGTGGTGAGCCTGCTGACCACCGACCTGGTGGCCCACGCGTGGGACATCGGACACGCCCTGGGTGCCGACGTGCGCCTCGACCCCGCCACGGTCGCCGCCGCCTTCGACTGGGCCCGCGCGCACGCCGTGCGCGCCCCCGGCTTCTTCGGCCCGGAACTCACGCCGCCGCCCGGGTCGGACGACCAGACGCGGATGCTCGCGTTCCTCGGCCGGGTCGCGTGGGAGCCGGTCGCCGCGTGACGCCGGCCGGTGGGTGTGTCCGATATGGACACACCCACCGGCACGCAGTCGGGGCTTTTGCCACATTTCGAGCCAGGTCGAGGACTTGGCCGTGGTTCCGCTCGCGCCCCTGGCGTAGCCGGGCGCCAGGGCTTCCTGACACCGGAAGAAGCTTCGGGAGAAACCCTTGAGACGCCTGGTCACGGTCCTGTCCGTCACCGCCTCGGCTGCCAGCACCGGCCTCGTCGGATTCCCGGCCGCGAGCGCGGCGCCGGCGAACGCGGTTCAGGACACCGAAAGCGGCGCCGAGCCCGGTCCAGGCCGAGCTGTTCGGCAATCAGCCCGGTCAGCAGATCGAGTATTCGGTGTACCTGCCCGATTTCGGCGGGTGGCAGCGACCCGGCAAGAACGGTCAGGAAGCGGGCACGACCGGGCTGAGCGAGCCGATCACCGCGCTGTGGGTCTCCAGCTCCTGACGCGGCGCCGGCGAACGGCGGGCGCGACTCCGGCCGTCGAGGTCTCGACCGCGCCGGGTCACTGGCCGACCGCCTTCCGGCCCCGGTCGAACGCGGCCAGTGCGGCGCCGACGGCGGCCGCGACCGTGACCTCGAAGACCTCGTCCTCGGTGTGGCCCGCGGCCAGCAACGCGGCGACGTCCGCGTCGGTCACACGGTAGGACGCCGTGCGGACGGCTTCGGCGTAGGTCTGCCACGGTTCGGCCACCGGCGCGTCCGCGATGAGCGCCGCGCGCAGGGCCCGGTCGGTGACGCCGCGGGCCTCGGTCACCGCGTGGCGGAGGTTCGAGACGACGTCGCCGTGGTCGGTGTGCGGACCGCCCGACAGCAGGAAGCCCGGGAAGCGGTAGCCGAAGCGGTGCAGCGACCGGGTGCCGCTCTCCAGCTGGCCGTCGCGCAGCTCGAAGCCGAACGCGTTGGCCAGGCGGTTGACCACGTCCCACACCAGGTTCACCCGCAGTGCCTCCAGCACGGCCGGCGCGGGCACGTCGGCGACCGGCGACGCGTCCGGCTCGCCGCCCGGCTGCGAAACGGTGTCGAGGAAGGCGCGCACCGCCCGCAGTTCCGGGCGGGCGGACGCCGGCTCGTCCGGGTCGACCTCGCCCTCGCCGGCGATGCGCGTGAGCTCCGCGTGGGTGACGATGCAGAACGGGCACTCGTGCAGCTTCGCGGTGCCCATCGCCAGGTACTCGCGCTCGCCGGGCGTCCAGGACGACGGGCCGCGCATGGCCGCCGCCGTGAGGTCCAGCAGGGCGCGGGTCATGAACTCCGGCCGGTACAGCAGCGTCAGCACGATGTCGGGACTGTCCACGCGGGACACCGCGGACGTGGCCGAGAGGAACAGCTTCGCGCGACGACGGTGGCCACGCTCCAGAATGGACAGTCTCACGGTGTCTCCCCAGGGTCGAGTGCGTCGAGGTCGAGCAGGCGGCGGGCGAGGAACCGCCGGTCCGCCGGCGTGTGGGCCAGTTCGTGGGCACGCCGGTAGGCGGTGGCCGCTTCGGCACGCCGGTCGAGGCGGCGCAGCAGGTCGGCGCGCGCGGCGTGCATCAGGTGGTAGTGCTCGAGGCCGTCGATGCGGTCGATCAACGCGAGCCCGTCGGCCGGGCCCCGCGCCATCGCGACCGCCACGGCGTGGTTCAGCGCGACGACGGGGGAAGGCGTGAGCTCCAGCAGCCGCGTGTACAGGCCCGCGATACCGGCCCAGTCCGTGAGTTCGGCCGACGGCGCCTGCGCGTGCAGCGCCGCGATCGCGGCCTGCACCTGGTACGGCCCGGGCTCGCCGTGGCGCAACGCGCGGTCCAGCAGCCCGAGGGCTTCCGCGATCTCGGCCCGATCCCACCGCGCGCGGTCCTGGTCTTCCAGCAGCACCACGTCACCTTCGCCGTCGTGGCGCGCGGCCGCGCGCGAATCGTGCAGCAGCAGCACCGCGACGAGGCCGAGCGCCTCCGGTTCGTCCGGCATCAGCGTGGCCACGAGCTTGCCGAGCCGGATCGCTTCCTGCCGCAACGCGGTGTGCTCGGGTGAGCCGGCCGCGGCGGTGTAGCCCTGGGTGAAGATCAGGTACACCACGGCAAGCACGCCGGCGAGCCGTTCGGGCAGCAGGTGATCAGGGGGGACTTCGAGCGTGATGCCGGCGTCGCGGATCTTGCGCTTGGCCCGGACCAGCCGCTGTGCGAGCGTGGCTTCACCGATCAGGAAGGTCCGCGCGATCTGCCCTGCCGTCAGCCCGACCACGGCCTGCAGCGTCAGCGCAACGCGCGCCGGCTCGGCGAGCGCCGGGTGGCAGCAGGTGAAGATCAGGCTGAGCCGTTCGTCGCCGACTTCGAGCAGGCGCCGGTCGGAGAAGTCGGACATCGGCACCTCCTCCGACCGGACCCCGATCGCCGCGAGCTTCTCCCGGCCCAGGCGGGCGCGGCGCAGCCGGTCGATCGCGCTGTTGCGCGCCGCCGTGAGCAGCCACGCGACCGGGTCGTCAGGTACGGCGGCCCATTTGCGCAGGGCGAGTGCGCACGCCTCCTGCAACGCGTCTTCGGCGAGCTCGAAGTCGCCGAGCACGCGGATCAGCGCGGCGAGCATTCGCGCACGGTCCGCGCGGTAGACCCGCTCCACCGCAGCGGGCGCCGACTCACTCAGCAGGGGCCGCCACGTCAACCGGCGCGTGGCTCACACCCGGGATCCCGACGACCGGCCGCACCTCGATCGACCCTTCCTCGGCCATCGGGCACAACGCGGCGAGTTCGAGGGCTTCGTCGAGGTTGCGGCAGTCGAACAGGTAGAACCCGCCGAGGTGTTCGTGGGTTTCCGCGAACGGGCCGTCGGTGATCAACGTGCGCCCGTCCCGCACACTCACGGTGGTCGCCGTCGACTCCGGCTGCAGCGGCTTGCCCTCCACCCACACGCCGCGGCGCCGGCACTCGTCGGCGAACGCGTTCACCCGCGCCACCGCCTCCTCGAACCCGGGGTCGCCTGGTTCGGGGCGTACGCAGTTGTAGATCAGCAGCATGTACTGCACGTGTCCTCCGCCTCATCTGGTCCAGCTCGTCCGAAGAGGATGACGAACAGCCCGACCGTAACTCGACACGGCGCGGCGAGCGTGGCGAAAAGTTTCTTCGGACCGGTTCAGCCGAGCAGCGACGGGTGCGGCTCAGGAGGCGCGCCGAGCTCGTCGCGACGGCTGCGCGGGGCGGTGCCGTCCACGTCGGTGACCCCGAGCCGCGCGCCGAGCTCCGCGCCGATGAGCGCGCGGCCCGAGTAGGCCATCAGGTCGGGCGACGCGTAGAGCGCGGCGATCACGCGGCCGGTGAACTGCGGCGACTCACGCGGGACGGCCGTGCGGGCGGCCGGTGGGAGCGTCGCGAGGTGCGCCTCGGCGCGTTCGGTGCGCAGGCCGCCCATCCAGATCGATACGGCGGCGACGTGGTGCGGACGCAGGTCTTTCGCCATGTCCGCGGCCATCTTGTCCGCGCCCGCCTTCTGCGCGCCGTAGGCCGGGCCCTGGTGGTAGGACACGGCGCCGTAGTGGCCCGTGTGGACGATCAGGCCGCGGCCGTTGGCCAGCAGCAGCGGCGCGGCGTGGTGGGCGGCGACGAAGTGCGAGCGCAGGCCGACGGTGATCAGGTCGGCCGCCTCGATCGGGTTGGCCCAGAACCCGCCGGGTCGCATCGGCTCGGCGACCTTCGCCGCGTTGTTCACGAGGATGTCGAGCCGGGCGTGCTCCCGCGCGCCCCGGGCGAACAGCGCGGCGACGGCCTCGTCGTCGGCGTGGTCCACGACCACGGGCACGCCGGTGCCGCCGGCCTCGTCGATCAGGGCCGCGGTGTCGGCGACCGTGCCGCCGTGGGGCGAGTCGCCGGGCTTCGCGCTGCGGCCGGTGACGTAGACCGTGGCGCCGGTCGCGCCCAATGCCAGGGCGATGCCCTTGCCGGCGCCGCGGCTCGCGCCGGTGACCACGGCGATCACGGGGGCCATGGGATCTCCTCTCCATCCGGACGTCGTGTCCGTTTCCTGCCACCGACGATATGGACACGGCGTCCGGTTGTCATGGTGATAGCGGACACGGCGTCCGGATACACTGGCGGCGTGACCGGTCCGGCCAAACGCCAGCGCGCCGATGCGCGCCGCAACTACGACGTGCTCCTCGAAGCAGCGAAGGACGTCTTCGCGCGCCTGGGGACCGACGCACCGCTGGAGGTCGTCGCGCAGGAGGCGGGGGTCGGACGCGGCACGCTGTACCGGCACTTCCCGTCGCGCGAGCACGTGTTCGCCGCGATCATGCGCGAGAGCGCGGACCTGCTCGACGCGCGGGCCCGCGAACTGCTCGACGCACCCGACGGCGCCGGCCGGCTTCCGGAGTGGCTGCGGCTCTACGACCGCGCCGCTACGGAGTACCCCGGGATGAGCGGGCACGTCGGCGACGGGCTGGCCGACGACGGCTCCCCTGTGGCCACCACCTGCGCCCCGATGAAGACGAGCTTCGCCGCGTTGCTCGACCGCGCCCGCGCCGAGGGCCACGTCCGGCCCGACGTGACGGCGACGCAGGTGCTCACCCTCGTCGGCGCTCTGCCGAAGGACCCGGCGACGGGCCGCACCGCCGAGCCCTACCTCGACGTGGTGCTGGAAGGGCTTCGCATCACCAAGTGACGGGCAGCTCGTACATGCCGTATACGGAACCGTTGTGCTTGAAGGGAATCTCGTCGAGGCCGGCCGCGAGGGCGAGCGTCGGGACACGCCGGTAGAGCGTGTTGTAGACGACCTGCAGCTCCACCCGCGCGAGCGGCTGCCCGAGGCACTGGTGCACGCCGAACCCGAACGCCACGTGCCGGCGCGAGTCCGGGCGGCGCACGTCGAGCCCGTCGGGATCGGGGAACACGCTCTCGTCGCGGTTGGCGATGTCGTTGGCCATGATCAGGCCCTCGCCCGCGCGGATCGTCTCACCTGCGATCTCGATGTCCTCGATCGCCACGCGGCGGCGGCCGTTGTGCGTGATCGTGAGGTAGCGCAACAGTTCCTCGACCGCACCGGCGATCACGGCCGGGTCGTCGGCCTCGCGGACCAGGGCGAGCTGCTCGGGGTGGCGCAGCAGGGTCAGCGTGCCGAGCGCGATCATGTTGGCAGTGGTCTCGTGGCCCGCGATCAGCAGCAGCACGCCCATCTGCGCGGCCTCGGCGCGCGTGAGCTCCCCGGCCTCGACGCGGTCGGCGAGGCCGGACAGCAGGTCGTCCTGCCGGTGGGCGAGCTTCTCCCCCATCAGCTCGTCGAGGTACCCCAGCAGCGCGCGGTGCCCGCCGGCGCGTTCGGCCGGGTCGGCGTCGCGCTTGATGATGACCTTGCTGTTGGTCTGGAAGAAGTCGTGGTCGCGGTAGGGCACGCCGAGCAGCTCGCAGATCACCAGCGAGGGCACCGGCAGCGCGAACGCCTCCACCAGGTCCACCGGGTTCGGCCCGGCGAGCATCTTCTCGAGCGAGTCGTCCACGATCTTCTGCACCGCCGGCCGCAGCGCCTCGATCCGCCGCACCGTGAACGGCGCCGTCACCATCCGGCGCAACCGCGCGTGCTCCGGGTTGTCCATCAGGATGAAGCTGATCGCGGACCCTCCCGGCGGCAACGGCGCGGGGCTCGGGTAACCCGGCCGCGTGATGTCCACGCTCACCCGCGCGTCCGCCAGCAGCGCCCGCTGGTCCGCGTACCGCGTGACCAGCCACGGCGTGCTGCCGTCCCACAGCCGCACCCGCGCCAGCGGCCCCGCCTCCTGCAGCTCGCGCGCCCGCGGCGGCGGGTCGAACGGGCACCCGGCCGCCCGGGCCATCGGGAACTCGGGCACCTCGTCGGCGCCCGGGGTGGCCTGGTCCAGCGTGCTCGTCATGCGTTCCTCCGCGGCGGGTGGGTTCGTCGGTCTGAAGTGGACGGTGGTGGAGTGGTCACCCGTGTGTTGTTACAGCGCAGGCGGGGCGCGGCCGGGGTGCCGCAGGCCCGCCGCGACGTCGGCGCTCGGCAGCGGCATTGCCCAGCCCGCGCCCACGACGCGCGGGGCCGGTGTGCTTGTCGCGCCGACCAGGCGCGCACATGCGCAGGCACAGCCGGCGCGCCTCCCATCGGCCATCGGTTGCCGCCCCGATAACCGAGGCGGCTGCAGAGCTCTCGCTGTGGCGCCCCAGAGCGCGTGCTCGAGCACAACTGGAGCGAACGCCATCGACCATCGGCTGCCGACCGCAGGGCCGGGCGCTTGCCCTGGCAACCCAGCACACGCGCGCGACCGGCACGAGCGTCAGCGGGCATCGGGTGTCGTCACCGTGGCCGGGGCGAGCCAGAGGCCGACGATGGCGTCGACGAGGCCTGTGCCGGCGGTGGGCCAGTCGGGGCGCGGGGTGGGGGTGGCTTCGGCGAGGGCGCGTTCGCGTTCGGCGCAGGTGTGGACCATCAGCAGGCGCGCCATGGCGTCGCGTTCGGTGCGGGCGGCGGGGGTGAGGTGGGGCAGGCAGGTGTCGAGGCCGTGGAGGATGCGGTGCAGCGCCGGGGCGCTGAGGGCCTCCTCGATCATGATCCCGCGCAGCGCGGGATCGGTCATCACCTGCGCGGCGAAGCGCGCGAACCACGTCGGGGCGCGCAGGGCGGCCAGGTGGTCGGTGACGGGCCGCACCAGGCACTCGACCCAGTCGCGCACGCCGGCGTCCTCGGCGACCCGCGCGACCATGCGCGTCCGGATCGCCTCGATGCCCTCCGCGTGCTTGCGGGCGATCGCGCGGACGAGGTCGGCTTTCGTGCCGAAGTGGTAGCCCACGGCGGCGTTGTTGCCCTGGCCCGCGGCCTCGCTGATCTGCCGGTTGGACACCGCGTACACGCCGTGCTCGGCGAACAGCCTCTCGGCCGTCGCGAGGATCCGCTCCCGCGTCGACTCCGCGCGGATCGCCTTCCCGGTCACTCCGGCCACCGTTGCTCCTCCCCGCGTCGGACCTGCGGTTCGTGATCAGTCAACCGGATCTTCGCGAGTTAAGTCAAGTGCTTGAATTCAGACCAGGGTGTGCGGCACCCAGCGGCGCATCACGCAGGACGAGGACGGCACCGTCGTCGACGTCGTCGCGTGGGACAGCGAAGCCGACGCACGCGCCGGCGCCGCCGGCATCATGACCGAGCTCGCCGGCTCCCCCGTACACGCGATGATCGACCAGACGACCGTCGACTTCCGGATCCTGCCGGTGATCCACCGGCTCGACTGACGGGGAGGCTACGCCGCGACGGGGTACCGGTTCTGGAAGTCCAGCCGGTGGTCGGACCCTGCCGCCAGGCGGTCGAGTTCTTCGTCGAGCTTCGGGAACGTCTGCCACGGCTGCTCGCCGGTGGCATCGGCGGCCCGGTCGACGACGAGCTGCTCCAAGTCCGGGACCCGTTTCGCTTTCCAGACCTTGCCGGCCAGGCTGACCAGCAGGTCGTCGAGCTTTTTGTCGGGCCGGTCCCAGCAGCCGTGCGTCCGCGCGAACCGCGCCAGCCGCTCGTCGATGCCCTGTGCGAGCAGCAGCTCGTAGCCGGCTCCCTCGTGATCCGAGCCGCACGTTCACGACGGAGTAGCGTCACACCGCGCGACAGCCAGCACGACAAGGAGGACCCGGCGTGACGCCGATCGACGCCACCTTCAGCCTCGTCGACCACCACGGCGCGGCGGTGACCGAGCAGGACTACCGAGGCAAGTGGGTGACGGTCTTCTTCGGCTTCACCCACTGCCGCATGGTGTGCCCGCGTGCGCTCGGCCGCCTTACGGCCGCGCTGGACGAACTGGGGCCACTCGCCGACAAGGTGCAGCCGCTGTACATCACCGTCGACCCGGAGCGCGACAGTCCCGAGGTGATGCGCGCTTACCTCGAAGGGGACCACCCGCGCTTCACCGGCCTCACCGGCACGCCGGAGCAGATCGAGCGGGCCAAGCGTGCCTTCCGCGTTTTCGCGCGCCGCAAGGACGATCCCGAGGACCCTGACGGCTACGCGGTGCCGCACACCGCCATCACCTACGTGCTGAACCCCGGCGGCGCCTACGCAACGCACCTCACCGACGGCCTCGACGACAAGACATTCACCGAACGGCTGCGCGAAACCGTCACGCAAGAAGCCTGAAAACTGGGGTCCGGTTGCCGGAGCGGCCCTGCGGCCAGCTCCGGCAACCGGAGGTCAGCTCAGCTTCGCCGGCACGTTGTAGGCCTCCACCGACAGCCGCGGGGACTTCACGGACCGCCGCGGCGCGATCGTGACCGTGCGGGACTCCCCTGGCAGCAGCCAGAAGTAGTTGTCGCCGTAGATCGTCGGCAGCACGCGGTCCTTGCCGTTGTTCTCGCGCAGCGACAGCCGGACCATCGCGGCCACGGTCGTGCCCGTGTTGCGGATCGTCGCGGTGTAACCGTCCTTGCCCGCCGAACGAAGGCTGGTCGACAGTTGCGTGCGCCCCAGCTGGTTGAGCGCGCGCATCGCCGTGTCCGCCTGGTAGCGCCAGTAGGTGTTCTCCGAGACGACGGCGCCGTGCGAGTCCGTCATCGTCAGGCGCAGCAGGTGCAGTGCGGGCAGGTCCGCACCGAACGGCACCGTGAACGCGGCCGTGCCCGAGATCGGGGCCACGTCGACCTTCTGGGTCTGCGCCGCGCCCAGCGGCTTGCCGTCGAGCCCGTGCAGCTGCGCGGTCACGGTCATGCCGCTCATCGCGTTCGGCGTGTGGTTGATCGCCCGCACCTGCCAGGTCGTGAGGTCCGCCTGCACGTGCCTCGACTCGCAGCCCTTCCGGGAACCGTAGTAACTGCCGTTCACGTCCAGGTCGTAGTCGTAGGTCTGCCACACCGTGCTGTGCCAGGCCGGGTGCGACATCCACAGCAGCACGCCGGTGGCGTCGTTCCACAGCTTGGAGTTCCACGCCTCGAAGATCGCGCGCATGCTCTCGAAGTTCACGAACTGCGCCTTGCGGCAGAACTCCTCCAGGCTCGACGACGGCGCGAGCCGGGCGTCGATCGCCGCCAGGTAGGTCTGCGGCGACTGGTTGCCCTGCGTGGACCAGTCGTGCAGGAACCACGGCGCGCCGATCGGCCAGCCCGCGTCGCCCTCGCCGACGAGGTTGCGCATGCTCTCCACCACGGACACCGTGGGGATGCCGATCTCGCTCCAGAAGCCGGCCTTGCCGCCCGTCGCCTCACCGGTGAAGTACTGCTTCGGGTCGAGCCAGCGGTACGGGCCGTCGCCGGTGATCACGCCGCCGGCGGAGTTGCTCTGGTAGAGCAAGTCCGTGTTCTCCGTGACGATCGAGCGCAGCGCCTGGTCGATCACCGCCGGCGGGGTGCCCTCGTTGCAGCCGAACCACACCGCGACCGACGGGTGGGCGCGGTAGCGCAGCACCGTGTCCGTGGCCTGGGCCAGGAAGATGTCGTGGTTGGCCGGGTCCGTGGAGAAACCGTCCCAGAACTCCGTCCACACGAGAATGCCGTAGCGGTCGCACGCTTCGAACAGCTCTTCGCGGTAGGAGGAGCCGATCCAGTTGCGCAGCATGGTGAAGTTCATGTCGCGGTGCATCGCGACGACGTTGTCCACGCGCTCCGGCGGCATCCGGCGCAGCAGCTCGTCCCAGCCCCAGCTGCCGCCGCGGCAGAACACCTTGACCCCGTTGACGATGAACGTCAGCGGCTTCGCGGAGTTGTCCACCGACGCCGCGTCGGTCCAATTGTCGCCGTCGGCCGAGACCTGGATCCGGAACGTCTGCGCGTACGCGGTCTCCCACGCCAGCACGACGCGGTCGAACGACGTCGTGGCGCCGAGGTCGACCTGCAGCCACTGGTTGTCGGCGTACTCCGAGGTCCAGCGCGTCTTCGGGTCGCCGTCGAACGCGTTCTGCGGCGGGTTGCCGTCGGCGACCGTGGAGCTGGTGCCCGTCTTGCCCTGGGCCAGGTCGGTGCCGGCGTTGGCACTGTCCACCACGGACATCGTCCAGAGCGAGAAACCCCAGCCGGTGGCGCGTTTGTCGCACTGCACGCGGACGTAGCGCGCCTGCTGCGGCGCGAGGTCCACGGTCTGGGAGGCGACACCGTCGACGGGCACGATCGGCACGTCGTAGGTGTAGGTGATCTGGCGGATGCCGAACTTGAGGCTCTTGCGGTCGCTCACCGCGGAGCCGATGGCGGCGGTCACGGTGAGGTCGTGCAGGGTGGCGTCGCCGTAGCCGTTGGGCCACCACAGCTTCGGGTTCTTGATCCGCAGCTGGCCGAACGCCGACGGCGCGAAGACGGCCGCGCCCTCCTCGCCAGGCGCGACGGTGACGGTGCTGGACAACGAGATCCCGTCGAACGCCGCGGTGACCTTCACGCGCTGGGCCACCGAACCGGCGTTGCGGACGGGGACCGTGATGGTCACCTCGGCGACGTCGGTCGCGGGCAGGTTGGGCAGCTTGGTGTCCACGCGGGTGTCACCCACCACGATCGCGCCGGTCGAGCGCAGCCGGACGTGGTTCCAGATGCCGGACGCGCGGTCGCGCACCGCGGGCATCCAGTCCCAGCCGGACACCGCGACGAGCGTGGGCGAGTTGGCGAACATCGTGCCGCCCGCGTCCACGAAGGACTGCCCGGCCGGCCCCTTGTCGCCCGGGCTGCCGGGGAACGGCATCGGCGCGATCTTCACGGCGACGTTCTGGTCGCCGGTGCGGCGCAGCGCGGCTGTGACGTCGAGGGCGGCGCGGCCGAACGGGTGCGCCAGGTTGCCGACGTGGGCGCCGTTGAGCCAGATGTCGGCCTCGTGGTTGACGCCGTCGAACTCGAGCCACACGTGCCGGCCCGCGGAGGTGTCGAGACCGCGCGGCACGGAGAACGTGCGGCGGTACCACCAGGAGTGCCGCGACAGGGCCTCCGGGATGTGCATGTTGCCCATGCCCTTGACCGGGTCGGGCAGCTGGCCCTGCTCCACGAGCGAGCCGAGCACGGTGCCCGGCACGGACGCCGGCAGCCAGCCGCGCGTGTCTACCGCGGTGCCCGACAGGACGGCGCCGTCGGTGCTCGGCGCCCAGTCCTGCATGGTGAGGACCCAGCCGGACTCCAGCGGCACGGAGCCGTCGGCGGCCACCGCCAGAGCGGGCGGGTTATCGTGCCCGCGCACGGGGAACGACGTCCAGCCGCGGACCGCCGGGCGGTTGTCGCGGGTCGAGCCGTAGACCTGGAACCCGTTGAGCCCCAGCGGGTTGGTGGTCGAGCCGGCGGAGCTCGTGAGGCGGACCCAGCGCGCGGTGACGGCCGGCTGCAGCGGGATGGTCACCACGCCGCCGGTGCCCTGCGCGGTGCTGTGGACGGTGCGCCAGGACTTGCCGTCCTGGGAGATGTCGAGGTCGAACGCGGTCGCGTAGCTCGACTGGACCTCGGTGCCCTTGGTGTTGCTGCGCGAGGCGGTCGTGTCGAACGCCGGGTCGCCCGGGCGGGCCTCGAACGTGAGCACCACGGAGTCGACCTGGCAGCGGCCCTGCAGGTCCACGATGATCCACTGCGAGTCGCCCTTGGCCGCGCGCCAGCCGGAGCCCTGCACACCGACCTGCGCGAGGCCGTCCACCGCGAACTCGGCGGGGGTGGCCGCGTAGTCCGTGGAGGACACCTGCACGGGGCGGAACAGCGCCAGGTCGGTCGAGGTGTGCCCGTCGGTCACCGCGGGGGCCGCGGGCGCCGCCGAGGCCACGCCGGGCAGCACCGCCGTCAGGCCGAACCCGGCCAGCAACCCGGTGCCGGCGGCCAGCACGCCCCGTCGCGACAGTGCCGAATCCGCGCCCGGCGCGCCGCTCTGGTCCAACGTCATGGGATCTCCCGGTCTCGAGACAAAACCCGTCCACATGACGCGGGGACCGCAGGCGTCGACGTCGACGGGTGACAACGTTGCCAGGAAGCTTCCCGGCCGGTCACCCGCTCGTCAAGAAGACAAGAGAGACAAGAATCGGCCGTGATGACATCGATGTCGGGACCTGGGAGGGCGCCGGTCGTCAAGAGCCGGAGTGAAAGCCGAGGTGCCCGGTTTGTCCGGCCGGGCGCGTCCGGGTGGAGCGGACGCGCCCGGCCGGACGCGTCAGCGCACGAGCACCGCGTCGCCGATCGGACGCTCGCCCGTGGCGTCCGACGGGTGGTTCACGAGCTGTCCCGCGACGGCCATGGCGGTGGAGCCGCCGCCGTCGAGGTTGAGCGCGTCGACCGCGCCGAGGCTGCGCATCAGCTGCGCGCCCTCCTCGATCGTCACGCCTTCGCTGACGCCGGGCTGACGGCCGTCGACGGTCACGAGGAGCAGGCGGCCCTGCGCGTCGAGCCCGGCCATCGTGCGCGGCTGGCGCTGCTCGGCCCACGCGTAGCCGAACGACAGGTCCTGCGGGTCCAGCACGCCCTCGGTCGCGGCGTCGATGGCCTGGCGGCCGTGCCGCAGCAGCACCGGCGCCGCGCTGACGATGCCGTCGCCGGCGCGGAGGTCGACCGGCCGGCCCGACGCGGTGCGCACGCGTTCGTCGACGGTCAGCTTGCGGCCGGCCACGGCGTGGGCGGCGAGCCAGCCGGCAGCCGGGCCGATGCCCTGCACGGCGGAACCGCCGGCGGGCACCGCGCCACCGCGCGCGCCCACGGTGAGCACGCGGCCGTTGCGGTCGAGCGTGACCTGCGTGCCCGTGCCGGTCGGCAGGGCGGCGCCGAACTCGGCGGTGAAAACGACGAGGTCGTCGACGGTGGTGCAGGTGAAGTCCTGCCGCGGCTTCGTGGTGGGCGTCAGGCCGGGCCGGCCGCAGTCGCGCACGACACCGGGTTTGCGGTTCACGCCTTCGACCGCGTGGGTCGCCGCGCCGGAGCGCAGCGTCACCGTGGACGTCAGGTTCTCGATGGACACGTCGCCGCGGCGGCCCAGGACCAGCGCGGCGCGGGCGCCGGACGACTGCGACTCGAGCTTGCCGTCGTACGCGGCGAGCCCGGCGGGCACGCCCTGGAAACCGTCGGCGTCAGCGGTCACGAAGAACCCGCCGTTCACGGCCACGAGCGCACCCGTCTTCGCCGCGATCGACGACGTGGTTTCCCGCTGTGCCACCGTGCCGTCGTGCGTCGCCTCGATGCTGCCGTGGAAGCGGCCGCGGTCGATCACGGCGACGTGCACGCGTTCGGCGTCGGGCGCCTGATCGGCGTCGTAGCCCGTCCACTCCGCGACGGCGCTGAACCCGGCCGCCTTGAGCGTCGTCGCGGCCGCGGTGGCCGCCGCCTGCGTCGGGTAAGAGCCGGTGCGCACGCGCACACCCTCGACGCCGTGCGGAGTGTCGGAAAAGCCGGGCCAGCGGACGGTGTCCTGGCGCACCGGGTAACCCGCCGCCTTCAGCCGGGCGGCGGTGTCGCGCGCCCACGCCGCCGTGCCGAGCTCGGCGGTCGTCGCGGCGCCGGTGAGGATGTTCTTGGCCGGCGCGGTGATCGTGACCGTCCAGAACGGAGGGTGGGCCGTGCGGCTCAGCACGCCGGTGCGCACGGTGACGCCCGGCGCGACCGCGTCGGTGGTCCAGGTGTAGCCGGCGGGACCGGGCACCGAAGCGTCGGCGGCCGGCGTGAGAACCGCCGCCGCCCCTGCGACGACGACGGCTGCCGCGAGCACGCGCCGAGCGCGTGACGAGGTGAACACTGTGGGTTTCTCCCTTGCCTCAAGCGGATCCGGGTGAGTTCACTCGCTGCGGTCGACCCGGACCTGTCCGGCGGCTGGAGGTGCGGTGAACCTCTGCCGAACCGGGTGCGTACGTAATTTCTCCGTAGGACTCCCGATGTGCGAGCCAGGCTGAGACGCGAACCTGGAAGGGCAAGAAGCACCACCGACACGGAGGTTTTTTCGATGGCGATCGACTCCCCTCGCCAGCCGTGCCCGGTCTGCTTCCGGTCCACCGTCCTCATCAGTCACTGGTGGGGCCGGCAGTGGACGCACGTGGGTACCTGGCGCCCCGGCTGCGAGCCGGCCGAGCGTGACCGGGAAGCGTTGCACTCCCCCACACCGGACACCAGACCGCCCGCATCGGATCTGGCTGCCTGAAAGAGAATCGCGCCCCCGCGGAAAGGAGGTCCTCACTCTCCCCCTGATCGAGTGAGCCGACCCGCTGGACCCCGTACCACGCAGCACACGACGTGGTACGGGGTTCGGTGCTGCCCGGATAAAACGGAACAACCTGACATCGGCCGCCGCGCGACGTAGTCTCACACCAAGTCGTGGAGGTGGTCTCGATGGGGACGCTGCCCGCCGAGCTGACCAGCTTCATCGGCCGGCAGCGGGAACTGGTCGAGATCCGCAGGCTGCTCTCCGCGGGCCGCCTCGTCACCCTGACCGGGGCCGGCGGCGTCGGCAAGACGCGGCTCGCCATGCGCGTCGCCGACCAGGTGGCGCACACGTTCCCCGACGACGTCTGGTTGATCGAGCTGGGCGACCTCCACGATCCCGCGCTGCTCGTGCAGACGGTCGGCGCGGCGTTCGGGATCCGCGACGCCGACGAGGACCCGCCGGCCCGGCTCGCCGATTACCTGCGCGACAAGAGCCAGCTGCTGGTGCTCGACAGCTGCGAGCACCTCGCCGACGCCTGCGCGCGGCTCGCGCGCGACCTCCTCGCCGGCGCGCCAGACCTCCGGATCCTCGCCACGAGCCGCCACGTGCTGGGCATCGAAGGCGAACGCGTCTACTCCGTGGCGCCGCTCGCGGTGCCGGAGGTCCGCGAGCTCGCCGACGCGATCGGGCTCGACTCGGTGACGCTGTTCACCGAACGGGCCGCCGCCGTGTCGAGCGGGTTCGCTCTCGACGCCACCAACTGGTCCACAGTCGTCGAGGTGTGCCGCCGCCTCGACGGGCTTCCGCTGGCGATCGAGCTCGCCGCCGTGTGGCTGCGCACCCTGGCGATCGACGAGCTGCTCGATCGGCTCGACGACACCTTCCAGCTGCTGAGCCCCAACCCGGTCGCGCCGCAGCGGCAGAAGTCACTGACGAGCACGATCGACTGGAGCTACCAGCTGTGCACGCCCCGGCAGCGCGTGCTCTGGGCCCGCCTTTCGGTGTTCGCCGGCGGGTTCCACCTCACCGCGGCCGAGGAGGTGTGCGGGGCCGGGGGAATCGAGCCCGGCGATGTGCTCGCCCTGGTGGCGGCGCTTGTGGACAAGTCCATCGTGGTCACCGCACCGGGCCGGGCGCCGACGCGGTTCCGCCTGCTGCAGACGATCCGCGAGTACGGCCGGCAGAAGCTGACCGAAGCGGGTGACGAGACCGCACTGGCCGACCGGCACAGCGCCTACTTCCACGGCCTGGCCGAACGCGCGCAGCACGACTGGGACACCGGCGTCGACCAGGTCAAGGTCTACGCGACCGTGCTGCGGGACCAGGCGAACCTGCGGGCAGCCATCGACCACGACCTGAGTGTCCCCGACCGGCACGCCGCCGGCCTCGACCTCGTGGTGACACTGCACTTCTTCTGGCTGCACTGCGGGCACGTCACCGAAGGGCGGCTGTGGCTGGCCCGAGCGCTGGCCGTGAATCCCCGGCCGAGCCGCGATCGCGCGCGGGCGCTGTGGATCAGCGCCTACGCCGCGTGCCTGATGGGCGAGCCCGCCGCGGCGCGGCCGTTGATCCGGAAGTCCGAGGAATGGGGCCGGCACGACGGCGACGCAGTCGTGCTCGGCTACGCGGACATGCTGACGGCCGCGTGCCACTTCCTCGAAGGCGATTTCAGCACGGCGACCGCGTTGTTTCACGAGGCGTACACCCGGTTCGAGGCGATCCCCGGGCACGTCAGCATCAAAGTGCTCAGCCTGGGCACGGTGTCGCAGTCCGAGGCGTGGGGCGGTGACCCGGCGACGGCCGTGACGATCGCCCAGGAGGGTCTGGCCGAGGCCGACACCACCGGTGAGCTGCGCGCCCGCACCCACCTGCTCTACTCGCGCTCACTCGGGCAGTGGATGCTCGGCGAGCACGAGGCGGCGGAAACGGGACTGCTGCGCGGACTTCGCACGGCACGGCTGTTCAACGACGTCCTCGGCGCGGCGCTGTCGGTGGAGCTGTTGTCGTGGACCGCCGCCGCGACCGGCCGGACCGAGCTGGCGGCTGAGCGCCTCGGCGTGGCGAACCGCGTGTGGCCGCTCGTCGGCGGCAAGGCGATGCTCGGGCTGTGCCGCATGATCGACGAACACGCCGCGTGCGAACGCGACGTCCGGGAAGCCTTGGGCGACGCCCGTTTTCGCACGGCGTTCAAGCGCGGCGTCGAGGCGTCGACCGGGTTCGAGGCCGCGCTCGCCCACCTGCTCGGTGAAAATGTCGCCCCGCCCCCGCCGGTCACACCCGTCCGGGACACGTCGGAGCCGGAGCTCACGAGCCGCGAGCTCGAGGTGGCCGAACTCGTGGCCGAGGGGCTGACGAACAAGGAAATCGCGCAGCGGCTGGTGATCAGCCGCCGCACGGTGGAGTCCCATGTGGACCACATCCTCGGCAAACTGGGCTTCAGCTCGCGCAGCCGGATCTCGGCGTGGCTCGCGCGGCGGCGCGGCCGCTGAGAATCACCTCGCCGGCAGCCGGGTCTCGATGCCGTCGAGGAGGAAGCCGAGGCCGAGGTCGAACTGCGCGTCGCGGGGCGGGCCGGCGGGGTTCGTGAGCCACGCGGTGAGCAGCGGCACGGCGGGGTCCGCGGCGCCGAGGTCGCGCACAGACGCCAGCGCCTCGGTGAAAGCTTCGCCGGTGGGTTGGTGGCGGGCTTCTTCGGCTTCCTGCACACCGCTGCCGAGGACGTGACGGTCGATCAGCGCGGCGTAGGTCATCGCGTCGGGCAGCGCGGCGCCGCGCGTGGTGAGGACGGCGAGCATGAACTCGAGGCGCCGCATGAGGTGCGGCCCGGCGGGTGGGCGGGTGTGGGCGAGCAGGGCGCACCACGGGTGGCGACTGAGCATGCCGCGCGTGTCGAGCGCGAGGGCGCGGAGGTCTTCACGCCAGTCGCCGCTCGGGGCGGCGGGCACGGGGACCTCGGCGACCACCGCGTCGAGCATGAGGTCGCTGAGGCCTTCGCGGCTGTGGACGTAGCGGTAGAGCGCCATCGACGTGTAGGGGCCGAGCCGGGCGGCCACGGACTTCATGGTGACCGCGGCGCCTTCGTCGGCCAGGGCGATCGCCGCGACGACGATCTCTTCCCGGCCGAGGGAGCGCTGGCGCGGCGGAGGCGGGGGCGATCCGGCCGCGCTGGTCGTCCTCGGCGGCTGCGGGTACGACGTGTTCTCAAGCGAACCCGGCAGTGAGCCGCGGCGGTTCTTCGACCACCTCGTGTCGGCGGGGCGCGAACATTTCGACGTGTTCAGTGCGCACCTCTACGGCGACCCGCAGACGGTGCCGTCCTCTGTGGACGCGGCTCGCGCGATGATGGCGGCCTACGGGGAGCCCAAGCCGATCGTGGCGGGTGAGCACGGCGGGCCGGTGCCGTTCGAGTTCCCGGAGCTGGAACCCGTGATGCAGCAGGCGTTCCTGAGTGCGTTCGCCGACGCGCCGGCCACTCAGAGCACAGACGAGCTGCAGGAACGCGCGGTGCGGGAGACGCCGGAGCGTGCCGCGATGCGATCGCTGTACGCGCGAATGGCCGAGCTGCCGCCGCGGCTGCGGATGTTCCTCGACGGCTGCCCGCCCGAGCTCGACGCGTTGCGCGACCGGATCGGCTGCCGCCAGCTCGTGGTGCGGACAGTACTGGCGCTCGCGGCGGGGATCCGACGCACGGCGTACTGGGACCTCGCGCCCGAGGTGCCGAGACCCGTCGACCCGCTGCAGATGATGCACCTGCTGTTCGGAAAACTGCCGCTGCTGGGCTACCGCGGCCGTTCGCTGGAGGTGCGGCGGCCGATGGCAGAGACGTTTTCGCTGGTCGCCGAGCGGTTCGCGGGGGTCGAGCGAGTGTCGCGAATGGACGCCGTGGTGCAAGCCTACGCCGTGGAGCGCGCCGGGCGTGGTCCGCTGGTGGTGGTGTGGGACCAGCGCGACCCGGTGGACGGGGAGCAGGAGCCGCCGGTCCCGGTGACGCTGCCGTGGACCGCACCCGAGGCGGTTGCCGTCGACGCCTTCGGTGCGCCCGTCTCCGTGCGTCTCGAGCGCGGCTCGGTGCGGCTGGACGTGTCGCTCACGCCGGTGTTCGTCAGGGGGCCGTGACGCGCGAACTACGATGCGCTGGTGGAACTGCGCCAGCTGCGGTACTTCGTCGCCGTCGCCGAGGAGATGAACTTCGGACGGGCCGCGGAACGGCTGCACATCGCCGGACCGTCGCTCTCCCAGCAGATCAAGGCGCTCGAGCGCGACCTGGGCGTGCGGCTGTTCGACCGGGACCGCCGTTCGGTGGCGCTGACCGCGATCGGCGAGTCGCTGCTGCCGGGCGCCCGCGCGCTGCTGCAGCAGGCGGACGACCTGCGCCGCCAAGCGGCCGGGCTGTCGGGCACCGAGGCCGTGCGGCTCGGCTGTGTGAACTGGCGCCCCGCCGACCTCGTCGAACGCACCGCGGGCGTCGCGCGCGTGCAGATCGACGCGTGGGTGCTGCCCTCGCACGCGCAGGCCGGGCGCGTCGCCGACGGCAGCATCGACCTGGCCATCTGCTGGGTGCAGACGCCCGACCTCGCCGACCAGGACCTCGCCGCCCGACTGATCGGCGCCGACCACCTCTACGCCGTGGCCACCGGCACCGACACCTCGCCCGTCGCGGCGAAGGACCTGGTGGTGCTGGTCGACTCCGACACGCTCAGCTGGTCGTCGTGGAACCTCTACGCCGGCCAGTTCGCCCGCGACACCGGCGCCACCGTCGTGGAGACCGACGACGGCGGAGTCACCGGCCCCGCGTTCTTCGAGCATGTCCGCCGTCTGCGCCGGCCCGTCGTCAACTCGCCGAAGGGCCAGACCACTCCCCTGCCGCCGGACCTGGTGCGCCGCCCCATCGTCTCCCCGACGCCGTGCTGGACCTGGTCGCTCGTCACCCGCCGCGACGACACCCGCGCTTCCGTACGCGCCGTCGTCGACGCTCTCACCGCGGACCTCGGCACCTTCGGCCTCGACGACTCCACCTGGCTGCCGGCCACCGACCCGTACTCCCGGCGCACCGCCGACCCCGTGTGAGCCGCGGCCTCCGACCTACGAGCGATCCGGTCGTGGCGCCGCGGGCCGGCGCGGCGCAGGATCTCCTTGTCGGAACGGCTTCCCGAGGAGACAGCCATGCAGGAGTTCCTGGTCCGCATCACCACCACCGTCCCCGACGGCACCGACCCGGCCGAGGTCGACCGCCGCCGCGCCGCCGAAGCCGTGCGCGCCCGCGAGCTCGCCGCCACCGGCCACCTCGGCCGCCTGTGGCGCCCGGTCGGCGAGCCGCGCAGCATCGGCCTCTGGCGCGCCGACACCGAAGCCGCCCTCCGCAGCGACGTCCTGGGCGAACTCCCGCTGCACGACTGGATGACGTTCGAGATCACGGCCCTCGAACCGCATCCGAACGACCGGGCCCGAAGGCCTGACCCCGGCCGCCGGCGCCCCGCCCCAACCACGCGCAGGCGGCGCGCCCAGCGACGAGTGCGGGAAGCTCCCGCCGCACGACCGGACCGGTTCCACCGCAACGGCGGTCGAGGACCTCGGCGCGGAGGCGGCGAGCGCGTCCGGCCGAAGCCCCGGCGGGGCCAGCTCCCCTGGGGGACCGCATCCACGCTGCGGAGACTTGCACCAACCTCAGCGGATCGGCTGCGTCCCGCCACGCGCGGGCGACTCGCACGATCCCGCGGAAGGTCCGGTCGGGTCAGTTCCCTCCCACAGCGCGCGAACGAGCCACGCTCAGCGCACTGCCTGCGCAGACTCCCTGCCGCGCGCCCAGCTCGGCGCGCTGGCCGGGCTCAACCTCAGCGCTGCGCGCAGCGTCCTGCGGACGCCCGGGTGGGAGCAGCTGCCTCGGCACCGCACCCAGAGCGCCTCGACGTCCGGCCTCAGCGGACCGGCTGCACCCCCGTTGCGAAGCGGGCCGAGGCGGCGAGCAAGGCGTCCAGTGCGGCGCGGATCCCGCTGTGTTCCTCCTCGCCCGCGCGGCAGATCGCGACGATCGTGCGCGACAACGCGGGCCGCGTGGTCAGGATGCGCACCCCGGCGGGCGGCGTGCCGCGGGCGAGGCGGGGCACGAGCGCGGCGCCCGCGTTGCCGGCGACGAGCGCCAGCTGCGTCGGATAACCGCCGACGGTGCAGCTGATCTTCGGCTCCAGCTGTTGCGCCCGGAGGACGTGGACGAGCCATTCGTAGCAGCCCGAGCCGGCGGTCCAGGCGATCCACGGCACGTCGTCGACCTCGGCGAGGTCGACGGTGCGGCGGTGCGCCAGGCGGTGAGTGCCGGGAAGGGCGAGGTCGGCGACATCGGAGAACAGCGTGGTGGCGGTGACCGTCGGCGGGAGCACGGTGGGGCGGTCCGCCCAGCTCTCGGCCACGGCGATGTCGAGGTCGCCCGCCACGACCTGGGGCAGGGTCTGCTCGGCCTCGCCCTCGCGCAGGGTCACCTCGAGGCGCGGGTGCTGGGCGGCGAGCGTCGCGAGGGCGGGCGGCAGGAGGGCGTGGATGGTCGTCGGGATGGCGCCGAGGCGCAGCGGGCCGAGCACGTCTTCGTTGAGCAGCTCCAGATCCGACCGCGCCTGCGCGACCTGGGCGAGAATCCGGCCGGCGTGCCCGGCGAGCACCTGGCCCGCGCGCGTGAGCCGCACGCCGCGGCCGCGGGGTTCGAGCAGTGCCTGGCCGGCCTCGCGTTCCAGCTTCGCGAGCTGCTGCGACACCCCGGACGGCGTGACGTGCAGCGCCGCGGCCGCCGCGGCCACCGAGCCGTGCTGGGCGACCGCGTGCAGGGCGCGCATCCGGTCGAGACTGAACACAGTAGTGATGCTACCGAATTCCGCTCAGGAACATTCGCTTGTCCTTGACAGTTGCGCACCGCAGGCTTGAGGGGTGACCACGACCGAGCTCCCGACCCCTCCCCCCGTGGCCGGGCCGATCACCGTTCTCACCGAACGGGTCGACCCGCGCCTGCTCGCGGCGGCCGGCAGCCTCTGCATCGCGTTGTCGTCGGTGTTCATCAAGGTGTCGGGCGCGAGCGGTTCCACGAGCTCGTTCTGGCGGTGCCTGCTCTCGATCCCCGTGCTGGCCGCGCTCGCCTTCTGGGAGTGGCGGCGGACGGGCGTGCGGCCGAAGATCCTGTTCCCGCTGCTGGGCGGCGTCGGTCTCGGCCTGGACTTCGTGCTGTGGGGCGAGTCGATTCCGCGCGTCGGCGCCGGGATCGCGACGGTGCTGCTCGGCGTGCAGGTCGTGATCGTGCCCCTGCTCGCGTTGCTGTTCCTCTCCGAGCGCCCCGGCCGCCGCTTCCTGCTGACGGCCCCGGCGCTGCTCGTCGGCATCGTGCTCAGCGGCGGGTTCCTCGGCAAGAGCGCCGTCGGCTCCGACCCGCTCAGTGGCGCGCTCCTCGCGCTGGCCGCGGGCGCCGGCTACTCCTGCTACCTGCTGCTCATCCGGCTCAGCAGCGGCCCTGCCACGCAGATCCGGTCGCTGCTGCTCGCGACGGTGTCGGCCGGCGTCGTCGCCGTCGCGCTCGGCGTGCCCACCCACCGGCTCGACTTCACGCCGGGGTGGCCCGCGTTCGGCTGGCTGGTGGCGCTCGCGCTCGTGGGCCAGGTCGTCGGCTGGCTGCTCATCGCCGCCGGGCTGCCGCGGATGACGTCCGCGACGGGCTCGGTCCTGATGCTGCTGCAGCCGATCGGCGCGGTCGTCTACGGCATCGTGCTGCTCGGCGAGGAGCCGACAGTGCTGCAGCTGGCCGGCTGCGCGGTCGTCGTGGCGGCGGTGTGTTTCGCCGGCCGCGCGCCGCGCGAGGTCAGCTCTCCGGGAACGCCAGCCCCACCGACGCGAGGATCGCGCCCACGAGCTCACGCGCCTCGTCGCGACGGAACTCGATGACGTCCGGCGTGCCCAGCAGCTCCTCCTCGAGCTGCTCGACCGGCCACGTCACGACGGTGCCGTGCCGCGCGAGCAGCAGCCCGAGGTCGCGGATCCGGTAGATGTCCCCGACGTCGAGCCACGCGTAGAGCAGCAGCTGCCACAGCCAGCGGCCGACGCGGTCCGGATCACGGACGCCGACCACGGTTTTCACGTCGAGCAGCGTCGCCGTGCCGTCGCCGATCCCGCCGGCCGGGTCGATCGCGCCCAGCAGCACGTCGCCGTCGGCCCAGCCGGGCACGATCGTGGGCCCGGCGATGCCGAGCTGGGCGCCGTCCAGCGGGTTTCCGCCCCTGCGGCGCAGCTCCCACAACGCGCCCCGGTCGTGCAGCCGCTTCGCGATTTCCGCCAGCTCCGAGACCTGGTCGCCGGTCGCCAGCCCGCGCAAGGCGTCGACGCTCGCCCCGCCGCCGTCGACGACCCGCGCCAGCCGCGGGTCGATCCCGCCCGAGCGGTAGACGTCCTCGCACGCCGAGAGCACGAAGTTCGTCCGCGCCAGGCCGGCCTCGACTCCCGGCGACCCGAGCGTGCCCGGGGGCGCGTACCGGTCCTGGTACGCCCGGGTGCGGTCGAAGAACTCCGCCCACGCCTCGGCGACTCCGGGCAGCGGCTCGGCCACCGCGCCGCCGAGCTGGTCGCCGAGGTCCAGCCACGTGGTCGCGGCGGGCCGCACGCCGAGCGCGCGGGCGCGGAACTCGGCCGGCAACCCGCGGTGCGTCGGGTACTCGGCGGCCTGCGCGTGCGCCCACGCCCCGGTGGCCCACTGCGCGCCGATGAGCCCGAGCAGCGCGTAATACGGCGGCGCCGGCTGCACGAGATCGGCCACGCGCTGCCCGAACGCGCCCCCGATCTCGGCCCAGTGGCGGCGCGGGACGTCGCGGGCGGCCGGACGGACCGGCCGCACGTCCTGCACCGCCGCCTCGACCTGGGCCGCCACGGCCGGGGTGCCGGTGAACACGCGGGCGCACCAGGACGTGAGAACGCTCGCCGGGTCGGCAAGCTCCGAAGTCAGCGACACGCGGTCATCCCGCGAGCGCCTGGCCTTCGCGGAAGAACGCGAGGAGGTCGTCGAGCTCCCGCACCGGGTGCGCGGCGCCGAACGGCGCGTTCCAGAACTCGCCCTCGCGCGGCTCGTGCGGGCCGACGTAGGCGTACGGCTCGGGCAGGTAGCCGTCGCCGGGCGAGACGCCGTAGTTGACCGCGCCGAGCGTGATCGCGACGTCGAAGTGTTCCGGCCACAGCACCGGGGTCTCGTCCGGCGCGAACTCGCGCAGAGCCCGGTCCCCGGCGGCGAAGGCGGACAGCAGGGTGGTCACCGCTTCGGCATCGAGCTCGATCGTCTCGTCGGCGCGGACGGACGGTCCGTCGGAGTAGACGTCGGCGAGGTCGCTCGGCTCCACGCCGATCGACGCCGCCACCTCGCGGTAGGTACGGCCGGGCAGCTCGACTGCCCCGGTCGGCGTACGCAGCCGGGTTCCTTCCACCGCCAGGTCGGGCTCGGTGATCGTTGCGAACCCCTCGCCCACCACCCGCAGCTCGATGCGCTCGGACGTGCGGAACTGTGGTCCGGCCAGCAGCAACTCGGCCACGCCGTGGAGGGAACGCCTGGTTGTCGTCAACGCCGTCATGCCCCGATCCTGCCCTTCGCCTGCGCGGCGGGCGAACCGGACACCCAGTACAGTCCCCGCGTGATCAAGAAGGCATCCCCCGCGGCCGTCGTACTCGCCGCGCTCCTCGGTCTCGTCGCCTGCACCAACCCCACCGGGAAGTCTTGGGCCATCAGCTACGAGGTCACCGGCAGCGGGACCGCGAGCGGGATCACCTACTCGCAGTCGGTCGACCGCTACCAGGACGACTCGACGCAGCACCAGCTCACCGGTCCGCTCGGGCTGCCGTGGAAGCAGGACGTGATCATCAGCGCGGGCCGCGACGCGTCGGTCACCGCCACGCCGACTGGCAACGTCACGCTGACGTGCCGGATCCTGCTGGACAAGCAGAAGGAGCTCGCGAAGGCGACTTCGCCCGCGCCCGGCAAGCCGGTGACGTGCAGCAAGACCACGGACGACTGAGCCGGCTTCCCCCGCCGCGCTGATCGGAGACGTCGGGACCGGTCCCGCCCGGATGTGGTGGTCTTGGCCGGTTCCTGCCGCCGTCCACCGGAGAGCGCCCCGCAGGGGTTTGTTCGGCGGACGTCCCCGAGAGGTGGTGCCCGCCGTGTCCGACCCGAATCCCTTCGAGCTGCCGGCTCAGCAGTATCCGTACGACGACGCAGACATCCGCCGCGCCGTCTCCTCGGCCCGGTGGGCGATGACCGCGCAGGCGACGCTCTACCTCGCGCTGTCGGTGTTCGTCTGGGTTCTCGTGACGAGCACCGCCGACACCGACGGCCTGGGCGGCGTCCTCGCGCTGGCCTCGCTCGACGCCGCGCTGGCCGTGGCGGTCGCGGTCTGCGCGGTACTCCTCGGTCGCCGCCGGCCCGCGGCGTGGTGGACGACGCTCGGCGTCGAGCTCGGCTTCGCGCTGATCCTCGTCGTCGGCGGCGTCATCACTCTGCTCTCGGACGCGGGCGGCAGCGCCGCGCCGGTCGGCATCTTCCTGTGGCTGCTCCTGGCGCAGGCCGTGCTGCGGCCGCTGCAGCGGCCCGAGGTTAAGGCGGCGTTCGGGCTGCGCGTCAAAGACGAAGAGTGGCGGCGAGCGGCGCGGCGAAAGCGGCGTTGACCCGCGCCGGAAACCGCGTCAGGACAAGAACTTGGCGACGGCCTCGGTGAAGACGGCCGGGTCGTCGATCCACGGGTAGTGGCCCGCGCCGTGCTGGGTCACGGTGTGCGCGTCCGGAAAGAGGGCCGCGATGGCGGCGGCGACGTCGGGTGGGGTGATCCAGTCGAGCTCGCCCGCGAGCACGAGCACCGGGGCCGTGACGGCAGCCAGCTCGGCTCGGGTGCGCGGCGGGTCGAAGGCGCCTTCGGAGTTGTAGCCGCGGGCGGCGCGGGCGTTGCGCTGGGCCGATTCGGTGGCGTGGTGGGCTTTCGCGGTGTCGTCCCAGCGGCCGTAGTACATCGGCGCGAGGGCAGCCCAGGCGGCGCTCGGGGCGCGGCCGGCGGCGATCTCTTCGTACGCCGCCGCGACGGCCGCTTGCCAGGGTTCCGCCGCCCGGCGGCCGATCGAGTGCCGGCGCTGGTCGGGAGTCTGTTCGAAGGCGACGGAACGGGCGCTCGGGGTGATCAGCGCGAGCCGGCCGACGCTCTGGGGCCGCGTGGCCGCGTACCGCATCGCCAGGCTCGCGCCCGCGGAGTGGCCGAGCAGGTCGAGGCTTTCGAGGCCGAGGTGCTCGCGCAGGGCCTCGACGTCGCCGACCTGGCGGTCGCAGCGGTAGGTGTCCGGATCTTCGGGCTCCGCGGACGCGCCCGTGCCGCGCAGGTCGAGCACCAGCAGGCTGCGGTGCGTGGCCAGTCCCCCGAGGTCGCCGAGGTACGCCGCGTCGCGCATCGGGCCGCCCGGCAGGCAGACGACGGGTGTGCCCGAACCGAGCACGCGGTAGGCGAGGGTGGTCCCGTCCGGCGCGGCGAAGGTCGGCATGCGCGGATCTTGGCACCGCCGGGTGACCGGCGGCAAATTCGGTGGTCGGACCGGGGTTCCCGCCGTAGCGTCCGCGTCGGCATCGAGCGCGAAGGAGCGGGACAGTGAGCACGATCCACCACGGGGAAGCCGACGAGCGGTTCGGAGCCGTCGCCGACGCGTTCGCGCGAAACTTCGCCGAGTTCCCCGAACTGGGCGCCGCGGTCACGGTGTTCGTGGGCGGTCGCAAGGTCGTGGAGCTTTGCGGCGGCGTCGCCGACGAGGCCACGGGGCGCGCGTGGGGACACGACACCGTGGTGCCGGTTTTCTCCTGCGCCAAGGCGATCGTGAGCCTGTGCGCACACTTGCTCGCGCAGGAGGGGAAGCTGGACCTCGACGCGCCGGTCAGCCGGTACTGGCCCGAGTTCGCGCCGGAGGGCAAAGAGGACATCACGCCGCGGATGGTCCTGGGGCACCGCGCGGGGCTGCCGGTGCTCGACAAGACCGTGCCATTCGAGGAGATCGCGCGATGGACGCCGGTGATCCGCGCGATCGAGGAGCAGAAACCGTTGTGGGAACCGGGAACCACGTACGCCTACCACGGCCACGTGTTCGGGTTCCTGCTCGGCGAGCTCGTGCGGCGGCTCACCGGGCTGACGCCGGGCGCGTACTTCCGTTCGGCGGCCGGCGAGCCGCTCGGGCTGCGCGCGTGGCTCGGCCTGCCGTCGACCGAGATGGCCGGGCGAGCCCGGCTGGCGGAAGCCGAGGGCCGCCCGCCCATGCCGCCGCCCGAGCACATCCTGACCCGGATCGTCACGATGAACGGCGCGCTCGTGTTCCCGGGCCTCGACGAACCCCACGGCTGGAACGACCCGGCGCTGCTGGGCATGGAACTGCCGGGCGCGGGGGCGACCGCGTCGGCGAGCGGGCTCGCCGGCCTGTACGCGGCCGCGGTGACCGGCCTCGACGGCAGCCCGCGGCTGCTGTCGCCGGACACCGTGACCGACGCCGTCCGCGAGGTCTCCTCCGGCCAGGACTGGTTCGGCTTCGACGCGGGCGCCCGCTGGGGCTCGGGCTTCCTGCTCGATTCGGCGTTCCGCCCGATGCTCGGAGCGCGCAGCTTCGGCAACGACGGCGCCGGCGGCCAGTTCTCCTTCGCCGACGACGAGCACGGCGTGGGTTTCGCCTACGTCGCCAACCGCATGGTCGGCCACGGCGACGCGCGGGCCACCAACCTCGTCACCGCGCTGCGCGAGTGCCTGGGCTGACTGGGCTGCGTCACTGAACGTCCACATCGGACACCACCGGCGGCCGGTGTGGCTTCGCTCAGCGCGAGGAAGCGCCGGTCGCGGCGGGGAGTATCAGCGAGGACGCAGCACAGCATGCGTCGCCGCGAGTATCGGGCACGCGCCGACCGAGACAGCCGCGTCGGCAACACGCTCACCGAAACGGCAACGAGCGAGCGGCGACCACGCCCAGCGCGAGAAACCGCCGGACTGAAGGGTCAGCGCGGGCCTGGCAGCGCGCCGGTCGCGGCGAGGAACATCAACGAGGACGCAGCACAGCATGCGTCGCCGCGAATATCAGGCACGCGCCGACCGAGACAGCCGCGTCGGCAACACGCTCACCGAAAGGGCAACGAGCGAGCGGCGACCACGCCCAGCGCGAGAAACCGCCAGCCCGAAGCGTCAGCGCGGGCCTGGCAGCGCGCCAGCCGCCGCGAGGAACATCAACGAGGACGCAGCACAGCATGCGTCGCCGCGAATATCGGGCACGCGCCGACCGAGACGAGCGAGCGGCGGCCACGCCCAGCGCGAGAAACCGCCGGCCTGAAGCGTCAGCGCGGGCCCGGCAGCGCGCCGGTCGCGGCGAATTCGAGGCGCTTGGCGACCGACACGGTCTGGTCTGCGAAGCGTTCGTAGAAGCGGGTGAGCAGCGTGGCCGCGACGGCGGTGCGCTGGCCGTGGGTCCACTGCGCGGAGGTGATCGTGGCGAGGACGCGGGCGTGGAGGGCGTCGACGGTTTCGTCGGAGCGGCTGAGCTCCGCGTAGCCGCCTTCGACGCCGCCGCCGCGGATGAACTGGGTGAGGCGGTCGGCCATGCGGGCGGTGACGTCACCCAGTTCGGCGAAGACCGGCTCCAGGTCGGCGGGCACGGTGCGCTCCGGGTGGCTGCGCCGGGCCGTGCTGGCGATGTGGGCGGCCAAGTCGCCCATCCGCTCGATCTTCTCGGCGCAGTACACCACCGCGAGGACGCCACGCAGGTCGCCGGCGACGGGGGCCTGCAGGGCGAGCAGCGAGTACGCCTCTTCCTCGCACTCGGCGCGCTGGCCGTCGAGTGCGGCGTCGGCGCCGATGACCTGCTCGGCGAGCGCGAGATCCGCGGTCAGCAACGCGCGGGTCGCGGACCTCATCGCCGCGGCCGCGGCATCACCCATCCCGGCGAGCCGTTCGTCGAGCCGGTCGAGGTCGTCCTTGAAGCCTTCGCGCATGAATCGCGACTCTACCGAGGTCCGGCCGGCCTCGCCGCGTCGGCCAGTTCCTCGACGTGCTCGAGGTCCACGAGGTCAGACGGATGACCGCCCTCGTGCCCACCGGGTACGCGGCACACCGCGCCGTTTTCGGCGAGCGCGCCGCACTCCGCGCGGGCCTCCAGCACGCGCCGGCCCGGCCACCAGCGCAACCACCACCTCGGGCCGCCCGGCCCGTCACCGCGGACGCCCGCGACGTGCTCATGGCCGTGTCCTGCTTCGAGCTCGCAGTACAACGACGAGGACGCCCCGCGGACCGCAACGCTCCGCAGGACCGATCGTTCCCGCCCGGACAGCTCCAGTGGCTCCAGGCACAGCGCGCGATCCGCCATGACCGTAGAGCGTAGGCGCATTCGCCCGCGCCCACTTCCCTCCCCTGGTCCACCGGCGCGTCGTGCCTGGTCACAGACCGGGAAACCCTTGCGGTGAACCGGATTCCGCCGGGGTCCGTGATGGGCGGTGAGCCGGGCGGACGATCCGGCACCTCGAGAAAGGGTTCGTGTCCCATGCGCGTCACCACCGTGGCCACTGTCGTCTCCTTCGCCGCGCTCGCCGTGTCCCTCACCGCGTGCAGCGGCTCGACGGGTGGCGCGGCCTCGCCCGACCCGCTCGTCGCCCGCAACGCCACGGCGTCGGCCACCGCGCCCGTCACGGTTCCGGCCACCACCCAAGCCACCACCCGCGCCCCTTCGACGTCCGCGAAACCGCCTGTCCAGAAGGCCACCGCGGCCGAGACGTTCCACGCGGAGCTCACTCTGCAGCCGGACCAGAACGTCGCCCTCCTGACGCTCGAGAACCGCGGCAAGACCACCGTGACGCTCAAGGGCTGGCCGAAGCTGCGGTTCCTCGGCGCCGACGGCTCGCCCCTCGACTTCCCGATCCACGACGTCGAGATCCCGGGCGCGGCCATCCCCGTCACCCTCAAGCCCGGCACGACCGCGTTCGCCGGCGTGAAGTGGACGCTCGGTGACAAGGCCGACTCCGACGCGTTCGTGGCCAGCAACTTCGAGGCGACCCCGCCCGGCGCCACGGGAACCACGAACATCGACCTCATCGGCCTCGACGGTCAACCCGTTCAGGTGCCCCAGTTCCCGATCAAGTCGGTGGAGGTCGGCACGCTGCAGCCCGCCGCGCAGGGCGTGCTCGTCTTCTGAGTCCGCAAAGGACCTCAGCTGGGCGGCGCGACCAAGAGTTCCAGTGCCGTGCCCACCGACGCCAGCGAAGCGTCGTCGTGCGAAGCCAGCGCGACGACAAAAGCCCCTTGCAGCAACGCGAGCACGGCGTCGGCGAGCAGCTCGGCCGGCTGGTCCGCCCGCACGTCACCGCGCCGCTGCCCTTGGCGCAGCAGCTCGGCGATCCGTCCTTTCCAGACAGCCAGGTCCTCGGCCAGCTGTGCGCGGAACGCTTCGTGTTCCGCGCACAGCTCCGTGGCGAGCTTGCCCGCCAGGCAGGCGTCCTGGTGCCCGGAGGCGATGAACCGGTCGGCCATCGCGCGGAAATACCCCGAAAGCACAGCGGGTGTGGTCAGGTCCGCGCGGCCGCTCCACTCGCCGAGCTGGTCGAGTTGGAACTGCACGTATCGCGCGAGCACCTGCTTGGCGAAGCCTTCCTTGGAGCCGAAGTGGTGGTAGAACGAGCCCTTCGGCACGCCGGCGCCCTCGAGGATCGCGTCGATCGTGGTGCCGTGGAAGCCGTGGACGTAGAGCCGGCGCATGCCCTCGCGCAGCAGCTTCTCCCGGTGCGGGATCGTCGTCGACGCAGTCATCTGCACCTTTCCGCATCGGCCGGACTCGGGCCACGCGGAGCGTAGCGCCGGGCGCCGGGCCGGTCCAGCCGGCGCCGGAGGACTACGCGTGCAGCCCCGCGACCAGCAGTGAGACCAGGCGGCGCGCGTCGTAGCGGTCGTCGTTCTCCGCGCCGATGCAGAGGTTGCCGACACCGCGCATCAGCTCGTAGGCCTCGACGTCGGCGCGGATCTCCCCGGCCCCGGCCGCCGCGGTGAGCAGCTGCGCGCACACCGGCATCAGGCGATCGAGGAACAAGGAGTGCAACGCCTCGAACCCGGCCTCGTCCGACTGCATCGCACTGGCCAGCCCGTGCTTGGTGACGAGGAAGTCGACGAACAGCTCGATCCAGCGCCCCAGCGCGGCGTGCGGCGTCGGGCCTGCCGCGAGCAACTCCGGCCCGGCCTCCGCGCACGCCTCGATCTGGTGCCGGTACACGGCGACGATCAGCTCCGCCCGCGTCGGGAAGTGGCGGTAGATCGTGCCCATCCCGACCCCGGCTTTCGCCGCGATGTCGCGCACCGGCGCGTCGACCCCCGACGCGACGAACACCGCGGCCGCCGCGGCCAGCAGCGACTCCTCGTTGCGCCGCGCGTCCGCCCGCTTCGTCCGCGCGACGGGCTCCTCGTTCACCACAGCTCTCCTCACCGGCCTGAACGGAACAGTGTTCCGCCTGTCCATGATGCCACGGTGGCCCGGCTCAGACCGTGACCGTGCCACCTTCGCGCCGGGTCTCGTACTCGACGATCGCGAGCTCGCCGGCCAGGCGGATGTGCTCTTCGCAGGCGCGCCGGGCCTCGGCCGGGTCGCGGTGCACCGCGGCGGCCGTGACGATCGCCCGCACCTCGCGCAGCGACAGCTCCGCCCGCCGGTCGTCAACGAAGGCGAAGTGCCGGAAGATGCTGATCCGCGAATGGATCCCGCGCAGCTGGTCCGCGAGCACCGGGTTGTGCGCGCCGAGCAGCAGCAGCCGGTAGAACTCGTCCTTCTCCCGGCCGCGCGTGGTCACGTCGCCCGCGAGGAACGTCGACTCCATGTGGTCCAGCTGGGCCACCAGCGCCTCGGCGTCGGACTCCGACGCGCGCTGCGCGAACTTCTCCCCCGCGAGCCCCTCCAGATTCTGGCGGACCTCGTAGAGTGCTTCGATGTCCTCCGGAGTCAGGACCGTGACGATGGGCCCGCGGTTGGGCCGCATCGTGATCAGGCTTTCGGTCTCCAGCTGGCGCAGCGCCTCGCGCACGACCGTGCGGGAGACGTCGTACGCCTCGCAGAGGGCGGTCTCGACGAGCCGTTCCCCCGGTTTGCGCACCCCGTCCAGGATCTCGCCCCGCAGCTGCCGGACGACCTGCTGGCGCAGCGGAGCGGCGTGCCGCTCGAGGCTCATGAGCAGCCGACCTCATTCCATCCCTGGGAGTGACACCCCGGTCTCGGAACGGTCACCTTTGTGTTCATGCCCGCCCCCTCGTATGATTGTGTGATCGTATTACGCTCCCGTCCCTAAGCCTACCGCCGGAGTCCGACCGTGGCCCATGACGACGAAGTCAGCCGCATCCAGAAGGCGAAGGACGACTTCCTCGCCACGGCGGCACCCGAACGCTGGCACAACGTCGAGCTCATGAGCTCCTGGCAGCGTTCGCAGCTGGCCATCGGCACGCCGGAGAACGTCATCGACGTGCCCCACGTGCGGGAGGACCTGCTCGACGCGCACCTGCTCGACATGTTCCAGGCGCCGCTCGCGCGGTTCTCCGAGAGCCTCGACGGGACCGGTCTCGCGGTGCTGCTCGCCGACTCCAGCGGCCGGATCCTGCAGCGCTGGTGCCACGACACCACGGCGGCCGCGCACCTCGACCGCATCGGCACCTCGCGCGGCGCTGTGCTCGCCGAGAACGCGGTGGGTACGAACGGCGTGGGCACGGTGGCCGTCACCGGCAAGAGCGTGCAGATCCGCGGGGTCGAGCACTTCGCCGATCTCTACCGCAACGCCGTGTGCACCGGCGCGCCTGTGCTGCACCCGGCCACGGGAAAGCTCCTCGCGGTCGTCACGGTCTCGTGCGACGTCCGCCCGGGCACCGACTTCCTGCGGCCGCTGCTGCGATCGGTGACCACGCAACTCGAACAGCACGTGCTCGACGTCGAGCAGCCCTCGGCCCGGCACACGTTCAACGCGTTCCTCAGCGCCACGCGCACGCAGACCGCGCCCGTGCTCGCGTTCGGCCCGGAAGGGCTCCTGATCCAGAACCCGCAGTCGGGCAGTCTGTCCACTGAGGACATCGGGCTGATCCGCGAGCTGTGCGAGGACGGGATGCGCGACGGCAAGCACTCCGTGCCCCTTTCGCGTGGCACGGCCACGATCTCCGTGACCAACCTCGACCCCGGCAACCGGATCGTGGTGCTGCTCCCCCGCGAGGCGGGCACGCCGGTCGCCCGGCAGGCACCGGCGCCGGAGCGTCCGCGGCGCGACGAGCTCGCCGGGCACTCCGCGGACTGGCTGCGGACCGCGCGCGAGGTGGCCGCGCACCGCGAGGCCGGCACCCCGCTGATCGTCGCGGGCGAGCCCGGGGCGGGGAAGACTTCGCTCGCGCTCGGCACCCCGTTCCGCCCCGAGTCGCACGCGCGCGGCGGCCGGATCGCCGACGCCGCCGAGGCGCACGTCTGCGGCGCGTCGCCGTGGCTGCAGCAGGTGGCGAGCCGCCTGGCGGAAGCGGGCCCGCTGGTCGTCCGGGGCGTCGAGACGCTCGACGCGAAGGTCCTGGCGGGCCTGCGGTCGGTGGTGGAGTCGACGCCCGCGCGCGGGCCGGTGGTGCTCACGCTGACCGCGGCCGACGAGGCCGAAGCCGAGGCGTTCGCGCTCAAGCTCGGCATCGCGCACCTGTGGGTGCCGCCGCTTCGCGAGCGCCCGCAGGACATTTCCGTGCTGTGGCACGCCTTCGCGCTCGCGGCCGCGCCCGGCACGGGGCTCGTACCGAGCCGCGAGACCCTCGAGCTGCTGCGCGCCTACCCCTGGCCCGGCAACGTCCGCGAGCTGAAGTCCGTGTTCACCCAGGCCGTCAAGAGCCGCGGCAAGGGCCCGGTCGAGCCGGCCGACCTGCCGCGGGCGCTGCAGAAGGCGCAGGCGCTCACGATGATCGAGCGGATGGAGCTCGAGGCGATCCAGCGCGCACTGCAGGAGGCGGGCGGCAACCGCGGCAAGGCCGCCGAGATCCTCGGCATCTCGCGCGCCACGGTGTACCGCAAGATGAAGGCCTACCGGCTCACGGCGTGACCGGGGCCCGCCGCGAGCCGGCAGGCCCCGGTATCCCATTTCAGACCGCCGCGGGCAGCGCCGGATCCGACCGGAGCGGCCGCCGGACGAGCACCGGCTCACGCACCACCACCCGCACCATCAGCACCACTGTCTGCACGATCAACCGCGCCCCACGACCTGGGCCAGCCCACAACCCACCCACCACCATCACATCACCGCCGGTAGCACCGGATCCGGCCCACACAACCGCCGCACGAGCACCGGCACCGGCTCGCGCACCACCACCCGCACCATCAGCACCACTGTCTGCACGATCAACCGCACCTCGCGAACTGGGCCAGCCCACAACCCACCCATCACCATCACATCACCGCCGGCAGCACCGGATCCGGCCGACGTAGCCGCCGCACGAGCACCGGAACCGCCTCGCGCGCCAACACCAGCACCATCAGCACCGCCGACTGCGCGATCGACTGCAGCTCGCGACCGCGGCCAACCCACAACTCACCCATCACCGCCGACAGCACCGGATCCGACCCACGCAACCGCCGCACAAACATCGGCACCAGCTCGCGCGCCACCAGCACCACTGACTGCGCGATCAGCTGCAGCTCGCGAACAGGGCCAGCCCACAACCCACCCGCCACCATCACACCACCGCCGACAGCACTCGGTCCGGCCCACGCAACCGCCGCACGAGCACCGGCACCAGCTCGCGCGCCAGCACCACCGCCACCAGCACCACCGACTGTGCGATCAGCTGCGTCGAGTCGGGCCAGCCGACCGCGCGCAGCAGCTGGCCGAGCTGTGTCAGGAACAGCGCCGCGGCACCGGAGGCGACCACGCTGGCGAGCCCGCCCGTGAGCGCCGTGCCGCCGAGCACCACCGCCGCGACCGTCGGCAGCAGGTAGGAATCGCCGAGGAACAGCGGCGGGGTTTTCGTGTACCCGGCCAGCAGCACGCCCGCGAGCCCGTAGCAGACGCCGGCGAACCCGTAGGCCAGCAGCTGGTGCGAGGGCACGCGGATGCCGGTGGCGGCGGCCGCGCGCTCGCTCACCCCGACGGCGGTGAGCCGGTGCCCGAACGCCGACCGCTGGGCGACCACACCGGAGACGCCCACGACCACGATCGCGATGAGCGCCGTGTTCGGCACGCCCGCCGTGCGGTCGAGCGCGAACTGGTTCAGCCCCTCCGGCGCGCCGGCGGGCGTGCCGTTGGCCACCGCGAACACCGTGCCGAGCAGCACGGCGTTCATCCCGAGCGTGACCACGAGCGGCATCACGCGGAAGACGGTCACCAGCAGGCCGTTGAGCAGGCCCGCCACCGCCGGCGCCAGGACCCCGGCCGCGACGGCGGCGGAGACCGGCCAGCCGTGGTTCTGCGGCAGCCCGGTACCGAGCGCGGCGGCCAGCGCGATCATCCCCGGCACCGACAGGTCCAGGCCGCGCTGCTGTACCACGAGCGTCTGCCCCGCCGCGGCGATCGCGAGCACCGCCGCGAACGGGAGCATGCTCAGGATCGGCGCCGCACCCAGGCTGCCCGGGGCCACCAGCGGGCTGATCGCGAACAGCACCACGCACGCGGCCCAGATGGCGGCGGACCGGCCGCTGAGCAGGCGCGTCCACACGCGGTCCACGGCCGCGGTGTCCACAGTGGAGCGTTTTTGCGTCATGCCCGTTTCCTTCCGCCACGCAGCCGGGCGTACAGCAGGGCCGCGCCCAGCGTGATCAGGCCCGGCAGCCAGTACGACCAGGCCTGCGACAGCCCGAGGAACGGCGAAGCCGTGACCAGCTGCTGCACGAGCAGCGCCGCCGCCAGCACGCCCAGGAACGACCCGCGCCCGCCGAACACGCTGGCCCCGGCGAGCACGACGATCGTGATCGACGAGAGTGTGTAAGTGAGGCTGGGCCGCCCGTCGCCGATACCGATCTGCGCCATCACGATCACCGCGGCCGGGAAGCACAGGAGCGCCGAGGCCACGTAGGACAGCAGCTGTGTGCGTCCGAAGCGGACGCCGAGCTGCTCGGCCGCCGTGCGGTTCGAGCCGGCCGCCCGTAGCTCCACGCCCCAGCGCGTGCGCCGCAGCGCCCACTCCAGGACCACGATCAGCACCACCGCGCCGATCGTGACCACGGGCAGCACCCCGACGCGCAGCGAGATCTGGGCCGTCACGCCGTCGGGGAACACCCCGCCCGGGGTGCTGCGCAGCGTCAGGTACACGCCTTGCAGCGCCATGTACGTCGCCAAAGTCGCCACTACCGCGTTGACCCGGAACCTGGTGACGAGCAGGCCGTTGACCACGCCCACGAGCAGCGCGGCGCCGAACATCAGCGCGTACCCGATGCCCGCCGGTCCCCCTGCGACGACCCAGAACGACGCGATCACCACCAGGAGCCCGACGAGCGGGCCGACGGACAGGTCGATCCCGGCGCCGAGCACGACCACGTGCTGCGCGGTCCCCACCAGGATCAGCGGGGCCGCGGCGAACAGCAGGTTGTAGAGGTTGAACTCCGATAAGTAGCTGGTGCTCCCGGCTCCGACCACGAGACCGAGCAGGAGGAACACGAGCGTGAGCACGGCCGCGGGCGTGTGGTCGCCGCGCAGCCACCGATTCGCCGTGAGCCACCGCCCGGCCCGCGCCGCGACGCGCGCGCGGACAGTCGTCGCGGTCAGGGCCGCCTGCGTGATCGCGGCTTCGGAGACCTCGTCGCCCGCCAGCTCCGCGACGATCGAGCCGCGGGACATGATGAGCACGCGGTCGCACAGCCCTTCGAGCTCGACGCCGTCCGAGGAGAGCAGTAACACCCCCGCGCCTTTGTCGGCCGCTTCGCGCAGGATCCGGTAGATGTCCACGCGGGCGCCGGCGTCGACACCCTGCGTGGGCTCCTCGGCCAGCAGCAAGCGTGGTTTCGCGAGCATCGCGCGCGCCAGCACGACTTTCTGCTGGTTGCCGCCCGACAGCGCGGAGATCGGCGTGGCGACGCCCGGGGTCTTCACCCCGAGCCGCGCCACCTCTCCGCGCGCGACGGCGTCGACGCGCCGGCCGGACACCAGGCCGGCCGTGGTGACCTCGTCCAGCGTCGCCAGCACGGTGTTCTCCCCGACGGCGAGCGGCCCGAAGACCCCCTCGCCGTGCCGGTCGGCGGGCACGTACACCGCCCCGGCGCGCACGGCCGCCGCGTTGCTGCCGAGCCGCACCTGCCGGCCGGCGACCGTGACCGTGCCCTTGGCGGGCTCCAGCCCGGCCAACGCGCGCAGCACCGAGCTCTGGCCGTTGCCCTGCACGCCGGCGAGGCCGACGATCTCGCCGGGCCGCACGGTGAACGCCACGTCGGCGAAGTGCGCGCCGGACAGTTCCTCGACCCGCAGCAACTCGGTTTCGCCGGTGCCGCCGCCCTTGGGCGGGAACACCGTCTCCAGCGCCCGGCCGATCACGCGCTCGACGATCAGCTGTTCGTCCACTTCGGACGCCGCGAACGTGCCGCGCACGGCTCCGTCGCGCAGCACCGTGATCCGGTCCGCGATGAGTTTCACCTCGGGGATCCGGTGGGAGATGTAGACGACGGCCGCGCCCGCCCGCGCGCATTCGCGGACGCGGTCGAAGAGCGTCTGCACCTCGTCGAGACTGAGGTGCTCGGTCGGCTCGTCGAGGATCAGCACCTTCGGCCCGAGCGCGAGCGCCTTGGCGATCTCGACCACGAACCGCTGCTCCACGCTCAACTCCGCCACGCGGCTGCGGGCGCGGATGCCCATGCCCCACGGGTCGAGCTGCTCCTGCGCCCACGTCGGGGCGCGCCGCAGACCGCCGACGCGCCCGTAGCCGACGGCCACGGCCATGTTCTCCGCGACAGTCAGGTCCGGCAGCAGCGCCGGCTCCTGCCGGACGATGCCGAGACCGAGCTCGCGGGCGAGCTGGGGCGAGGCCGACGTGAGCCGCTCACCGCCGATGACCACGGTCCCCGCGTCGGGGGCCAGGACCCCCGACGCGACGGCCATCAGCGTGGACTTGCCCGCGCCGTTCTCACCGACCAGGGCGTGGACCTCGCCGGCCCGGATCTCCAGGTCCACGTCGGACAGCGCCCGGACGGGGCCGAACGACTTCGAGATCGAGGTCAGGCTCAGTACCGCCGGTGCGGCCGCGCCGACGGATTCGGCGGGCTCGCCGGCGCGTTCACCGACGACGGGGACTTCGAATTGCGTCACGGTCGCCCCTCTTCTCCTCGGGCCGGGGCGCTCACTTGAACAGCGCCTGCAGGTCGGGCACCGACAGCCCGGACGAGAGGATCGCGTCCGGCGGCAGCGACTTCTCGCACTTGGGCTGCTTGGCCGGGTCGGTCGAGTCCTCGATGATCTTCAGGTCGTAAGTGGACGGTTCGTCGTCGGCGATGCCGTTGGCCGCGGCGAGTCCCTTGTGGAGGGCGACGTTGACGATCCAGTTGCGCGAGGACTCCGTGGCGATCTGGTAGCCCGGCTGGGAGTTCTTGTACTGGTACCACAGGCAGCCGAACTCGTTGGAGTCGTTGGCCGACCACACCGGCAGCGGCTTGTTCGCCGCGATGAACGCGCGCACCCCGCCGACCGAGCCGCCGCCGTAGTCCGACACGATCCCGTCGATGGTGCCGTACTTGGTGATCAGCCCGGCCACGACCTGCTGGGTCTTGCCCGGCTCCCAGTCGGTGGCGACGGGGCCGTCGGTGTTGAGCAGCTTCACGTCCGGGTGCTTCTTCACCGCGTCGAGCACGCCCTGGTACACGCCCTGGGAATAGGAGTTGCCGGCGATGCCGCCGAGCATCACCAGGTTCCCCTTGCCGTGCATCGCGTTCACCGTCCACTCGGCGAGGGCGGAGCCGTAGGTCTTGATGTCCTCGGACACGAAGTCCACGTAGTCCTTGCCGGGCACCCCGCCGGGCGAACCGACGAAGGGCACGACCTTGACCCCGGCCGCAGTCGCCTTCTTGATCGTGGGCAGCAGCGCCTCGCCGCCGTCGACGAAGGTGACGATCACGTCCACCTTCTGCGCGACGAGGGAATTGAGGTCGGAAATGGCCTTCTGCGTGTCACCCTGCGCGTCGGTGTAAAGCACCTTCGTGATGTTCGGGCACTTCGCGGCCTCTTCCTCGAACAGCTTGCGCGTGATCTTGCGCCAGGAATTGCCGCCGAACCCGTCGGCGAACGCGACGGTGAGCGGTTTCGTGCCGCAGAACTTGCTCACGTCCTGGATCTGCTCCTGCGTGCCGACGACCCCGACTTTCTGCTGCAGGGCCGCGTTGTTCGCACCGGCCTCGCTCCCGCCCTGGCCGGTGGGAGCGCCCGTGGCGCAGCCGCCCAGGAACAGCGCGGCCGAAACGGCCACAATCGCGGTTCTCTTCTTGATCGCCATGTTCGCCTTCCCGATATTCCGCCCCCGAGTTGGCAAAAGTGTCGGCTACCGCAGGGGGTGCGGACCCGGTCAGTGTGAGACGCGGCTGTGTCAATTTGACACACGCCGCGGAATTTCCCGACCGTTTTCCGCGCGAGGCGGTAAAGGATCTCCGGCGCACGCGAAAAAGCCGGAGCCGCCCCGGTTGTCGGGGCGGCTCCGGCTTTTCGCCTTGTTCAGTCGCGCGGTCTCATCGCGGCCCGCAGCCGCATCAACCGCTCGTCGCGCCAGCTCACGCGGGCGTCCCACTCGTCCAGCGGCACGAGGGCTCTGCGCTGCTCGCTCGCGAGCGCGACGAGGTCGTCGGTCCACGGATCGTCCTGTCCGCGTTCGGCGCCCATCCGCGCGTAGGCGGGACCCATCCGCGCGGCGTGCGCGACGATGCCGCCCCGGGTGTTGAGGTCGACGGTCTCGAACGGGCCGATCACGCTCCACCGCGGACCGAGCCCGCTACGCACCACCTCGTCGATGTCCTCGACGTCGGCCACGCCGTCGCGCAGCAGGCAGTACGCCTCGCGCAGCAGCGCGCCTTGCAGGCGGTTGAAGACGAAGCCCTCGACCTCCTTGCGCACCAGCACGGGTCTCATTCCCGCCCCCTCGTACACCGCCCGCGCGCGGGCCAGGATGTCCGCACGCGTGTCCGGCGCCGGGATCAGCTCGACGACCGGCAGCAGATACGGCGGGTTGCCCGGGTGCGCGCCGAGCACCCGGCCGCCGAGCCCCGTGCCGAACGAACTCGGGACCAGCGCCGAGCTGGAACTGGCGAGCACCGTGTCCGGACCCGCGCGCGCGGCCAGGTCGGCGAACAGCGCGCGCTTCACCACCACGTCCTCGGCCGCGCATTCCTGCACCAGCGCGACGCCGTCGACGGCCTCGCCCAGCTGCTCGTGGTAGGAGATCTCCGCGAGTTTCCCGGGCAGCAGGCCGTGTTTCCCGAGCAGCGCCAGCCGATCGGCCACGGCCGCGCGGGCCCGGTCGTACGCCGCCGCGTCCGCGTCCCACGCCCGCACCGGGACCCCGGCCAGGGCGAACAGCACGAGGAACCCGACGCCGATCGCGCCCGTGCCGATGACCGCGACCGGGTCGACGGGGTCTTCGGTCACAGCTCCCACCACGTGCGGTCGTCGGCGTACCCCCGCTTGAGGATCTCGACGATCGCGGACTCGCTCAAGTCCCGCGGGTTGTTCGCCGTGAGGCGGGTCGCCAGCATCGCCTGCTCGGCCACGTAACGGAACTGGTCCGGTTCGAGGCCCAGGTCCTTGAGGTTCAGCGGCACGCCCAGCGCGCCGAGGATCTCCTCCGTGCGCTCGATGGCCGCGCGCGCCCGCTCGGTCTGAGACAGGGCCGGGTCGGTGATGCCGAACGCCACGCCGATCTCGGCGAACTCCGCCTCCCGCACCGGCAGGTTGAACCGCATCACGTACGGCAGCAGCGCACCGACACCGAAGCCGTGCGCGGTGTGCGTGAGCGCGCCGATCGGCGACTGGATGGCGTGCGCGCCCGCCGTGCCCGCGGTGTTGATGGCCATGCCCGCGCTCAGCGCGCCGAGCATCGTGTCGGTCCGCGCGGCCAGGTCCGCCGGGTCCTTCGCGACGCGCTCCAGCGAGCTGTTGAGCAGCGTGAACCCGCGCAGCGCGTACATGTCGGTGAGCACGTTCTTGCCGGCGTAGAGGTGGCGGTGCAGGTGCTCGGCATCGGGGTGCTTCTCGCGGCCGGTGAACGACTCGACCAGGTGCGAGAGCGCGTCGGCACCGGTGGCGGCGGTCAGCCCCGGCGGGCAGCTCAGCGTGAGTTCCGGATCGACGACCGCCGCGTACGGTTCGAGATACGGGCTCGCGACCCCGACCTTCATGCCCTTGTCCGCGTCGTAGACCACCGCGATGCACGTGACCTCCGCGCCGGTACCGCCGGTCGTCGGCACCGTGACCAGCGGCAGGCCCGGGCCCTCGACGAGGTTCTCGCCGTAGAGGTCCGCGACGTTCCCGCCGCGCTTGAGCATGATCGACGCGACCTTCGCGAAGTCCAGGCAGCTGCCGCCGCCCAGGCCGATCACCGCGTCGATCTCGCCGCCGTCCACCTCTGCGAGCAGCGCCTCCACGTTCTCGCGCGGCAGGTCCGGCTCGACGCGTGAGAACACACGCACGTCGAGGCCCTGGCCGGTCAGCGAGTCGCGGATCCCGGCGAACTCGGGGCTGCCGGCCATCCGCTCGTCGGTGCACACCAGCACCGTGCGGCCCAGCGGCTTCACCAGATACGGCAACTGCGCGCGGCGGCCGGGTCCGAACAGGACGGTCTTGGGCTGGCGCAGCAGGCCCAGGGTTTCGGAGCTCACGCGCCCATCTCCTCTTCGTTCACGGTCACGGCCAGGTACTTCGGCTCGAGGAACTCGTAGATGCCGTCGTGGCCGCCCTCGCGCCCGAGGCCCGACTCCTTGACGCCGCCGAACGCGGCGGCCGGGTCGGCCATGATGCCGCGGTTGATGCCGACCATGCCGAAGTCGAGCCGTTCGGCGATCGCGAAGGCGCGCGACAGGTCCTTCGTGAACAGGTACGAGGCGAGCCCGTAGTTCGTGTCGTTGGCGAAGTCCAGTGCCTCCTTCGCCGAGTCCACCGTGAACAGCGCGGCGACCGGGGCGAACAGCTCCTGGTTGCACAGCACGGGATCCGCCTCGCGCAGCCGCAGCACGGTCGGCTCGAAGAAGTTGCCCGCCGACTCGATGCGGTTTCCGCCGGCGAGCAGCTCGGCGCCGGCCGCGGTGAAGGTGTCCACCAGCGACTGCACACGCTCCAGCTGCAGCGGCGTGATGATCGGACCGACGTCCACGCCGTCCTCGAACCCGTCACCGACGCGCAGCGCCCGCGTGGCCGCGACGAACTTCTCCGTGAACTCGTCGGCGATCGCTCGGTGCAGGATGATCCGGTTGGCCGCGACGCACGCCTGCCCCGCGTTGCGGAATTTGCACGCGATCGCCTCGCGCACGGCCAGGTCCACGTCGGCGTCGTCGAGGACCACGAACGGCCCGTCGCCGCCGAGCTCCATCGAGGAGTTCACGATGTGCTGGGCGGCCTTCGCCAGCAGCAGGCTGCCGACGCCGGTCGACCCGGTGAAACTGATCTTGCGCAGCCGCGGGTCGGCGAGCACGACGTCGGACACCGCGGCGGAGTCGCTGGTGTGCACGAGGTTCACCACACCGGGCGGGAACCCGGCGTCGTGCAGAGTCCGGATGAACAGCGCCGCGGTCAGCGGCGTCTCCTTGGCCGACTTGACCATGACCGTGCAACCGGCCGCGAGCGCCGCGCCGCCCTTGCGCGCCACCATCAGCAGCGGGAAGTTCCACGGCGTGACGAGGAAGCTCGGACCCACCGGCTGGTGGGTGGTGACCACGCGGTACCCGCCGGGCGAGCCGGGCGCGTACGTGCCGTGCAGGTGCGCGATCTGCTCGGCGTACCAGAGGAAGAACCCGGCCGACAGGGCGAACTCCCCCGCCGCCTCGGCGCGGGGCTTGCCGCTCTCCAGCACCATCACGTCGGCGAACGCGTCCGCCCGCTCGACGAGCAGCGCGTGGGCGCGGTGGAACAGCGTGGCGCGCTCGCGCGGCGACCAGTGCCACCACGCGTCCTGCGCCGCCACGGCGTGGCCGAGCGCGGCCAGCGCGTGGTCCGGGCCTCCGTCGGCGACCTCGGCTAGCGGTTTCCCGGTGCTCGGGTTGAGCACCTCGAAGGTCTTGCCCGGGTGCGTCCACTCGCCGTTGAGGTAGAGCCCGAGCGGTACTTCGTGCCCGGCGAAGAGCCCGGCCGGGGATTCGGCCAGTGCGGTCATGGTTGTCGTCCTTTCTCGGCGCGCTCAGCGCGCGGTGTAGCCGCCGTCGACGGGGAGGTTCACGCCGGTGACCCAGGCGGCCTCGTCGGAGGCGAGGTAGAGCACGGCGTAGGCGACGTCGATCGGGCGCCCGAGCCGGCGCAGGGACTGGTTCGCGGTCATCATGCGTTCGTAGGCGGGCAGGCCGCCCTCGTACGCCTCGGCGATCCCCTCGACCAGCGGGGTGAGCACGGTGCTCGGGTGTACGGAGTTCACGCGGATGTCGTACTTGCCGTACATCGCCGCGTCCTGGCGCGTCTGCATCGTCACCGCGCCCTTGGCCACGTGGTAGGGCGTGAACTCGTCGTTGCCGACCAGGCCGTAGATCGAGGAGTAGTTGACGATGCTGCCGCCGCCGTTCGCGATCAGGTGCGGCACGGCGTGCTTGGTCGAGAAGAACACGCCCTTCACGTCCACCGCGAACAGCGCGTCCCACTCGGCCTCGGTGACCTCGTGCGTGGGCTTGTCCACCCCGATCACGCCGGCGCAGTTGACCAGGATGTCGAGCTTGCCGAACTCCGCCACGATCTCGGTGTACGCGCGCTCGATCGACTTCTCGTCGCGCACGTCCACCGCGTGGAACCGCGCGGCGGCGCCGATTTCGCGCGCCGCCGCCGCGCCCTGATTCGCGTCCACGTCGGTGAGCGCGACCCGAGCGCCCTCCGCGGCGAACAGCTCCGCGGTCGCCCGGCCCATCCCGGACGACGCGCCGGTCACGATCGCCGTCTTGCCCGCCAAGCGGGGCATGGCCGTCTCCTGTCTCACGCGTCGGCGGTCTGGGGCACGAACCCGGGGTAGCCGGCGTCGGCGATCTCGGCGCAGCGGCGGAAGTAGGCGTCCGCGCCTCCCATGTAGACGTTGAACTCCAGCGGTTTGCCCGGGATGTTCGCGCCGATGAACCACGCGTTGGCCTTGGCGCCGCTGGCCATGATCGTCGCCGAGCCGGCGCGGTTGACCTCCTCGGCCCACTCGCGCTCGGCCTCCGCCGTGGACTCCAGCCGCTCGATTCCGTGCTCACGGGCGTACTCGACGGCGTCGGCGATCCAGCCCACGCCGGCCTGGATGGCCACCGGCAGGTTCGCGTACGGCGTCTGCGGCCCCAGGATCATGAAGAAGTTGGGGAAGCCGTGGGCCGAGAGGCCGAGGTTGGTCTTGATGCCGTCGGCCCAGTGATCACGCAGCACCTCGCCGTCGCGCCCGACGATGTCGATGCGGGTGAGCGTGCCGGTCATGGCGTCGAAGCCGGTCGCGAAGATCAGCACGTCGAGCTCGTACAGCTCGCCGCCGACCACGATGCCGTCCGGCGTGATCTCGTCGATACCGCGGGTCTTCACGTCGATCAGGTGCACGTTCTTGCGGTTGTAGGCCTCGTAGTAGCCGTGGCCGCCCGGCGGGCGCTTGCCGTTGAACGGGTAGTCCTTGGGACACAGCAGTTCCGCGGTCACCGGGTCCGTCACGGTCTCGCGGATCTTGCGCCGGATGAAGTCCGACGCGTGGTCGTTGGACTCCTGGTCCACGGCCAGGTCGTTGAACGTCTCCAGCATGAAGTGGAAGCCGCCCTCGGCCCAGCCCTGCTCGAACACGCGCTCGCGTTCCTCGGCGTTCGCGTCCTTCGCACCGAGCTCCGGCTTGACGAACGGCACGGCGAAGCCGTGGTCGAACGCCTTCTCGAAGCTCTCGTCGTAGTTCTCGCGGACCTCGTTCATCCACTGCTCGTCGACCGCCCGGTTGGAGCTCGCGACGACGTAGTTCGGCGTGCGCTGGAAGACGAACAGCTCGCCGGCGGTCTCGGCGACCACCGGGACCAGCTGCACGCCCGACGCGCCGAGGCCGAGCACGCCGACGCGCTTGCCCCGCAGGTCGACCTCACGATCACGCGGCCAGCGCGAGGTGTGGTAGCTCTCGCCCGCGAACGTGCTCGCGCCCGGGATGTCGGGCAGGTTCGGCGCGGACAGCACACCCATGCCGCTGACCAGGTACTTCGCGGTGAGGACCTGGCCGTCGGCGGTCGTCACCGACCACAGGTTCGCGTCCTCGTCGTAGGCGGCCGTCTCGACCTTCGTCCCGAAGCGGATGTCCTTGTACAGGTCGAGCCGGCGCGCGACGAACTCCAGGTACGCCTTCACCTCCGGCTGCGACGGGTAGCGCTCCTGCCACGTCCACTCCTCGCGGACCTCTTTCGAGAAGGAGAACGAGTAGTAGTAGAACTCGCTGTCGGTGCGGGCGCCCGGGTAGGTGTTCCAGTACCACGTGCCGCCGACGCCCTCCGCGGAGTCGAGCACGACCGAGCGCAGGCCGAGCTGGTTGAAGTGGTGCAGCATCGCCAGCCCCGAGAAGCCGGCGCCGATCACGATGGCGTCGAAGCTGGTGTCCTGAGTGGACGGCATGGTGATCCCTTCGGTGATGGTGGGAAAAGTCTCAGCGGCCCGCGCGGTAGAAGTCGGCGATGGTCCGGATCTCCTGGTCCGCGCGCGGATGGCGGCCCGCCAGGAACGGGTAGACGTGCTGCATCCCCTCGCCGACGACGAAGGTGACGTCGACGCCGTGCTTGGTGGCGAGCGCGTGGAACCGCACGCTGTCCTCGTAGAGCGACTCGGTGTCCGCGGCGCTGATGTAGAGCCGAGGGAAACCGGTGAGGTCGGCGTAGAGCGGGTTCACGAGCGGGTCGCGCGGGTCGGCGCCGCCGCTGAGGTAGCGGTCGATGTTGGCCTGCAGACCTTCGCGCGCGATGAGGAAATCGGTGTCGTTGTTGGTCTCGATCGTGGTGCCGCTGTTCTCCATGTCGAGCCACGGCGACAGCGTGATGACCTGGGCGGGCAGCTCGCGGCCTTCGTCGCGCAGCTTCAGCACGGTGGCGACGGCGAGGTTCGCGCCGGCGCTGTCGCCGACCGGCGTGATGTCGCGGACGCGGTGACCGCGCGCGAGCAGCGCGTCGAACGCCTTGACGCCGTCTTCCAGCGCCGCGGGGTACGGGTGCTCGGGCGCGAGGCGGAAGTCGGCGACGAAAGCCGTGGTGCCACAGGCTTTCGCGAGGTGGCCGGCGAGCTTGCGGTGGCTCGCGGAGGACCCGAGGGCGAAGCCGCCGCCGTGGAAGAACAGCAGCACCTGGTCGGCGTCGGCGCCCTCGGGCGTGACGAAGATGCCGGGCACGCCACCGAGTTCGGTGTGGGCGTAGGACACGCCTTCGGGTTCGGCGGTCGCGCGCTGCCAGTCGTCGAAGACGATCCGCAGCAGCTCCACCGACATGTCCGGGTGGCGGTTCATCTCGACCGCCCACCCGGCGTAGATCTGGCCGAGCAGGTCCGTCGGCTCGGGCAACGTCATGGGCTCTCCTGGAGGGGAATCCCGCTTCGACAGCGAGGTCACAGGGGTGTCCGGTGCCCGTCCGGGCGCCGGTCCACCCAGCATCACCACGCGAGAGCCGCCCGCCACGCGCTGTCGCAAAATGACACATCCGCGTCTCACACTGAGCGACCACGACGTCCCCGCGACGGGCGAAGCTGAGCCGGACAGCCTCCCCTCTTCCGTGCTTCGAGCGAGGAACCATGAACCGTCTGCAGGGCAAGGTCGCCCTCGTCACCGGCGCCGGCCGCGGCATCGGCCGCACCATCGCCGACACCTTCGCCCGCGAAGGCGCCACCGTGATCGCCACCGGCCGCTCCGAGGCGAACGGGTTCGCCGACGGCGTCGAGTACCACCGCCTCGACGTCGCCAGCGACACCGACTGGGCCCGCGTCGTCGGCGAGGTCGCCGACCGCCACGGCCGCGTCGACGTACTGGCCAACAACGCCGGGGTGATCGCGTACGAGTCCCTGCACGAGCTCTCGCTCGAGTCGTGGCAGCAGGTCGTGGCGATCAACCAGACCGGCGTGTGGCTCGGCATGCGCGAGGTCGTCCCGCTGATGCAGCGCAACGGCGGTGGCTCGATCATCAACGTCTCGTCGATCTGGGGCACCGTCGCCGTCGCGGGCGCCCACGCCTACCACGCGACCAAGGGCGCGGTGCGGAACATGTCGAAGAGCGCGGCGATCACCTACGCGCGCGAGAACATCCGCGTGAACTCCCTGCACCCCGGCTTCATCCGCACGCCGCTCACCGAGGCGCAGGACCCGGAGATCAACGAGTTCGTGATCGGCCAGACCCCGATGGGCCGCGCCGGTGACCCCCAGGAGGTCGCCAACGGCGCGTTGTTCCTGGCCAGCGACGAGTCGAGCTTCGTGACCGGTTCCGAGCTGGTCGTGGACGGCGGTTATCTGGCTCAGTGAGGCGGCGGCGCGGCCTGGAGACTTCCCGCCGGCAGCCGGTCGGCACCCCAGCTGCGCTCGAGGTACCCCACGATCCGCTCGACGTCCTCGGCCGGCACCTTCTCCGGCTCACCGTGTTCGAGCGGGTCCACGTGGAAGAGGTAGAGCCGCGAGGCGAACTGGTCGAACGGCAGTGACGCCTCGCCGAAGCGTTCGCCGTTGCCGGCGGTGGAGACGACCACGCCGTCGCCCCAGTCCTGACCGCTGTCGTTGTTGGGGTTGAAGAAGTACACGCGCATCACGTCGTGCGGGTCGGGCGCGACGCGCAGGATCGTGATCGCGTGCCAGCCGACGTAGCGGGCCGCGCTGTCGGTGACGGCGACGCCGGCCGGCTGCGGGTGGATCAGCGGCTGGTCGCCGTTGTAGGCCGGGTGGTAGCTGGCGTGGAAGGCGCGCAGGAACTCGTCGAGGTCGATGAGGTTCCCGGTGGCGACGTCGACGTTGATGCGGAAGCCGCGGAACGCCCACCAGCCGTGGAACTCGGGGTTGACCCAGCGGTGCGGATCGCCGGGCCGGTCGACGCAGCGCCGGCCCATCTCGGCGTAGATGCGGTCGAGGTGGGGCACCACAAGCAGCGACACCGGGTCCAGATCCACGGGCAGTTTGCGCGCGATGCCGCCCTCGCTCTCGCGCGAGGAAATCGGCTGGCCCTCGAAGTGCATGGTGACCTCGTCGTCGCGGGCGGCCCACACGACCATCTGCAGGAGGTAGTCCGGGTCGTTGCCCGCCCACATCGACAGCGCGCGGGCCGACTGGCAGGTCGGGTTGTCGCCCTGGCCGACGCCGAGCGGCAGACCGAGCATCGACAGCACGCCGGCGGTCAGGCGCGCCTTCGCGTCGGGCGCGGGGCCGAACACGGCCGTGAGCCGTTCACGCGCTGCCGGGCCGAGGGTGAGCGCCAGCTGGCGCCACAACGCGGGTACCACCGGGGGCTCGTGCAGGATGCCGCGGTCGAGCAGCAGCGCGAGGCCGTAGACGCACTGCGCGGTCTCCGGGTGCACGGCCTCCTCGATGAGCTGGTGCACGAGATCGCGGTAGCGCAGCAGGCAGTTGCGGCCGGTGTCGGACAGCCCGAGCGCCTCCGCGACGAGGTAGTCGCCCTCGTGGCGCACGAACCGCAGCAGCTCGGCGTGGTACGGCGAAACCAGCCCGGTGTCGTGCATCGCCCGGGCGAAGCCGGACGCCTCGTACTGCAGGCCACCAGCGTCCATCGCCTCGAGCCGCGAGCGGAAGATCTCGAAGCCCGGGTCCTCCCTGCACGCCTCGGTGGTGCCGAACAGGCTCGTGATGAGCCGGTCGAGCCCCTGCCCGGAGTTCGGGCCCAGGTCGACCTCGGGGTCGCCGCGGTACACGGAGATCCGAGTGATCAGCGACTGCACCTGCTCGACCTGGATCGGGCGCTGGCGCAGGATCCGCCAGATCTCCCCGACCAGCTTGTCGAGCACGCTGGCGTAGCCGATCCCGTCGGCCACGTGGCGGAACAGCGCGCGGATGAGCTGCGCGGTGCGGCCCTCGTGCGCCCGCTCGGCCTCGGTGGGCGGGGTGAACAGCAGCTCCAGGTTCATCGCGAGCACCTGGGAGAGGAACCCGCAAGCGTCCTCGGCGGACAGCGTCGGGTGGGTGTACTCCCCCAGCGCGACGGCGAGCATGCGCAGCTCGCTCGCCGCCTCGATCACGACGGTGTCCGCTTCCCCGCTGTGCAGCCCGGGGCCGACCAGCGCCGGCAGGAGGATCTCCGGCGAGGCCCAGTCGGTGCCCTGGTAGAGACCGGCTTCGTCCAGCGCCTGCGCGCGGGCCTGCACGGCGGCGGCCCCGCCGGGCTGCAGCAGCACGCGCCGCAGGGCCTCCAGCACGCGCCGCAGCTTCGTGTGCTTGCCGAAGTCGCGCGTCTCGGCCATGGCCTGGACGGCGTCGTCGAGCGAAGCCACCCGTTTGGCGAGGGCGGTGCTACCCGGCGCGTCGGCGTTCGGATTCACTGGTGTTACCCCGGTCGGCTCTCCCGCCTGATTCTCAGACGTAGAAGTCGAGCTCTTCCTGCTTCTTCAGCGTTTCGCGCATCCGGTAGGCGTCGTCACCGAAGAAGTACAGCAGTCCCCAGTGGGTGCCGAACGCGGTCCGCTTGGTCACCGTCTCCTCCTGCGGCGCCGACAGGTCGTGGGACTCGTAGTAGTCGTCGTCTTCGGTCTCTTCCGGGATCCTCAGTTCGCTGACGACCCGCCGCCGAGGGTAGACCCCGAAGCAGCCGGCGACACCGGCCGCGTCGACGACCTCGCGCGGGAAGAACGCGTCGATCTCCTCCTCGGTCGTCTTCGGGTCGAACGCGAGCGCCAATGCCTGGTAGGCGTTGAAGCCGTAGGCGCGTTCGAGCAGCTCGAAAACCTTGAAGCCAGGCGGGCGGTAGGCCACCTCGCCGAAGTACATCTCGCCGTCGCTGGTCACGAAGTACTCGGGGTGCACGAACCCGAACTCGATGTCGAAGGTCTTCACGAGCTTCTCGATCTGCGCGGTGATCTGCGGCCGGTAGCGCTCCAGCTCCGGCGTCGCGGGCACGAACACCGAGTACCCGAGCGTGACGTACTCGGAGATGTTGAGGAACTTGATCTTCCCGCCGTGGATCCACGCCTCGACGGCGAACTCCCAGCCGTCGAGGTGGGATTCCATGAGGACGGGGAACTCCTCCTCCGGAATCATGTCGATCTCGTCGGGCGTGCGGATCACGCGGTGGCCCAGGCAGCCGGCCTTGTCGAACGCCTTGAGGTGGATGGGGTCGTTGGGGTCGCCGTCGAGCTTGAGCAGCGTCTGGTTGACGCGCTTGAGGAACCGCACCACGTCGTCACGCGCGTGGGCCTCCTCGAAGATGCCGACACGGATGCCGCCCAGCTGCGCGCGGCGCTTCATCAAAGCCTTGTCCCGCAACAACATCGCCTGGCCGAACAGGCGCGGGTTGTCCATCAGCACGGAGTTGATCGCGCCGGCCCACTCCACCGTCTCCTCGAACAGCGGGATGGCGACGTCGACCCCTTCCTGCTTCAGGGTCTCGGCGATCTCCATCGACCGGTCGTTGAGTCTCTCGAAGTTCCACGGCAGGTAAGGGATGTCGTGTTCCGCGCAGTACTGCTCCGCCCAGTCGGGCGCGACCACGACGTAGCGGCGGTCGAAGCGGTCGAGCGCCTCGACCGCGTTGAGACTCCAGCCGAGCACGGCCAGATATCCTTTGTCGGGATTCTTCGTGACCGGTGCGGGCTGGGCCATGGACCGCTCCTCTGTTCGGCGCGTGCGGGGGGTCGGACGGGGTCTGTACCTCCACGGTCCCAGATGTCCGCACCCCGCGCCGATCGAGCGGGCCGCGTGTCCACTGTGGATACTCTCGATCCGGCCGCCCGCGAGCCTCCGGGTGAGATCCAGGTCACGTCCGGTCCACTCGCCGCGCCACCCGTTCGGGTGCCTGCCATCCTGTGCGCTCAAGAACGCGCGGTTCGCGCCGGAGTTCGACGCCGCACCGCGGCCGGGAGGACAGTCATGGGAATCATCAGCTGGATCGTGCTGGGCTTGATCGCGGGGCTGATCGCGAAGGCACTCATGCCGGGCAAGGACCCCGGCGGCTGCATCATCACGATCCTGCTCGGCATCGGCGGCGCGTTCGTGGGCGGCTGGGTCGGCAAGACGCTGTTCCACGTGCAGCTGGGCACGTTCTTCGACCTGCGCACGTGGGGCCTGGCCATCCTCGGTGCGCTGATCATCCTCGTCGCCTACCGGATGATCTTCCACCGCAGCCGGGACTGACCCAGTGGGCGGGGCGGCTCTTCGCGAGCCGCCCCGCCGGTGGTTCACTTCACGCGTTCCAGCAGCGCGAACAGGTTCTCCCAGTGCCGCTTCTCGCCGGCCTCGTCATACGCCGCCGTGTCGGTCATGGTGTACCCGTGGGTCGCGCCCTCGTAGACCTCCGAGCGGTAGGTGACCCCGACCTCGTCGAGCGCGGCCTCCAGCGTCTTGATCTGCTCGGCCGACATCGAGTGGTCCTGGTCGGCGTGCCCGAAGTACACCTCGCCGGTGATCGAGCCGACGCCCAGGTGCGCGCTGTCGGGCCCGTCCGTGACCACCCCGCCCGCGTGGAACGCCGCGATCGCCTTGACGCGCTCGGGGAACGCCTCGATCACGCGCAGGGCGTTGGTGCCGCCCATGCAGTAGCCCGTGATCACGACCGGTCCGTTCGCGACACCTTCCTGCGCCGCGAAGAAGTCGAGGTACATCTGGGCGTCACGCTGGATCGTGTTGTCCGTACCCAGGGCCTGGATCAGCGGCATGATCTTGCCGAAGATCTCGCCCCGCTTGTCCGGATCGCCCAGCTCCGACACGTCGATCTGCGGCGCCGGGCCCCCGCGGTAGAGCAGGTTCGGGACGAGCACGGCGTAGCCGGCCTCCGCGATGCGCTCCGCCATCTCCTCGATCCGCGGCCGCAGCCCGAACGCGTCGATGAACAGCAGCACCCCGGGGTGCGGCCCGCCATCGGGAACGACCAGGTACGAGTCGGCGACCCCGTCGGCGGCCGGGACGTCCACCTTCTCCTTGCGCATGTCACTCCTGTCGATCAGCTTGCTGGCTCTCGATCGTCAACCTAGTACCCCGTGCAGGACCGCTGTGACGACGGCGTCCGCGTAGGTGTGGTCGAGCGGGCGGCGGCCGGTGAGCAAGCGGTAGTGCAGCGGCGCGAAGACCAAGTCCAGCAGCAGGTCCACGTCGGCGTCCGGACCGACGACCTCGCGGACCGCGGCGCGGACGGGGGCGCGGCGGGGCTCGAACCAGTGCTCGTCGAGGCGGGCGGCGAGGTCGGGGTCTTGCTGCGCGGCGCCGAGCAGGCCGGTGAAGACGCGGCCCAGCACCGTGTCCACGTAGAGGTCGGCGAAGTGGCGGGCGTGGGCGCGCAACAGGCCTTCGGCGGTGGTGGCGCGCGTGGTGACCGGATTGGCGCGGGCGTGGTCGAGGAAGGCTTCGAGCACCACGGCGGCTTTGCTGGGCCACCAGCGGTACACGGTGCGCTTGCCGACGCCGGCGCGCGCGGCGATGGCGTCGACGCTCACCGCGGCCCAGCCGCCGGCGGCGGTGAGGTCCCAGGCGGCGTCGAGGATCGCGCGGTGGGTCTGGGGGTTGCGGCGGGTGGCGTCAGGCACCGCGCACCGCCCACGCGGCGGCCAGGCGGCGGTTGACCTCGGTGATCGGGCCGACGAGGTCGTCGTAGGGCTCGTCCCACGGATCCTTCAGGCCCCAGCCACGCTGCGGGTTTTCGACGTAGGCGCACCAGTGCCAGCCCAGGCACCAGTCCAGCGCGGCGAACGCCTCGGCGGTGCGGACGTACCCGGCGGCGCGGTCGGCCTGGTCGCGCATGCTGCCGGTGCGGTGCGGGCTCAGCCGCGTGGGGCACCAGTTGCCGGTGTCGGCGACGAGCACCGGCAGGCCGGTCCTCGTGTGCCAGCGTTCGAGCGTCTCCAGCGCCGTGTCCAGCGCGCCCGGGCCCGGGAACGTCTGCACCGACAGCACGTCGACGTGCTTCGCGGCGGCATCGAGGACTTCGTCCGGTGCGCCCGCTTTCGTGCCGAAGCGGTCACCGAGGATCAGGTGGTTCGGGTCGTGGCGGCGGATCGCCGCGGTGGCCGTGGCGTAGTAGGCCTCGGCCGTCTCGGCGAGCGGGCCGGGCCAGCCGGCGCCCGTCGGGTGGCGCGCCCAGGCCGGCCCGTCGACGAGGAAGTACCCGAGCAGCAACGGATCCTCCGGGCGGCACAGCGTGCGGGCCAGGTGGTCGCAGTACTCGGCGAACGCGGGCGAGCGCGGGTCGCGGTAGGCCGGGTGCCCGTTCCACGACTCGATCTCCGCGACCCGCAACGCCTGCACATACGGCAACCCGGCCTCGGCGACGTCCGCCCCCGGCAGGTCCTCCGCGTGCCCCAGGTCCACGACGGTGCCCGTGACGCCGAGCCCGGTGCCGCTGATGTACTCCGCGGTCGAGCCGACCGCGGTGAACCCCCAGGCGCGCAGATCCACGCCCAGGCCGTCGCGAAGCCACTTCTCGCGCGAGCCGCCGTAGCGCGTGCGCCAGATGTCCTGATTGTGCGGGTATCGGAGGTTCGTGTCATGCGCGTGCGCGACCCCGATCGACGGGAACGGCTCGCCGTCCGGCCCCGTGAACGTCCATCGGCCGTGGCGGATGACTGTGAAGAACGCCATGGGTTGAGGATACGAACCGGTTCGTCTCCCCTGCTGTCCGGGGTCACCCGCCTGCGTGAGCGGAGGGGCGCGCCGGGACCGCCGGTGTCACCATCACCGCCATGAGGTGGGAAGGCGTGGCCTGGGCCGCGGGCGTACTGGTGGGCATCGGGCTCGCGGCGGGGGCCGGGGTGTGGGTGCACTCCGCCGAGCGCACGGCCGGGGACACGTGGCACTCCATCGGCACGGAGGAACCCGACCGGATCGACGTGAACGCCACCGTGCAGAAGGTCGACGCCGTCGCGCGGGAGGTGACGTTGCGGGTGCTCGTGGTGCCGCGCGGGCGGCTCGGCGAGGACGACGGGGTCGCGCCGGCGAGTGACCTCACGTTGCTGAACTCCTCGAGCCTGCGCGGTGACCAGACGTTCCCCGCCCACGAGCGGATCGCGAGCGCCGATCTGCCGATCGCGCTGACGGGCGGCGCGATCACCGACTACCCGTTCGACGGCTACGAGAGCCACATCCAGTTCGCCGCCGTGCAGGACGGCAAGCCGGTGCCGGTGCTGCTCACCGTGGACAAGGTCGACAGCCTGTTCGGCCTCGCGGTGACCGGCTCCGACAGCTCGGGCGGCCTCGACATCCGCCTCACCCGCGCGACGAGCGTGCTCGTGTTCGCGCTGTTCATGATGTTCGCGATGTGGGCGATCGCCGTCGCGGTGGCGCTCGGTGCGCGCCACCTCGTGGCGCGGCGCGGCGGGCTGGTGTGGCCGGCGTTCGGGTTCATGGCCGCGTCGCTGTTCGCGCTGGCCTCCTTCCGCAACGCCGCTCCGGGGTCGCCGCCGATCGGCACGCTGCTGGACTACACGGCGTTCCTGTGGGCCGAGCTGATCGTGGCGCTGAGCGTGTTCGCGTCGGTGGTCGCCGGCGCCGTCGTGGAGCGGGCGAATCGCGCCGGATAGCGAAGAGCTGTCTGTTTCGCGCTCGCCCGTGAGTCGCCCCTGCGACACCCGACGACGAGGGAGCGCACCGTGATCACTCCGAACCTGGCCTGGCAACTCGACCACCAGACGCGCCGCGACCACCGCGACGCCGACGAACGTCTCGGCCGCCTGGCGGCATTTCTCACTCGGCGGCGCCGGCGGACGAGTGTCCGTGCGACGATCCGGGGCGAGCACCGACCCCAGGGAGCGCGCACATGGCCCGGCACCACCTCGACCCGACCCGTGAAACCACGATCGACGTCTTCAACCGGGACACCGAGCCCGTCCTGACCGTCGACCCCGGGGACACGGTCGTGGTGGGTTCGCTGGACTGCCACGGGTTCCTGGAACGCCAGCGCACACCCGGCGAGCAGCGGCCACGGATGATCGACCCGAGCCGGGGCCACTGCCTCACCGGCCCGATCGCCGTGCGTGGCGCGGAGCCGGGCACGGTGCTCGCCGTGCACCTGGACGACCTGCGGCCCGGCGACTGGGGCTGGACCGTCTCGGCGTCGAAGGACAACTGGCTCACGCGCAAGCTCGGCGTCGCCGGCGGCCCGCCCGGACGGCTGCTGTGGGAGCTCGACGCCGGCGAGCGCACCGGCACCAACGACCGCGGCCAGACCGTGGCGCTGGCGCCGTTCCTCGGGGTGATCGGCCTGCCGCCGGCCGAGCCGGGCGACCACTCCACGGTGCCGCCGCGCCCGGAAGGCGGCGGCAACATCGACTGCCGCGGGCTCGTGGCGGGCTCGACGCTGTACCTGCCCGTGACGGTCCCCGGCGCGCGGCTGCTCGCCGGCGACGGGCACGCGGCCCAGGGCGACGGCGAGGTCGGCGGCACGGCCATCGAATGCCCGATGACCACCGAGCTCACGCTGGACCTCACCACCGACCGGCCCGTGCCCGGCATCCATGCCGAGACGCCCGCCGGGCGCATCACGTTCGGCTTCCACACCGATCTCAACGAGGCCACCGCCGAGGCGCTCGGCGCGATGCTCACGTGGCTGCAGAAGCTCTACGACCTCGACCGCCCCACCGCGCTGGCGCTCGCGAGCCCGGTGGTCGACCTGCGCGTCACCCAGGTCGCCAACCAAACCTGGGGTGTGCACGCCGTACTCCCCGCCGACGCGATCCGCTGATCGATCCGGCGAAGTGTGCCTACGCGGCCACTCGGGTCTGCCCGGGGCGCGCACTGGTCTGGTCCATCCGTGACCCAGGTGCGATCACGCCTTAATTCGAGTCGAGAAATAACGGACTTCCGTAGGGTCCGGACCTCTTGACGCCATCCTCTTTGTCCGGTCAGGATCGCCAAGGCCCGCTTTGGGCCCGTCCCCGCCGCCCTCTGCAGAACGGACTGTCGATGGCCAGAAGATCCCCCGGGTGGTCCCGGGCCCGAAGGACCACGTTCGCCGCGCTCGCGAGCCTCACCCTCCTCGGCGGCGTCGCGAACGCGGCGCCCGCCCCCGCCGCACCGGCCACGCCCGCCGCGGCGCAGCCCGAGATCGGGCAGCCCGCGCTGGACAAGAACGGCTGCGCGCGCATCGAGAAGACCCTGCCGACCCTTTCGGACTGGCCGAAGGTCGACAGCAGGATGCAGAAGAACCCGCAAGACGAGGCGCGCATCGCGAAGATCCTCTCCGGCATGACGCTGGAGGAGAAGGTCGGGCAGATGACGCAGCCCGAGATCAACGCGATCACCCCCGACGAGGTCAAGCAGTACGCGATCGGCTCGGTGCTCAACGGCGGCGGCTCGTGGCCCGGCGGCAACAAGCACGCCACACAGCAGGACTGGCTCAACCTCGCCGACGCCTACTGGAGCGCGTCGAAGACCAGCCGCACGAAGATCCCCGTGATCTGGGGCATCGACGCCGTGCACGGCAACAACAACGTCTACGGCGCCACCGTCTTCCCGCAGAACATCGCGCTCGGCGCCGCCCACGACCCGTGCCTGGTCCGCGACGTCGAGAACGCCACCGCGCGCCAGATCCGCGCCACCGGCCAGGACTGGGCCTTCGCCCCCACGCTCGCCGTGGTGCAGGACGACCGCTGGGGCCGCACGTACGAGGGCTTCTCCGAGGACCCGCGCATCACCCGCGCCTACGGCTACGAGGCCATCAACGGCCTGCAGGACGGCGCCACCAAGCGCATCACCTACAACGGCGTGATCGCCACCGCCAAGCACTTCATCGGCGACGGCGGCACGATCAAGGGTCAGGACCAGGGCGTGAACCCCTCGTCCGACGCCGACATGATCAACATCCACGGCCAGGGCTACTACGGCGCGCTCGCCGCGGGCACCCAGACCGTGATGGTGTCGTTCAACAGCTGGACCAACGCCGAGGACGGGATCAACGAGGGCAAGCTGCACGGCAGTGACAAGGCGCTGAACCAGATCCTCAAGGGCAAGATGGGCTTCGACGGTCTCGTCGTGTCGGACTGGAACGGCATCGGCCAGGTCCCCGGCTGCACCAACGCGAGCTGCCCGCAGGCGATCAACGCCGGCGTCGACCTGATCATGGTGCCCGCCGACTGGAAGGCGTTCATCACCAACACGATCGCGCAGGTCAACGACGGCCAGATCCCGATGGCGCGGATCGACGACGCCGTGACCCGCATCCTGCGCGTGAAGCTGCGCGCCGGGATCCTCGACGAGCAGAAGCCGTCGGACCGCTCCTACGCCAACTCCGACGAGGCGCTCACGGACAACTGGCTCGCCCGCGACGCCGTGCGTGAGTCGCAGACGCTGCTGAAGAACAACGGCAACGTGCTGCCGCTCAAGCCGAAGTCGAAGGTGCTGGTGGTCGGCAAGAGCGCCGACAGCATCCAGAACCAGACCGGCGGCTGGACGCTGTCGTGGCAGGGCACCGGCAACACCAACGCCGACTTCCCCAACGCCACCTCGATCCTCGGCGGGCTCAAGGAAGACCTCGGCGACGCCAACGTCACCTTCAGCGAGAAGGGCGACGTCGACCCGACCGGCTACGACGCCGTGATCGCCGTGATCGGCGAGACGCCTTATGCCGAGGGCGTGGGCGACCTGCAGCGCAAGTCGCTGGAGGCCGCGAAGCTCTACCCCGAGGACCTCGCCGTACTGGACAAGGTCAGCGGCAAGGGTGTCCCGGTCGTCACCGCCTACGTCGGCGGCCGTCCGCTGTACCTGAACAAGGAGATCAACCGCTCCGACGCGTTCGTGGCGGCCTGGCTGCCCGGCACCGAGGGCGGCGGCGTAGCGGACATGATGGTCAAGGGCAAGGACGGCACGGGGTACCAGGGCAAGCTGTCCTACTCGTGGCCGAAGAGCGCGTGCCAGACGCCGCTCAACCCGTGGAGCCCGGACTACGACCCGCTGTTCGCGCTGGGCTACGGCCTCAAGACCGGTCAGCGCGCCACCGTGGCGAAGCTCGACGAGACCGAGGGCCCGACGACCTGCGGGTCGACCGGCGGCGGGGGCACCGCGACCGAGGACCTGTCGATCTTCGACCGCACGGACATCGCGCCGTACAAGAGCTACATCGGCTCGGCCTCGAACTGGGGCGGCACCGAGATCGGCCCCGACGGCACCGCGGAGCACCCGGAGATCACCGTGACTCCGGCCGACGTCAACGTGCAGGCCGACGGCCTCAAGACGACGTGGACCGGCACCGGCGCGGCACAGCTGTACCTGCAGAGCCCCGCGACCAGCGACCTGCGCGGGTACCCCAACGCGGACGGGGCGCTCGAGTTCGACGTGATCGTGAACTCGCCACCGGTGAACCGCACCGTGGTGAGCATGCACTGCGTCTACCCGTGCTTCTCGGAGGTCAACGCCACCAAGCTGTTCACGGACCTGCCGGCCGGGAGCAAGTCGACGGTGAAGATCCCGCTCTCGTGCTTCGCGAACGGGCTCGACTTCGAGAACGTCAACACGCCGTTCCTGGTCTACACCGACGGCGCGTTCTCGGCGTCGTTCGCGAACGTGAGGTGGTCGCCAGGCGGAGCGAAAGATCCGGACGCTGTGAAGTGTTCGGATCTGACGTGAGGTGAGTGCCGGGGCGGGGGGGCGGGGGGTTGAGCGGCGCCGCCCCCCCCCGTGGGGTGGGGGAGGGGTGGGTGGGGGGGTTGGGGGGGGCGAGGTATATAACACTAAGGTCGTCGG
>NZ_JBFBAE010000011.1:0-123532 GCF_040689465.1 Amycolatopsis sp. NPDC051373 | reverse complement strand
TTGTTTGTTTTTTGGTGGTGCGCGGGGCGGGGCCGCGGGGTCTCGTCCCCCCCCCCCCCCCCCCCGCACTGTGGGATGAGCACTGTGGGATGAGCGCTGTCATGCGGCCAGTTCGAGAATCCGTTCTTCGGCCTGGGCCAGGGATTTCTCCGCCAGGTCCTCCAGCCCGGCCAGCGCGGGGATGTCGCCGACGCGCGTCAGCTCAGCGTGCACGAACGCGAGATTTTCGGGGCTGACGCCCAGGTTCGTGAGGTACGCCCGCAGGTACGGTTCCTGGAAGTCGTACCCCTCGCGCGGAGTGCCCGGGCCGTACGCGCCGCCGCGCGCCGTGATCACCACGAACCTGGTGTCGCCCAAGGCGTTCGCGAACACGCCGGGGAACGTCACGCGGTCGATCCACGCCTTCAGCGCGGCGGGCACGGAGAAGTTGTACATCGGCACGCCCAGCAGCACGGTGCCGGCTTCGCGCAGCTCTGTGACCAGCGGCAGAGTCAGCGCCCATTCGCGGCGTTCGGCGTCGTCGGCGGCCAGCGCGGCGATGTCGTCCGGCGGCACGATCCCCCGGCGTTCGACGCGGCGGCCGAGCCGGGCGTAAGGCTCGCGGATCGGCGGCACGGGGTCGGCGGCCAGGTCGCGGTGGCGCACCTGGCCGCACCAGTGCCGCACGAACAGCGAGGTCAGCCGCCGTGTCACGGACTCCGCGCCGTCGGCGCTCGAGTCGACGCGCAGCAGGGGCGCTAGCATGTCGGTCATCCGGTTCCTCTCCTCAGGTCCAGCGGGTCGGGCTCACTCACCCACCCCGACGCACCACGAAGAGGAAAGGTGACCGATGCCCGAAACCCTGGCGGCCCGGTTCGAAGCGGAACGGCCCCGGCTGCGCGCGCTCGCGCGGCGGATGCTCGGCTCGGCGGCCGAAGCCGAGGACGCCGTGCAGGAATCCTGGCTGCGGCTGGCGTCGGCGTCCGGCGTCGACAACTTGGCGCCCTGGCTGACCACCGTCGTTTCGCGGATCTGCCTCGACCTGCTGCGCGCGCGGCGGGAGACGCCGTTCTCGCAGGTGCCGGACCACGGGGTCGCGGGTCCGGAGGAGGATCTGGAACTCGCCGACGAGGTCGGCCGGGCGCTGCTCGTGGTGCTGGCGACGCTCGCACCCGCCGAGCGCGTGGCGTTCGTGCTGCACGACTTGTTCTCGGTGCCCTTCGACGCCGTCGGCCCCATCCTGAACCGCTCGCCCGCGACGGCGAAGAAACTCGCGAGCCGGGCGCGGCTGCGGGTACGCGGCACTCCCGCGGCCGGGTCCGCGGTCGGTGAGCACCGGAAGGTCGTGGAGGCGTTCCTGGCCGCGGCCCGCGGCGGTGATCTCGCCGTGCTGCTCGAACTGCTCGCACCCGACGTCGTCCGGCACGCCGACCCGGCCGCGTTGCCGCCCGGCGCCGCCGCGGTCCTCCGCGGCGCTGACGCCGTCGCGCGCGGCACCACCGCGTTCGCCGACCGCGCGCGCCTCGCGGAGCCCGCTCTGGTGGACGGCACCGTCGGGCTGGTGCTGGCGCCCTACGGCCGGCTGACGGGCGTGCTCAAGGTGTCGGTGACGGCGGGGCGGGTCGCCGCGTACGAGGTGATCGCGGACCCGGAGCGGCTCGCGAAGGTGGCGGTCGCCGTCCTCCCGTGAGCGCACCGCATTCGCGCGGTAATCGCACGATGGTGTGACACTTTGAGTCAAAGTGCAACATCAGCGAAGGTGATCATCTACGTTTCAGCCGGATGGTCCACTTCGTTCAGGGGCGTGGACCGCGACACCGGAGGGGACCATGTCCATCACCAGGAAGATCGCCGTGCTCGGCGCGCTGTCCGCAGTGGCGGCAACTTTGTTCACGGGCACCGCGTCGGCCAAGACGGAAAAGAACTGCACCGCGTCGTTCTGCAACACCACGGACGGAAGCGGCCTGTACGTGAACCAGGTCATCGCGTTGCGGCAACAGCCGATCAAGGCGAAGTACGGGTACTTCCAGGTCTTCGGGCGCGGCTGGAGCCGCGGGCCGACATCCTCGGGCACCACCGCGGCGCAGGTCATCCACATCGGACAGCAGGTGGTGAAGAACGAGCTCGTGTGCCTGCGCTTCCTGGCGCGGGAGAACGGAAAGTGGAAGGAAATCGGCCCGCCGGCGTGCACCACGGCGCCGTTCTGATCGCTGCGCGCTTTGCCGGTCATCGCTCTGTGCTGATCACTGCCTCGTCGGCCGCCGTGTAGGTCGTTATACAGCTCGGTGGTCTTAGGGGAATGGCCACGAGTTCGTGACGCATACGCGGTGGTCGGCCGGCACGGCGCCCTGGTCGCCGCCGGGGACGTTGTTGAGGCGGGCGACGTAATCGTCGGCGACGCCGAAGGTCTGTTGCATCATCACGGGCGCCGGCCGGCCGGTGCCGCCGCAGCCGACGTGGGAGTGGCCCAGCGCGTGGCCGACCTCGTGGTTGATCGCGTACTGCCGGTAGGCGGTCATGTTCGCCCCGAAGGCCTTCGCGCCGCGTACCCAGCGCGAGAGGTTGATCAGCACGCGGTGCATGCTGCGGCGGAAGCAGGAAGCCTCGTAGGTGATGGAAAACCCGCAGGCGTCGGCGCGGTGCGTGGAGTCGGGGGTGGAGAGGCTGACGCGGAAGCCCGGGTGCGGGTCGCTCGCGTCCACCCGCTGCAGCGCGACCTTGCCGTCCGCGGTCCAGCTCTTCGGGTCGGACAGGATGCCCTGGACGGCGGCCGCGAAGCTGTCGTCGCCGGCGTAGCTCGCCGGGTCGATGCCGTCCTCGACCTCGACGGTGTAGCGGTAGAGGCGGCCGGTGCCGATCTTCGGGCCGGAGCCGGGGATCACGTGCCACTTGCCCCGGCCGGTCTGCGTGTACGGGCCGCCGGCGGGCAGGTCGGCGGTGGGGGCGTTCGGATCGGCCGGCTTCGCCGGGTTCTCGGGAACGCCCGGCTCGAGGGAGTCCACGGAGGACTCGGACCGGGACTCGGCGTGAGCTTGTCCGGAAGTCGGGGCCTGCTGCTGCGCCGCCGTCGACGGGGCCGAGGTCGTCGCCGTGTTGACCAGCACGAGCACGGTGAGCACGACCATGACCGGCAGCGCGTAGACGCGCCAGCCGTAGGTGCGCAGGAAGCCCTTCTTCCTTCTCGCGGATCTCCGCTCCGGCAACGGTTTCCACGAGGCGCGCAACGGTTCCCGCGTCCGCGTTTCGTCCTGCGCCACGCACTTCCCCAGCTCTCCGGTGACAGTTCCTCCCTGTCCAACGGGTGGGACGGCCGAAAGGTTGAGACCAAACCGCCCGGGTCACGGGCGGTGACCCCGACTTTCGTCGGTTCCGGACGACGGCCTTGTTGATCATGCTGGCGGCGTGTCTGCGCAGCACCCCGGCTCGTTCGCGGTCACGCTCGACGCCGCGATCGAAGACTCCGGGCTCTCCCTCGACCGGGTCCGCCACCACCTCGCCACCCGAGGCGTGACGCTCTCGCGCTCCGCCCTGTCCTACTGGCGCCGCGGCCGCTCCCGGCCCGAGCGCGAGGCGTCGTTGAACGCCGTGACGCAGCTCGAAGCCGTGCTGGAGCTCTCGCCTGGCTCACTCACGTCGCTGCTCGGTCCGCGCGCGCCGCGTGGACGCTGGCTCGGCCACCCGCCCGACCGCGTGGAGCGCCGCCGGTTGTGGCCCGATCTGCGGCCGCTCACGGTAGAACTCAAACCGCCGCCGGACGGGCAGCTCGCGTTCTGGTCGGTGCACGACCGCGTGGCCATCGACGACGACGGGTGCGAGCGGGCCCTGCACGTGCGGCTCGTCGCGGAGGCCACGATCGACGGCGTCGACCGCATGATGACCTACCACCAGGCCGATGGCCCGCTGCCGGCCGAACCGCGCTACCAGGGCGTGCGGTTCGCGCGCGTCGGGCGCGTGCGGGTGGACCGCGAGACGGGCATGACCGCTGGTGAGCTGCTGCTCGACCGCGTGCTCGCGGCCGGTGAGGTCACTGCTGTCGAGTACGAGATCGTGCTGCCGCCCGGCACGCCGGCGCAGGAGTACGGCCGGCGTTTCACGCGGCCGGTGCGCGAGTACGTGTGCCAGGTGCAGTTCGGCCTGCGGCTGCCGCGGCGGGTCCGCTCGTTCGAGCGCCGCGGGCCCGACGGGCCCCGCCACACCGGCGACCCGCTGCGCGTCGGCACGACCCACGCCGTCACGTTCGCCACCCGCGACGCGCGGCCCGGCATCCACGGCGCGTGCTGGACGTGGTGACGCCAATTCTGTGAACACGAGCCGCCGGCCTGCGGATCTTCACTGCCGAACCCCGGCCGTCCACTTCGGTCTGGAACGCGCGGTCCGCGGCTGGTTACCGTCCGCCACGCCACTCCCCCGATCCCCCGTTCCCCGGAAAGGCACCGCCATGCGCCGTCTCACCCGGACCCTGACCACCCTTGCCGCCGCGGCCGCGCTCACGGCCACCGGCGCGGCGGCCGCTGTGCCGGCTTCGGCCGCTGTGCCGACTACGCCGACCGGGCCCACGCCGGCCACGGCGACCGCGGCCGCGCGCCCGATGTCGATGGCCGCGCAGCTCGGCACCCTCGCGCCGTCGGCCGAGGTCAACCTCATCGGCGACAACTACCCCGCGAAGTGGCGCAACATCCCGCAGGACTCCGTCGTCGACGACTGGAACATGTACAACCGCGAGTGCGTCTCCTGGGCCGCGTTCACCATCGACCGCCACGGCGAGAGCGCCTCGAACTACGGCGACGCCAAGTACTGGGACGACAACGCCCGCAAGCACGGCTACCGCGTCGACAACACGCCCACCCCGGGCTCCATCGCCCAGACCGACGCGGGCCGCTACGGCCACGTCGCCGTCGTCGACAGCGTCCACGGCTCCACCGTCACGGTCGAGGACTACAACTGGGCCGGCGACGGCCACTAACTCGTCCACGACCTGAACAAGGGCGACTTCCGCTACATCCACTTCTACAACTGAGCGTTCCCCGAACCCTCGGCCGGACGGCGCCTTCCCGCCGTCCGGCCGGGTCCGCGTCGGACCCCCTGTGAAATCCGGGCCGGCGCTTTCGCCGTCGCCGAAGCGCACCATGAGGCGATGAGCGATCGCGACGAGTTCCTGGCGTGGGTCGAGACCACGGTGCACGACGCGGAGTTCGCGCTGCACAACGGAGACCCGGCGCCCCGGCGTGCGATCTGGTCGCGGGCCGAGCCCGTGAGCGTGCTGGGCGCGTGGCGCAACGCCCACGGCCGGCGCGAGGTCGACGGCCTCTTCACGGCGCTGGGCGAGACCTTCTCCGCCTGCACTGCCTACCGCTTCGAACTGCTGGCCTGCGACGTCGTCGGCGACATGGCCTACACCACGGGTTTCGAGCACACCACGGTGTCCGTGAACGGTGAGCCACGCACGTACACCCTGCGGGCGACGCAGGTCTACCGCCGCGAAGATGGAGCGTGGCGCGTGGCCCACCGGCACGGGGACACAGTCACCTGACCGGACGACCCGGACGCGGGTTCAGCGCACCCGCGGGCGATGACCCCGTTCCTGGTGCGGCACCTCCTGCCCGCCGGTGGGCGCGGCCGGCTTCGGCAGCTGCGCCACCTCGTACTGGGCCAGGTTGTACTGCCCCTGGGTATCGGGCAGGACCGGCGCGTGCTTGCTCGCGTCGTGGAAGCGGAAGACCGAGGTCAGGTCGCCGACGGTGCGGCGGCGCCAGTCACTGATGTTCGGCTCGGCGACGCCGGTCACCTTCTCCAGCAGGCGCAGCTGCGAGGTGTGGTCGAACAGCTCCGAGCTCACCCAGCCGCCGGCGCTCCACGGCGAGACGACGATGCACGGCACGCGGTAGCCCAGCCCCGTCGGCAGGCCGCCGCCCTTGACACCGCTGGGCGAGGTGCCGGAGACGAACTCGCCGGGGGTGCCGGGCTCCGGGGTCGGCGGCAGGACGTGGTCGAACAGGCCGTCGTTCTCGTCGTAGGACAGGATGAACACCGTCTTGGCCCAGACCTCCGGGTTGGCGGCGATCGCGTCGATCTTGCCGGCGACGAACTGGGCGCCGGCGGCCGGCAGGTGCGCGGGGTGCTCGTCGGCGGCGCTCGGCGGCAGCAGCCAGCTCACGGTGGGCAGCTGGTCGTGCAGCGCGTCGTACTCGAACTGGCCCAGCGGCAACGGCGCGATCGCGTTGTCGTAGAGCGGGTCGCCCGGCTTGGCGTCGGCGTAGGCCTTGATCGCGTTGAACGGCGGGAGCCCGGTCGCGCCGCCCGGCGAGTGGTAGACCTTCCAGCTGACGCCCGCTTCCGTAAGCCGCTCGGGGTAGGTCTTGAAGGTGAAGTGCCCGTTGGGGACGTTGCCGGTCTCCAGCGACGGGCCGCCGTACTGGCCGTCGGCGTCGATAGTGCCCGAGAGCCACATGTAGCGGTTCGGCCAGGTCGGGCCGAGCACCGAGCAGTGGTAGGCGTCGCAGATGGTGAACGCGTCGGCCAGCGCGTACTGGAACGGGATGTCCTCGCGCGTGAAGTAGCCCATCGTGTACGGGCCCTTGGTGACGCCGTCGGCCGCGAGGTGCGCCGGCAGCCAGTTGTCCATCTTGCCGTTGTTCCACGCCTGGTGCTGCACGCTCCACGCGTGGCTCGTCGACGGGATCGCCTGCGCCGCGGTGATCTTCGTGTTCAGGCGGTACGGCAGCAGGTAGCCGTCCGCGTGCGACGGGTCGGGCTGGTGGAACACCGAACTGCCACCCGGCAGCCGCAGCGCGTGCGGGTCGTCGAACCCGCGCACCCCGGACAGCGTGCCGAAGTAGTGGTCGAAGCTGCGGTTCTCCTGCATCAGCAACACGACGTGCTCGATGTCGCCCAGGTGCCCGCCGGACGGGGGCGGGGACGCGAGCGCGCTGCGGACGTTCGGCGGGAGTACGGCGGCCGCCGCGGCCAGCCCACCGGCCGCGGCGGCGCCGAACAGCCTGCGGCGGGTCAGCCCGGTTCTCTCGGGGGTGTTGTCCGGGGTCTCGGTCATCGGAAATCCTTCCGGCTTCGGGGCACGGTGGGAGCTCCGACAAGCTTTCGGCCGCGGTTGAGCCCTGAGTGATCCGACCGGTGGCCTCCGGTTGAACTTCCGCTGAACGCCCGCCGAGAAGGGTGATCAGCCCCCTTCGGGCACCGAGGACAACCGTCCACAGAGGATTTTCGGCCCGGGCCGACCCGGGTCGGCCGCCGTCAGTCCGTGCGGGCGCCCGGTGCCTCCTCCGCCGTCACCTCCAGCGGCGCATCCGGCGCCGGATCGCGGTTGACGATCGTGATGGCGACCGCGCCGATGGCCGCGACGACGGCGAAGAGGTAGAAGCCCCACGGGTAGGCCAGCCCGGCCGTGAGCAGGAAGCCGGTGACGAGCGGGCCGGAGATCGCGCCGAAGCGCCCGATGCCGCTGGCCGCGCCCAGCGCCGTGCCGCGGGCGGCCGCCGGATAGACGCGGGCGACGTAGACGTACACGAGCACCTGCGCGCTGAAGGTGAAGATCCCCGCGAGCAGCACGCCGACGTACACGCTGAAGCCGGGCAGCTTGATGCTCAGCAGCGCGAGGAACACGGCCGCCGCGGCGAACCAGACGATGGTGGAACGGCGGTAGCCCAGGCGGTCGGCGACACGGCCGCCGATCAGCAGGCCGATCACGGCGCCGACGTTGAGCACCAGCAACAGGGCGAGCGCCGCGCCGAGCTCGTAGCCGGCCTCGCGCATGATCTGCGGCAGCCAGGTGTTGAGGCCGTACACGAGCAACAGCCCCATGAACGACGTGACCCAGAACGCGATGGTCGCGCGCCCGTAGCCGTGGCGGAAGAGGATGCCGATCGGGTTGCGCTCGCGCGGCGGCCGGGCCGCGCGGGTACCCCGCGCCTTGAGGAACTCGGCCGACTCCGGCAGGAACTTCACCATCAACGGCACGAGGACCACCGCCGGAGCGGCGCCGATCACGAACATCCACTCCCAGCCGTACCGCTCCACCACGAGGATCCCGAGCAACGCGGTGAGCACCGCGCCCACGTGGTAACCGGTCATGAGCACCGTGGTGGAACTGCCGCCGCGGCCCACGCGGGCGTACTCGGTGATCAGCGCGAGCGCGGTCGGCAGCACGCCGCCGAGGCCGAGCCCGGCGAGGAAGCGCAGCAGCCCGAACAGCCAGGGGCCGTCGACCACCGCGCACAGCAACGTGAACACCGAGAAGCTCGTGACCGTGAGCAGCATCGTGCCGCGGCGGCCGAACAGGTCGCTCACGGGGCCGATGGTGAGCGCGCCCACGGCCACGCCGAGGAGGCCGACCACGGAGATCAGCGAGGCCGAGTTGGGGTCCAGGCCCCAGCTCGGGACCTTGAGCAGCGCGGGCAGCACCACACCCAGCACCACGAGGTCGAACCCTTCGAGCGCCACCGCCGTCCAGCAGAGCGGGGCGACCCAGCGCGCGTACTTGGCCCGGGGGTCGATCGGGGAGGAGACCGTCATGTCATCACCTGCGTCGTCGGAGGGGACTGGGGAACCGGTGCGTCAGAAGGGATAGCGCGGGAGGTCACCGCGCACGGTGACCCATTGGGTCTCGGTGAACGCCTCCAGGTTGGCCCGCGCACCACCGTGGCGCGAGCCCGTGCCCGACTCGCCGACCCCGCCGAACGGCGCGAGCGCCTCGTCGTTCACGGTCTGGTCGTTGATGTGCACGAGCCCGGACGGGATCCGCTCGGCGAGCGCGAGCCCCTTCGAGACGTCCCGGGTCAGGATGCCGAGTGACAGCCCGTATCCGGTACCGCCGGCCAGGCGGACCGCCTCGTCCACTGTGGAGAACGGCACGACCGGGGCCACCGGCCCGAAGATCTCCTGGGCGTACGCCGGCGCGGTGAGCGGGACATCGGTGAGCACCGTCGGGCTGTAGAAGAGGCCCTCGAACGTGCCGCCGGCAGCCAGCTTCGCGCCCGCGTCGACGCTGCTCGTCACGATCTCGTGGATGCGGTCGCGCTGCCCGGCGTCGATGATCGGGCCGACGGCGACGTCGGCCCGGGCCGGGTCGCCCACGGGCAGGCGGGCGGCGTGCTCGGCGAGCGCGGCCGCGTAGTCGGCGGCGATCTTCTCCGCCACGAGGTGGCGGCTGGTGGCCATGCAGATCTGCCCGGAGTGGTTGAACGAGCCGAACGAGCCGACGGACACGGCCTGCTCGACATCGACGTCGTCGAGCACGACCAGTGCCGAGTTCCCGCCCAGTTCCAAGTGGACGCGCTTGAGCCGCTCCCCCGCCGCCGCGGCGATCTGCCGGCCCGCGCGCGTGGAGCCGGTGAACGCGATCACGCGCACCAGCGGATCCTCCACGAGAGCCCCGCCGACGTCGACCCCACCCGGCAGGAGGTGGAACAGACCTTCGGGCAGGCCCGCCTCCTCGAAGACCCGGGCCAGCACCACGCCGCCGCACACGGCCGTGCGCGGATCGGGCTTCATGAGCACGGCGTTGCCCAGCACCAGCGCGGGCGCGATCGCGCGGATCGAGAGGATGATCGGCGCGTTGAACGGCCGCGTGGCCCCGGACTCGCGCACGAGCCACTCGTCGATCTCGTCGGCGTGATCTTCGAACAGCCGCGCCGCGCGGCGCAGCACCCGGGCGCGCTGGTCGTAGGGAAGCGCGGCCCACTCCTGCTGCGCGCGATGCGCGGTCTCGGCCGCCTGGGGCAGGTCGGCGGCCGACGCGGCGCCGACGCGCGCGAGCACCTGGCCCGTCGCCGGTTCTACGGAGTCGTACTCGCCGCCGGACCCGGGCACCCAGCCGCCGGAGAAGATCCTTCCCTGCCAACGGACCCCGCCGAGCAGCGGGCCGGGTGGGGCGCTCACCGCGCCACCGCCACGTCGAGCACGAGCGGCCGGGTTGCCCGCGCCAGCGCGGGCAGTACTTCGTCCAAAACGGACTCCAGTTCCTCGTGGGTCTCGATCCGCCGGGCGGGACACCCGAGCGAGCGCGCGAGACCGCTCACGCTGATCTCGTCGAACGCGGGCCACGGCGCGGCACCGGGGGCGGCCGAGCGTTCACCGTGCCGGGCGGCCAGCTCGTCCATGATCGCGTACCGGCCGTTGGCGAGCACCACCACGAGCACGCCCACGCTGTAGTGGGCGGCGCTCCACAGCGCCTGGATCGCGTACAGCGACGAGCCGTCGCCGACGACCGCGAGCACCGGGCGGTCCGGGCGCGCCATCCGCACGCCGATCGCCGCGGGCACCGCGAAACCGAGGCCGCCCATGGCGGCGCTGAGAAAGCCGAGCGGCGCGCGGGCGGGCACGAGCGCGTGCAGCAGCGGGCGGCTCGACGGGGTCTCCTCCACGAGCACCGCGTCGCGCGGAATCCGCCGGGCCAGGGCGGCGAACACGTGCTCCGGGGCCAACCCCTCGACGGGTGGCTCGGGCAGGTCGATCGTGCGTCCCGGCGGTTCGGTCGACGCCGGACGCGCCGGCAAGCGTAGCGCGAGCGGACCGCACACGGCGGCGGGCCGCGCGAGCACGGCGAGGTCGGCCGGGCTGCGGTGGGCCTCGTCCGGATCGTCGGTGACCACGGCGATCCGCGTGCCCGGGCCGATCAGCCGGCCGGGCTCGCGCGGGTACTGGCGGAACACCGGCGCGCCCACGGCGAGCACGGCGTCGTGGCCGGCGAGCACCTTGCGCAGATCCGCGCGGCCCGCGGGCAGGTGTCCGGCGAACTGCGGGTGGTCCTGCGGGAACCCGGCGCGAGCGCCGAACGCTTCCTGCCACACCGGACATCGCAGCCGCTCGGCAAGCGCTTCCAGCGCATGCCACGTCTCCGCGTCGTCCGCGCCGGCCCCGACCACGAGCACCGGTTTTTCCGCCTCCGCCAAGAACTTCTCGAGCTCGGCGACGACCTCCGGCTCCGCCGCGGTGGTCCGGACCAGCCGCGCCGGCGCGGGCAGCGGTTCGTCGTCGGCGGCCGGCGCGAGCCAGTCGTCCATCGGCACGATCACCAGCGCGGGGCCGCGGTGGTCGCGGGCCTCGTGCCACGCGCGGGCCAGCGCGCCCGGCACGTCCTGCGGCCGCGGCGGTTCATCGACCCACACGGGCGCGGGCGCGGCGACGTCGTCGAGCCGGTGGCCCGCGAGGAACGGCTCCAGCGCGAGGTGGCGGCGGTCCTGCTGCCCGACGAGCACGACCAGCGGCGCCCGGTTGACGCGCGCGGTCGCCAGTGCACCCACGGCGTTGCCCAGGCCTGCCGTGGTGTGCAGGATCGCGACCGCCGGCCGGTCCGCGGCGAGCGCCCAGCCCGCGGCCATCCCGACCACCGAGCCCTCGTGCAGCGCCAGCACGAACTCGAAGTCACCCGGCAGGTCGGTGAGCAGCGTGATCTCGGTCGAGCCGGGGTTGGCGAACAACGTCGTCGCGCCGTAGCTGCGGAGGACGTCGAACGCGGCGTCTCGGACGGTGGCGGGCAAGGAACCTCCCTGGCGTGTGTGGCTCAGGAGTGTCCGGTACGTCCGTCTGCCGCGCCCAGCCCCACTCTCACTGGACGGAAATTCAGGCCGTCTGGATCGCGCGCGAGACGTTGAGCGCGGCCATCCGGACGACCGGGATCAGCGGCGAGAGGTTCGGCGTGCTGCTGGGCACGACCACGGAGATGGCGGCGATGACCTCGTCGGCGAGCCCGCGCACCGGCGCGGCGACCGACGACGCGCCGTCGGTCATCTCGTCGCGCGAAATGCTGAAACCGGAGCGGCGGATCTCGGCGAGCACGCCACGCAGCTGCGCGGGATCGGTGATGGTGCCGCTGGCGCGGCGATCCAGGCCGGCCGACACCACCTCGTCGACGCACTCGGCGGGCGCGTGCGCGAGCAGCACCTTGCCGGGCCCGGTCGCGTGCAGCGGCAACCGCTTCCCGACGCGGGACGTGACCACCACGTCCGGGTGCGCCTCGAGTTTTTCGAGGTAGAGCGCACGGCCTTCGTCGAGCACCACGAGGTGCACGACCTCGTGGGTCACCTGCAGCAGATCCTGCAGGAACGGCAGCGCGACGTCCCGCAGCTCTCGCCCGCTCGGCGCCTGTGAGCCGAGCTGCCACAGCCGCAGGCCGATGCGGTAGCGGCCGCGGCCGGTGCGTTCGAGCGCGCCCCAGCCGACGAGCTCCGCGAGCAGCCGGTACACCGTGGCGGGCGCGAACCCGGTGGCCCGCGTGATCTCGCCGTGCGTCTGCTCGGGACGGCCGTCGAGGAACGAATCCAGGATCGCGAACGCACGGCTGAGCACCGTGCGCCCGGGTTCGGCAGCGTTGCCGGCGATCGCGCGCCTCCCTGACCTCGGGGATACCGAGCCGCCCATCATCCGCCCGTGACGCGGCGGAGGCAAGCGGGGGCGACCCGGTTCCCCCGTCAGGAGGCCAGGTTCCACGCCTTCCCGACCTGCGCCGCCGCGCAGACGCCGACGGCGAGGAGGTATGCGCCGGCGTGCCCGCACTGGTCGGGACCCGTGCCGGGAGCGACCGGCTGGCCGTGGCCCATGCCCGTGATCGAGTAGGTCTCGACCGCGGCGCGGCCCGAGCCGTCGCGATAGACCGCGTGCGGGAAACCGCCGACAGTGTCCGTTGTGGACGGTGCGGCAGGCACGCCCGCGACGTTCGTCCACTGATCGGTGAGCTCACGCAGGTTCACCGGCGCGACGGTGAAGTCCGCCGTGCCCTGCCACAGGCTCACCGTGGGCCGCGGGCCGGAAAACGGTGCCGACGCACGGACTTTCGCACCCCACTGCGCGGGCGTGAGGTCCTTGCCCGGGTACATGCACGAGTACGCGTCGAACGCCGAAGACGCGCAGCCGTACGGCAGACCGGCCACCACCGCGCCGCCGGCGAACAACTCCGGATACGCGGCGAGCATCACCGAAGTCATCGCCCCGCCCGCCGACAGACCGGTGACGTACACCCGCGACGCGTTGGCGCCCGTGTCCGCGACCGCGCGCCGCACCATCTGCGCGATCGACTCGGCCTCCCCCGACCCGCGGGTGGTGTCGGAGGCCTGGAACCAGTCGAAGCAGCTCGTGATGTTGTTCGCGGACTGCTGCTGCGGCAGCACGAGGGAGAAGTGCCAGCGGTCGGCCAGCTCGACCCAGCCGGCGCCCTGGCCGTAGCCCGTCGCGTTCTGCGTGCAGCCGTGCAACGCCACCACCACGGGCCGTCCGGTGGGCAGCCCGTCGGGCACGTACTCGTACATTTTCAGCGCGCCGGGGTTCGCCCCGAACCCCGTGACCTCCTTGATCGCCGCCGCCGACGCGAACCCGGGCAGGAGCACCAGCAGAGCCGACACCAGCAGCCCGGTGAGGACCTTCCGCACATCGACCACCTCCTTGTGACCTCGGTGAGCATCGTCACGCTCAGCGTAGGAACGCCGACTCCGCGTTCCCACGGTGCGGACCACCACAACTCGCGCCCGGTTTGTGTGGTCCCGCCGGATACCGCCCGCAGTGGTCCGGACCTACGGTTCCGGCATGCGTACGCGGCGGCTCCCCCTCGTCCTCGCCGGCCTGCTCGCCGGCACCGTCCTCGCGGCCCCGGCGGCGACCGCCGCCCGGTGCGCGCCGGTCCTCGTTCCCGGTGCGGCACACCAGGAACAGGCGTGCCTCGCCGACCTGACCACCACCGGCACGCTCGCCACCGGCCACACCGTCCAGGCGGACTGGGCGGGCCTGACCTCGGCGGCGCTGCCCGCGCCGAGCGGCGTGCCCGGTGTTCAGGTCGACGGCTACTTCCCCGACACGTCGACGACCAACACCAACCACGGCTGGAACCACGACGCGCAGTTCGTGCTGCGCCTGCCCGATCACTGGAACGGCGGGCTCGTGGTCTCCGGCTCTCCCGGCACGCGCCGTCAGTACGCCAACGACCGCGCAATCGGCGATCAGGTGCTCGCCGCCGGCTACGCGTTCGCCGCCACGGACAAGGGGAACACCGGCGTGGACTTCTACGCCGACGGACGGCGTCCGGGCGACGCGCTCGCCGAGTGGAACGACCGCGTCACCCAGCTGACCGTCGCCGCGAAGCTCGCCGCGGCCCGGCACTACGGCCGCGCGCCGGCGCGGACCATCGCGGCCGGGCTGTCCAACGGCGGTTACCTCGTGCGCTGGCAGCTGGAAAACCGGCCGTGGCTCTACGACGGCGGTGTCGACTGGGAGGGCACGCTCTGGACGGCCGACGGGCCGAACCTGCTGACGTTCCTGCCGCCCGCCCTCCGGAACTACCCCGCCTACGCCGCCGGCGATGCCCAGGCGCACCAAGCGATCCTCGACGCGGGCTTCGCGCCGGGCTCGGAGTTCCTCTGGCCCTACCACGACCAGGTCTACTGGGACCTCACGCAACGCACCTACCGCGCCGAGGTCGATCCCGGCTTCGACGGCGCGCTTGTGGCGGGATCCCGTTCTGCACCAGCGGAACCCCGGCGTGCGACGCCGACTACGACTATGCATCGCGACCGGCCGCGGTGCACCGCGCGGTGGAGCGCGTGGCGCTGACCGGGCGCATCGGCCGCCCGCTGCTGACCCTGCACGGCACGCTCGACAGCCTCCTGCCGATCAGCCGCGACTCCGACGTCTACGACCGGATGGTCGAGCGCGCCGGGCGGGGCGCGCTGCACCGCTACTACCGCATCCAGGACGGCAACCACGTCGACGGGCTGGTCGACACGTTCCCGGACCGGCTCCGGCCGATCGCCCCGTGTTTCCGCACGGCGTTCACCGCGCTCGCGGGCTGGCTGCGCGGGGTGCGGCCACCGGTCTCGGCGACGGTGGCCCGCCCCGCGGGTGCGACTCCCGCGGAGCTGGCCACCGCCTGCTCACTGTGACCGAGTCCCCAGAACCTCAGGACTCCTTGCGACGCAGGCCGTACCCGGCCTTCATCAGGAGCAGCAGCACCGTGCCGAGGATCAGCGGCTGCTGCAGGATCAGCTGCACCACCTGCGGCAGCACCTTCATCGTCGCGGGCGGCACGAACAGCCCGCCGATCGCGGTGATGAACGGGAAGCCCGCGAGCATGAGGTTGTCGCGGGACCAGTGCACCCCCGAGAGCGCGTCGATGGCGCTCGCGAACAGCACTCCGAACAGGACGGTGCCGGCCGCGGCGAGCACGGGCAGGGGCACGGCCTGCAGCAGGTGGTCGAACGGGCCGAGACCGCCCAGCACGAGCAGGATGACACCGGTCGCCAGTGTCACGTAGCGGGAGCCGACCTTCGTCACGCGCAGCAGGCCGATGTTGTCCGGGTAGGCCAGCGTGGACATGCCGCCGAAGACCGCGCCGACGGTGCTGCCCACGACCTCGCCGAACACGCCCTGCGAGACGCGGTAGCCGGACAGCTCCTGGCGGCCCCAGCCGGCGACGATGTCGTAGGTCGCGATGCTCTCCGCGATGGCCGGCAGCAGCGTGATGAAGAAGATCACCACGAGATCGCCCTGCACGGCGAAGCCGAACGGGAAGATCCGCGGCACCGTGAATCCGACGTTGTGCACCACGCCGGCGAAGTGCGTCGGCTCGAAGATCGCGTACACGACCGTGCCGACGATCACCGCGACCAGCACGGCGCCGCGGCGCAGCACGGTTCCCTTGGGCAGCAACGTGAGCAGGATGACGACCAGCGCCGTGACCAAGCCCGACACGAGGTTCATGCCGGGGAACCCGGGTGAACCGGGGGTGCCCAGCACGTTGGGCAACGCGGTGCTGGTGAGCTGGGTGGCGAGGATCAGCACGAGCACGCCGCAGATGATGGGGTCGCGCACGAACTTCGACAGGTACGTGATCAGCCCGTACTTCTTGAGCGGGATCGCGAGTACGCACCAGATCAGCCCGGCCACGACCATCGAGCCGAACGCGGCACCCAACCCGCCCTTGCCATGGCCCACGGCCAGCAGCGCGGCCAGCGAACCGGCGTACGGGCCCTGCACGATCGGCAGCCGCAGCAGGAACACCGACTGCAGGATCACCACGAGCCCGGACGTCATGAACGTGACGCCGTAGAGGTAGGCGGTGTCGGTGGCCGACAGCTTGAACGCGGTGCCGATCAGGGCGGGGAAGATCAGCAGCCCGGCCATGCCGAGGATGTTCTGGACCCCGAGCCCGATCGAGCTCGAGACCTTGACCTTGTCGTCGATCCCGACGTCGAAGATCGGCACGGATTCGGTTTCGGGAGTGGCAGGAGCCGTGGCGGCGGCGGTGACGGCCATGGGGGAAGCTCCAAGCGATGACGGACGGCTGCGGCGGCCATCGAGCGGGGGGACGGGGAGCGGAGCGTTAATCGGTCGGGCGGTGGACGGGTCAGGCTTCGGCGGACTTGCGCAGGCGCGCGGCCCACCTTTCGAGGTAACCGGCGAGCACGATGCGGATCAGCACCGACGCCTTCATCGGCGGTGCTTCGTCGAACTGCGGAGCGGGACGGGGCGGGGTCGCGGTAGCCGTTGCAGTAGCGGTCGCGGCGGGCGTGGGAGCGGCCGAACCGTTGACCGCGGCGGCAGGGGCGGGAGCGGGAGCCACTGCCGGCGCTTCTTCCCCGGCTTCGATCCGCTGCCGCACCCGCGAAGCCAGCTCGCCGACCATCCGCCCGGACACGTCGGACATGATGCCCCGGCCGAACTGCGCGAGCTTGCCGGAGATGGTCAGGTCGGTCTCGAGGGAGACGTGCGCACCCCCTTCGGCCGGTGTCACGCGCATGGTCGCCTTGGCTTTCGCCGTGCCGGCGCCGCGGGTGTCCTTGCCGTCGGCCACCAGCACGGCCACGCGGGCTGCGCCGTCCTTCTCCACGATCTTCGCGACGCCCTGGTAGGCCGCGGTGACCGGGCCGACCTTGATCTTCACCTTGCCGCGGTAGGAGTCGTCGCCCAGGTCCTCCACGAGCTCGGCGCCCGGGAAACAGGCGGCGACGTTGTGCGCGTCCTGCAGGAAGGTGAAGACCTCGTCCGGGTCGGCGGCGACGTCGAAGGAGTTTTCGATGAGCATCCGGTGCCTTTCAGTCCTGGTCCGCGGCGGCAGCCACGATGGCGTCGACGATGCGCGCCGGGGTGATGGGCGCGCGAGTGACGCGGGCCCGCAGCGGACGCAGCGCGTCCTCCACGGCGTTGGCGATCGTGGCCGGCGCCGGGATCGTGCCGCCCTCCCCCGCGCCCTTCACCCCGAGCGGGTTGAGCGGGCTGGGGGTCTGGATGTGGAACAGCTCGACCGGCGGCACCTCGGTGGCCGACACGAGCGCGTAGTCGAGGTAGCTCGTCGCCTGGGGCTGGCCTTCGACGTCGTAGACCGGCTCCTCGTACATCGCGTTGCCGATGCCGTGGGCGAAGCCGCCGAGCACCTGGCCGTCGACGAGCAGCGGGTTGATCACGTTGCCGCAGTCGTGGCCGATCACGTACTTGAGGATCTCGATCTCGCCGGTCTCCGGGTCGACCTCCACGAGCGCGGCGTGCGCACCGCTGGCGTACGCGGCCCGCTCCGGCGAGAAGTAGCTCGACGTCTCGATGCCGGCCTTGATGCCGCGCGGCATCGTGATGCCGTGCTTGCCGATGTTCGCCGTCTGCGCGAGCTGTTGCAGAGAAACGGATTTCTCCAGGTCCCCGCCGAGGCAGGCCTTGTCGCCGACGAAGTCCACTTCGGACGCGTCGCAGCCGAGCAGCACCGACGCGGTGTCGAGCAGCCGCTCGCGCATCTGCTTCGCCGCGTCCATCACGGCCGGCCCGCAGGTGGCCGTGATGCGGGAGGCGAACGTGCCCTGCCCGAACGGGATCCGGGCCGTGTCGCCGGTCTTCACTTCGATGTAGTCCATGTCGAGCCCGATGCCGTCGGCGGCGATCTGCGCGTAGACGGTCTCGTAGCCCTGGCCCTGCCCGGCCGCCGCGAGCGTGACGAGGATGCGGCCCTTGTTGGTCAGCCGGATCTTCGCGCCCTCGTACGGGCCGAGACCACAACCCTCGATGTACACCGACAGGCCGATACCGAGGTAGCGGCCCTCCTGGCGGAGCTTGGCCTGCAGCACTCGCGCCTCGTCGTAGCCGATGCGTTCGAGAGTGCCTTCCAGCAGCGTCGGGAAGTCGCCGCTGTCGTAGGTGAGCGGGCTGCCGTCGCGGAACATGATGCCGACCTTGTACGGGAACTCGTCGGCCTGGATCAGGTTGCGGCGCCGCACTTCCGCCGGGTCGAGCCCGAGGTGCTCGGCGATCCGGTCGATCATCCGTTCCATCACGAACACCGCCTGCGGGCGGCCCGCGCCGCGCACCGACGACGTCGGCACCATGTTGGTGTAGCACGCGCGCAGCTCGATCGCGATGTTCGGCACGTGGTACGGGCCGGGCACGGTCGAGGTGGTGATCGACGGGACCTGCAGGCCCGCGCAATACGCGCCCTGGTCGTGCTCGATCACGTCCTTCACCGCCAGCAGCAAGCCGTCGTTGTCGAAGCCGACGTCGACGCGGTGGGTCTGCGAGCGCTCCATCATCGAGGTGACCATGTTCTCCTGGCGGTCCTCGACCCACTTCACCGCGCGGCCCAGCTTCATCGCGACCCACGGGATCACGACCTCTTCGCCGTAGAACTGGGCCTTCGGGCCGAACCCGCCGCCGACATCGGCCGGCGCGATCACGCGGATGTCGTCCTCGGCCATCTCGTAGATGACCGAAAGCTGCTGGCGCGCGTAGTGCGGGGCCTGCGTGGTGTCCCAGATGGTGACCTGCCCGGTCGCCGCCTCGAACCGCGCCGCGACGCCGCGGGTCTCCATCGAGTGGCCGCCGCCGCGCATCACGAAGAACTCGTCGGACAGCACATTCGGCGCCTCGGCCAGCGCCTTCGCCGCGTCGCCCGCGCTCTGGCTGAGCAGCACGGCGACGTTGGTCTCGTCGCCGGAGTGGGCCAGCGGGCCGTTCTCCTGCAACGCGACGGCGGTGGACGCGACCGCGGGCAGCACCTCGAAGTCGACCTCGATGAGCTCCATCGCGTCTTCGGCGATGTACCGCGACTCGGCGATCACCACGGCGAGCGGCTCGCCGACGTAGTGCAGTTCGGCCGGCGGCATCGGCAGGCGCGGGTAGTCGCGCAGCTGCGGGTGCTGCACCTTCGGTGCCAGCGGCTTCTGGATCTCCATCAGATCGGCGCCGGAGAACACGGCGATCACGCCGGGCAGCGCCAGCGCCTCGGTGGCGTCGAAGGAGAGGATCTTCGCGTGGGCGTGGGGCGAGCGCAGGAACGCGGCCGCGAGCGCGTCGGGCAGGTCGAGGTCGTCGAGGTAACCGCCGTGGCCGGTCAGCAGGCGCTCGTCCTCGCGGCGCTCCATGCGCCGGCCGATCATCGTGCCTTCGGGGACCAGGGTGTCGCTCATGCCTGGGCGTCCTTTCCGGCAGAGGCTTCCAGTACGGACTTCACGAGGCCGGTGTAGCCGGTGCAGCGGCAGATGTTGCCGGACAGCACCTCGCGGGCCTGCTGCTCGGTCGTCACGCTCTCCTCGCGCAGCGCCGCGGTCACGCTCATCAGGAAACCGGGCGTGCAGAAACCGCACTGCAGCGCGTGGTTGCGCTTGAACGCGCACTGCAGCGGCGAAAGCTCGCCGTCTTCGGCCAGGCCCTCGACGGTTTCGACCTGGGCACCGTCGGCCTGCACGGCGAGCATGAGGCACGAGCGCGTGGCGGCGCCGTCGACGATCACCGTGCACGCGCCGCACACGCCGTGCTCGCAGCCGAGGTGCGTGCCGGTGAGGCGCAGCTTCTCGCGCAGGAAGTCGGCGAGCGTCATCCGCGGGTCGACGACGGCCTCGTACTCGCGGCCGTTGACCGTGCACCCCACGGTGTGTGTCTCGTCCTGGGTGCGGGTGGGGAACTCCGTCGCGTGGTCACGCACGGGTGGCCTCCAGTTTTCCTCGGATGTCGGCGAGCGCGCGCTTGACCAGCACGCCGGTGAGCCGGCTGCGGTACTCGGCGCTCGCGTGGATGTCGCCGGTCGGCTCGACCTGCGCGCGGGCGGCGGCTTCGGCCTCGGGCAACAGGTCGTCGCCGAGCGACGCGCCGGTGACCAGCGCCTCGACGTCGGTGAGCCGGTGCGGGGTGGGCGCGACGCCCGCCGCGGCGATGCGGCACGTGGTGACCACGCCTGCGGCGTCGACCTCGCACACCGCGGCCACGCCGGCGAGCGCGAAGTCCCCGCGTCGCGTCGCGAACTCGCTGAACGCCGAGAACTGGTTCGCCGGCGGACGCGGCACGCTGACCTGCAGCAGCAGCTCATCGGGTTCGAGCGAGGTGGTGAGGTGGAAGAGGAAGAACTCCTCCGCCGGCACTTCGCGCACCCCGCGCGACGAAGCGATCGTGAACGTCGCGTCGAGCACCGAAAGCACGCTCGGCAGCTCGGCCGCCGGGTCGGCGTGGGCCAGGCTGCCGCAGATCGTGCCGCGGTTGCGGATCTGCGGGTGTGCCACCTGCTGCAACGCCTCGGTGAGCACCGGCAGCACGGCGGCGGCCTCGGCGGAGCGTTCGACGCGGCGCTGCCGCACGAGCAGCGGGATCGTGATGCGCGTGTCGCCGAACGTCGGCTCGGCGTACTCGGCGCCGACGCGGTTCACGTCGACCAGGTGCTCGAAGCGCGCCAGGCGGAAGTTGAGCATGGGCATCAGGCTCTGGCCGCCGGCCAGGACCTTGGCGTCGTCGCCGTAGACCTGCAGCGTCGCGAGCGCCTCGTCGAGGCTGCGCGGCGAGTGGTAGGTGAACCTGCCGGGTTTCATGCGGTCTCCGTGCCGGTCGTGCCGGTCTTGAGGTGCGCCCGCACGCGCTCGGCGAGTGCGGGCCGTTCGATCAGGGACATGTGCCGCAGGCCGGTCTGGATCTCGAGTTCGGCGCCGGGGATGCCCTCGGCCAGCGCGGCCGCCATCTCCGGCGGCGTCGCGTAGTCGTGCTCCCCGACGAGCACGAGCGTGCTCGCGGTGACCGACGGAAGCAGCGAGCGGGAGTCCATCTCGCCCATCGCGATCGACGCCGCGGCGTGCGCCTCGCTGTTGGTGCGCAGGAAGATCTTCACGATCCGGTCGGCCTCGTTCGGGTTCGCCTCGCGGAACTCCGGGGAGAACCAGCGGTCCAGCTGGAACGCGACCTGCTTCGAGCGCGGCACGGACACGGCCTTCTCCGCGCGCTCGGCCCAGACCTGCGGCGCGCCGTCGCCGTAGTACGCCGTGGTGTCGGCGAGCACGAGCGAACGCACGCGGCCCGGGAAGCGGCCGGCGAAGTTCACGCCGACGCTGCCGCCCATCGACAGGCCCAGCAGCGACACGCTCTCGAGCCCGAGCGAGTCGAACGCGGTGCCGAGGTCGTCGGCCAGGTCGGCGATCGAGAACGGCTTGCCGTCCCAGGACGACTCGCCGTGGCCGCGCAGGTCGAACGCGAACACCTGGAACTCGTCGGCCAGCGCTTCGGCCAGCGGCGTCCACAGCTCGCCGGAGGTGGCGAGCGGGTGGAGCAGCACCACGGGCTCGCCCGCGCCCCAGCGGCGGACCGCCAGCGGGCCCGCGGTCGAGGTGGACGGGATCATGCGGGCCTCCGGAAGATGTTCTCGGCGTTGGTGCGCAGGATCGCCTCGGTGTCGCTTTCGGACAGTCCGGCGTCCAGCACGGTGTGCACGGGGCGCGGGTCGCCCAGCGCGAACGGGTAGTCGCTGCCCAGTACCACGTGGTCGGAGCCGACGAGTCCGGTGAGGAAGCGGATGGCGGGCGCGGACAGCGCGACGGTGTCGTAGACGAAGTCGCGCAGGTAGTCCGACGGCTTCTCCCGCTCCAGCTCCCCCGCGAACGCCTCCTTGGTGCGGTAGCCGCCGTCGAGCCGGCTCGCCTGGTACGGCAGGAACCCGCCGCCGTGCACGAGGATCACCTTGAGGCCGGGGTGGCGGTCGAGCAGGCCGTGGAGGATCAGCTCGGTCACAGCGACGGTGTTGTCGATCAGCCGGCCGTGGACGTTGCCCATGGTGCCGAGCGTGGCGAGCTCACCCGAGGGCCCGTACGTGGGCGGGTGCAGCACCACCGGGATCTCCTCGCGCGCGGCGACCGTCCACAGTGGTTCGAAGTTCTCCTCGTGCGGCGCCGAACCGGTGAGCGGGTCGGTGCTCAGCATGACGCCGGTGAACTCCGGGCGCTTCCACGCCTCCAGCAGGTCGGCGGCGGCCTGCTCGCCGTCGTCGGTGGCCACGGACGCCAGCGCGGTCGTGCCGCCGCCGAGCTCGGCCACGGACTCCGCCATCGCGTCGTTGACCGTGCGGGCCCAGTCGCGCGCGGCGGGCGGTTCCAGGAACGCCGACTGGATGTCCATCCACGGCGAGATGACCTGGGTCGCCACGCCCGTCTGCGCACGCCAGCCCGCCCGCGGGCCGGTCTCGTTCATCCGCGCGCCGATCGGGCGGGTCTCGCCCATGCCGGGCACGTCGACGACCCAGCCCTTCTCCGTGCGCCGGGCGCTGAAGCCGCACGCGGGCGCCTTCTCGAGCGCCGCGAGCAGCGACGGCGGGACGATGTGCGCGTGCGTGTCGAGAACCGGGTAGGGGACGATCTCGTCGCTGTCCGTCCGACTCACCTCTCAGTGCCGAAGACCACGTGTGGGAAAACTCGCTGGTCCTCGACGCTAGGTGGCCAGGACAGGGGCAACCAGCGCGCTTTGCTGTCGGCCCCGGTAAGCAGTTCTTACAGCGGCCCCCTCGCGCGAGCGGGGCCCGGCGTGATGCGATGACCCGAACCCGGCACCACAACCGGGTGACAGTGAAAGGCAGGTGCCCGTTGACGGGGACAGGACTTCCGCGGCGCAACGTAGTCGTGGCCATCACCGGGGCGAGCGGTGCGTGTTACGGCGTGCGCATTCTGCAACTGCTCCGCGAGCGTCTGGACTTCTCGACGCACCTCATCCTGTCGAAGGCCGGGATCGTGACGCTGCGCCACGAGTGCGGCTTGTCCGCCGAGGACGTGCGCGAGCTGGCCGACGTCACCCACCGGCCCGGCGAGATCGGCGCGACCATCGCTTCGGGCTCGTTCCCCGTGGAGGCCATGGTGGTGGCCCCGTGCTCGATCAAGACGCTCTCGGCCATCGCCACCGGTTACACCGACGACCTCGTCGCCCGCGCCGCCGACGTGTGTCTCAAGGAGGGCCGGCCGCTGCTGCTCATGGTGCGCGAGACGCCGCTGCACCTCGGGCACCTCAAGTCGATGACCGCCGCGGCCGAAGCGGGCGCCATCATCGCGCCCCCGGTTCCGGCCTTCTATTCTCGACCCGAGACGATCGACGAACTGGTGGATTTCACCGCCCGCCGCGCGCTCTCCCGGGTGGGCCTGTGGGAGCTCGCTCCCCCGGCGTGGGACGGTGACGTGACCAGACGCAAAGACGCTCTCACCCACGGTGGCTGACGGCGGGACCGCGCGAGCGGTCGGGAAAGGAGTCGGGTGCTCGAAGCTCGGCGACTGCAGATCTTCTCGGCGGTGGCCGAACGCGGCTCGTTCACCGCGGCGGCCGAAGCCCTGTTCATGACCCATTCCGCCGTGTCGCAGCAGATGGCGCTGCTGGAGCGGCAGCTGGGCGTGCCGCTCATGATCCGCGGCCCCCGCGGCATCGAGCTCACCGACTCCGGGCGCATCCTCGCCGAGCGCAGCACAGGCCTGCTCGGCACGATCGCGAACATCGAGCAGGAGATGGCCGACCTCAAGGCACAGCAGTCGTACGTGCGCCTCGGCGCGTTCCCCACCGCCGGCGCGGACCTCATCCCGCGCGTGGTGCGGACGTACCAGGAGCGCTACCCCGACACGAAGATCGTGCTGCGCTCGGCCCACGCCTTCGACATGCCCGCGAACCTGCGCGACGGCTCGATCCACCTGGGCCTGGCCTGGGACTACGACTTCGACCCGCGCTCGGTGCCCGCCGACATCGAGTGGATCCATCTGGCCGACGACCCGCTGTGCGTGCTCGTGCCGGTCGACCACCCCGTGGCCGGTGAGTCCGAAGTGGAGCTGCGTGAGCTCGCGGGCGAGAGCTGGGTGGTGCGCAGCCACCGCCCGCCGTACGACGAGGCGTTCACGACGCTGTGCCGACTCGCCGGGTTCGAACCGGACATCGGCTTCGCCACGGAGGACTACCTGTCGGCGCAGGGCCTGGTGGCGGCGGGCGTCGGCATCAGCGCGGCGCCGCGGCTCGCGCTGGTGGCGCTGCGGCCCGACGTCGTCGCCGTGGACATCGCCGGTCCCGCGCCGCGCCGGCGCATCGCGGCCGTCCGGCTGCTCAACGCGAGCCACCCCCCGGCCGCCCAGCAGATGCTCGACGTCCTGCGCGCGGCCACGACCCCCGAGGAGAACCCGTGACCGTGCCGGACGAAACCGGCGAACGGCCCGGCACCGACGTCCTGCGCCGCATCCTGCGCGACGGGCGCACCGAGATCTCGCTCGTGGACCGCATCGTCGAGGACCTCGCGGTGCAGATCATCGACGGCCGCCTGCCGCCGGGTGCCGACGTGAACTCCGTCGAGCTCGCCCGCCGCTACACCAGCAGCCGCACGCCCGTGCGCGAAGCGCTGCTGACGCTGCAGCGCGAAGGACTCGTGGACATCCCGGCCCGCCGGCGCCCGCGGGTGGCCCCGGTGACGCTGAGCCAGGCGCGCGAGATGTACGAGATCCGCGCGAGCCTGCACGGCCTGGTCAGCGAGCTGATCGTGCGCAACGCGCCCGACAGCGCGCTCGACGTGCTGGACAAGTGGCAGGCCCACCTGCGCGCGGACGCCGAACGCGGCGACGTGGACTCCTACTTCTGGCACAACGTCACCTTCCGCCAGGCCGAGGCGGAGGTCGCGGGCAACCACCAGCTCACCCGCCTGCTCGGCTCGCTGGGCCTGCGCACGCTCCAGCTGCGCCACGTGAGCCTGTCGCTGCCCGGCCGCCTCACGCGCTCCGTGGACGACCACGAGCGGCTCCTGGAGGCCTACCGCGACCGCGACGCCCCGCTCGCCGTGGCGCTGACGAAGTCCATCATCTCGGCCGGGCTGCAGGCGATAGAGGAGTCCGGCTGGTCGGGCCTGTCGGTCGAAAGCTCCCCCGGTCCGACCGACGCCTGACGTCCCGGCCGGACGCGGGTGACCGGCGCCTGTGCGCGGGTCGGGGCCTCGCGCGCACAGACGGCGGTTACGCGCGCCCGGCCGGGAAGCCGGGCACTACGACTGCCTCATACCTGACCGGACCGCTCGATCGCCCGGTAACCCCGCAGCACCAGCGACCGGCTCACCGCCGCGGCGAGCGGCGCGTCGCGGTCGGCGTAGGCGTTGACGAGGCGCTCGTGGTCGGCGACCGAGTGCAGCAGCCGGCCCGGCAGCGACAGGCTCAGGTGCCGGAAGCGGTGCATCTGCAGGCCCAGCGAGGACAGTCGCCGCTGCAGCTCGCCGTTCTGCGAGAGGCTCGCCTCGGCGTTGCGGAACCCGACGTTGTGCCAGAAGTACCCGTGGACGTCGCCGCGTTCGGCGTCGTCGGCCAGCACCTTCTGCCAGGCGCGCAGGCCGTCGATCTCCTCGTCCGTGGCGCGGGCGACCACCAGCTCGCTGACCAGCCCGTAGAGGCTGCCCCGGATCTCGTAGATCTCCCGCACCTGCCGCATGTCCACCGGCGAGACGTACGGCCGCCGCCGCGGCGGCACGATCACCAGCGACTCCCGTTCCAGCAGGAGCAGCGCCTCCCGCACCGGGGTGCGGGAGGTGCTGAACCGCCGGGCCAGCTCGGCCGAGTTGACCTCGTGGCCGGGCCGGAGCCTGCCCTCCACGATGCTCGTGGCGAGCTCGCGGAAGATCGTGAACGCGAGCGACGAGTCGCCGTCGGACCCGCGCAACGCGCTGAACAACAGCTCCTTCCGCAGGTCTTCGACGCCCGCGTCGGTCACTAGCCGAGCACCTCGGGCCAGCGCCTGGTCACCGAAGCCACCAGGTCGTCGGTCGACTCGGCCACCGCCGGGAAGTCCGCGAGCCGCGCGAACGGCCGGCACGCGTCGATCACCGCGCGGCTGTTGAACGGGATCTCGCCCGGCAGGGTGAGCGGGTCGACGCGGCTGCCCCACGTCCGCTTCATGACCTCGATGTCGAGCTCGGGGTTGGTGCGCCCGCACATCGCCCACACGACCTCGCCGAGGTCACGCGGGTTCACATCGTGGTCCACCACCACCGTGAAGCGGTTCATGTACGCGGCGTTCGGCAGCTGCGCAGTGAGGTACGCGGCCTGGCGCGCGTGCCCCGGGTACTTCTGCTCGATCGCCACGATCAGCAGCGACCGGCCACCGCCGGCCTCGTGCGCCCACACCGTGCGCACGCCGGGCAGCCCGGTCTTGCGCAGCGAGTCGGTGATGATCGCGGACTTCATCACCGTGCGCATGTACGAGTAGTCGTGCGGCGGCTTGCCGGGAGGCGCCCCGAGCAGGATCGGGTCGTCGCGGTAGTAGACCTTCTCGATGTCGATCGCGAGGATCGGGTCCTGCGAACCGGAGTAGTACCCGGTCCACTCGCCGAACGGGCCCTCCGGCCGCGTGTCGGCCGGGCGCACCCAGCCCTCGATCGCGATCTCCGCGTCGTGCGGCAGCGGCAGGCCCGTGGCCAGGCCCGCGATCGTGCGCACCGGCGAGCCGGTCATCGCGCCGACATAGTCGTACTCCGACACGTCGCCGGGCACCTCGACGCCGGCCGCCACCAGGTACGCCGGGTGGTGGCCGAGCGAGGCGGCGATGGGCGCGCGGCCCTCGGCCTCGAACCAGCGACGCAGGTGCTGCGCGCCGTGCTTGCCCGCCTCGATGTTCACGGTCGCCGAGCGACCCTCGTCCTGCACCTGCATGCGGTAGGCGCCGAGGTTGATCCGGCCGGTGTCGTAGTCGCGCGTGACCACGGCGCAGCCCGTGCCGATGTAGCGCCCGCCGTCGCCCTCGTGCCAGCGCGGCACGGGGAACTTCAGCAGGTCGACCTCGTCGTCCACATGGGACAGCAGCGGGCCGTCGGTCACCGTGACGGCGCGGAACTCGGCCGCGTTGGCCGCCCACTCGCCCGGCTTCACCGCGAGGGTCTCCATGAGATCCTCGTCGGTGTTTTCCCACCCGAGGCCCAGCACGGAGCCGAGCAGCCGCGGGTTGCTGACCGAACCGGACAGCACCCGCGAGCCCGCGGAGTAGTCCTTGATGGAGTCGAACAGCATCGCCTTCGGCGAGCTGCGCCGGTAGTTGACCTGCGAGAGCGCGCCGATCTCCAGCTCCCAGTGGGCGCCTTCGATCGGCTGGACCTCGCCTTCGCGCTCGGCTTCGGCGAGCCAGCGCCGCAGGTCGGGACCGGTGTCGTTCATGCTGCTCCTCGTCGCGTGTCGGCCTGGAAGTACTCGGTGGCCGCGTCGGCGGTGATCACGTCGGCGTACTTCTGGTTGAGATCGAACAGGCTCAGCCAGTGCGACGACTCGAACCGGTCGAAGCACAGGTCGCCGACCACGCCCACGCGGTAGCCGCGGCTGCACGCGTCGACCACGGTCGAGCGCACACAGCCACTGGTGGCCTCGCCGACCACGAGCAGCGTGTCGTAGCCCCCCGCCCGGAGGATGGTGTCGAGCGGGGTCTCGAAGAAGCAGCTCGGGCCGATCTTCCGAAGCACGATGTCACCCTCGGCCGGGGCCACCTCCGCGACGATGGCGTTGCCGTCCACCGCGCGCGGCTTCGGCGCGAGCGCCGGAGCCGGTTTGCGGTTCCAGCGCCCGTATTCCGGTGGCGTGGCGTGGAAGTACGCCACGCGCACGCCGGCGTCACGCGCTGCCTGCAGGAACGGCGCGGTGCGGTCGACGACCTCCCAGCCGGCGTCCCCGCACGAGCTGGGCCAGTCGGCGACCGACTCCACGATGCCGGCCCGCGGCAGGCCGAGCGCGGCGTAGTACAGGTCGACGGCCACCACGAGCGGGCGCGAGCCCAGGCCGAACGGCGCCTGCTTGGCCCACGACGTGGCCGCGAGCACGGCCCGGTCGCGATCCGTCAGGTAGGGCGCCCAGCCGTCCTCGAACACGGCGGCGGCCGTCTTCGGCACGGTCATGCCGCCGCCAGCGTGCTGTCGATGTACTTCGTGACGTCCGCGGGCGGGGTCGACTTCGCGTTGTGCGCCGCTTCGTCGAACGCCTGCTTGATCACCTTGGGGTCGACCTCGGGGGTCTGCGACCACACGGTGAGGAAGAAGTCGTACGCGTAGTTGGCCAGGTCGTCGCTCTGCACGCCGCTGTACTTCTTGATTGCCTTCACGGTCTCGGCCTTGTGCGAGCGCAGGTACTGCAGGGACTCGGCTTCCGCGGCGTAGAACCGCTTCACCGCTTCACGGTTGTTCTGCAGGAACTTGTTCTGCACGGTGTAGGCGCCGAGCGGGAACTGCAGATCGGCCAGCGAAGCCAGGCGGTGCGCGCCTTTCTCCCGGCTCTGCGTGCCGTTCGGCGGTTGGGTCAGCAGCGCGGACACGGCACCGCTGCCGAGCGCCGCGACCTCGGCGGGCACGCTCTTCACGAACACCGCCTGCACGTCTTCGCGCTTCATGCCGTTGGCCTCGAGCAGGTCGGTCAGCCCGAAGTCGCTCTGCGAACCGGGCGAGGAGATCGCGACCTTCTTGCCCTTGAGGTCCTTGATCGTCTTGATGTCGGGACTGGCCCACATCTCGAGGTTGTAGTGCGGTTCCGACATCGCGACGTACTTGAGGTCGGAGCCCTTCATGATCGCGGCGGCGGAGTCCGCTGCCACGCCGACCCCGATGTTCACGCTGTTGCTCGAAAGCGCGGCGACGAGCTGCGAGCTGTCGTTGAGCCGGTTGAGCGTGACCTTCAGGCCGTGCTTGGCGAAGATGCCTTCGTCCTGGGCCACGTACAGGTCGGAGTAGCCCGCGCCGAGCGCGGTGTAACCGATGGTGATCGGCAGGGCGCCGTTGGCATCGGCCTTGACGGGGGCTGTGCCGCCACCCTTGCCGGCACAGCCGGAGAGGACGAGCGCCAGCGCCGCGGCGGCCGCGACCGCCGAGAGGATTTTCTTGTTCACTGCGAACCTGCCCAGTGGGTGAAGCGGCGTTCGATCATCCGCACGGCGCCGTTGAGCAGCAGCGCGACGACGGCGAGGATGATGATGCCGGCCATGGCGTTGTCCATGTTGAAGTTCGAGGTCTGGGTCTGGACGAAGTACCCGAGGCCCTGGCTCGCGAGGAACAGCTCCGCGACGATCGCACCGACCAACGCGCGGCCGACGGCGAGGCGCACACCCGCGAGGATGTACGGCAGCGTCGCGGGCAGCGCGATGGCGTAGAAGAACCGCAGCCGCGGCGTGCAGAACACCGTGGCCACGCGGGTGTAGTCGCTGTCGAGGTTCCGCACGCCGGCGGTGATGTTGATGATGAGCGGCAGGATCGCGGCCCAGATGATCACGAGGATGCGCGAGACGTCGCCGATGCCGAACCAGAAGATGATGATCGGCAGGAACATCACGTACGGCACGGAGTAGAGGATGTTGACCATCGGCTCGGTCATGTCGTGCAGGATCTTGCTGCGGCCCAGCACGAGCCCGACCGGGATGCCGACGACGAACGTGATCAGCAGGCCCCACAACAGCTCGAGACCGGTCGCGCCGAGCGCGGGCCAGATGTCGCCCGAGCCGAACAGGTCGATCTCGGAGGAGACGATGCGCGTCGGGCTGCTGCTGAAGGAGACGTCGACGACGCCGGTGGCGCTGCAGACCTGCCACAGCACCAGGACGATGAGAAGCCCGGCCGCGCCGAGCAGTCCGCTACGCCTGCGCTGAACCCAGGCGGACAGACCCCTGGACTCCACTGCCGCGGGTTGCCCGGGCGGGCTCGGCGGCCTGGTCAGTGTTGACGCCGTTGTCATGGTTCCTCGCTGAGTCTTCCGCAGCCGCGGATTCCTGGGTGGGGGTGGGGTTCACGCTCTCGTCGGCCGGCTTGTGGTGCAGCGCCTCGAGAATCCGGTCGCCGTAGGCGAGGAACTCGGAGCTGCGCCGCCAGGCCGCGTCGCGGGGGCGGGGCGCGTCGATCTTGACCTCGAGGGCGACCCGGGCCGGGGATGGGGAGAACACGAGCACGCGGTCGGCCAGCAGCACCGCCTCGTTCACGTCGTGGGTCACGAACATCGCGGTCTTCTTGGCGCTGACGGTGTCCGCCTGCCAGATCCGCAGGAGCTCGTCCTGCAGGTTCTCGCGCGTCTGCGCGTCGAGCGCACCGAAGGGCTCGTCGAGCAACAGCAGGGTGGGGTCGGTGGCCAGGGCCCGTGCGAGGTTCACGCGCTGCTTCATGCCACCCGAAAGCTCGTGCGGGTACTTGCGGGCGACGTGCGAGAGGCCCACGATCTCCAGCAGTTCCTCGGCCCGGGCACGCACCTGCTGCGTGAGCCGGCCTTGCACCTGCGGTCCGAAGAGGACGTTGTCCAGCACCGTGCGCCACGGGTAGAGCGACGCGTGCTGGAACACCAGCGATCGTTCGGGGCCCGGTCCCTTGACGGCCTTGCCGCCCACCTCGAGCGCACCGCCGGCGACCGGGACCAGCCCGGCGACGGCTTCGAGGAACGTGGTCTTGCCGCACCCGCTGGGTCCGACGATGACCACGAACTCCTCGTCCATGATCTGGAGGTTGAGGTCGAGGACCGCCGTGGAGAACGCGTTGCCGCGCCGGGCCTTGTGGCCCAGCAGCAGATCACGCGCGTCCAGACATACATTCGACGACGTCATCGGCCGACCGCCACCCCAACCGGTCGGACTTCTGGGTTGCTCACTACTGCTCCTCCTTGCTGATGGCTGCACTGCTATTCGCAAGGTGTCGACACTTCGGGAGAGTCTCTGCCCCAGCCCAGGCTGTGTCAAGGGTCGCAGTGAGACGATTGCCATGATCGACCGCGAAAAAGATCTTCCACGACAGGGAAAATTCCAGGTCACGCAAGCGAAGCGACGCGTCGATTCCTCTCGGTACGGATCGTCCCGTTATCGAGGTGTCATCGCGCGGGAGTCCTCAACTGTCGACACTAGCCACTTCGTTCGACCGTCAGCGGGCCGCCCGCAGCAGCGCGGTGGCCGTGGCGAAGGCGCCTTCAAGGTCGTGGGCGAGGCCGCTGAGCACGTCATCGAGCCCGCGCAGCCCGGCGCGCTCGATGAGGGTCTTCTCGTTCGTGACCCACTCGCCCCGGCCGGCGAGCACGGCGTGCGCGGCCTGCAGCGCCGCGACGCCCACCGACGCCGCCGTCTCCGTGGCGTGCCCGCGTTCGACGTGCGCGCTCTTCGCGTTGCCGAGCGTCTGCTCCGCCGAGGCGCGCCAGAACTTCGGCGCGGTCTCCCGCAGCGCCGGCGGGTACTCCGGACGCGGCAGGCTCCCCCGCAGCACCTCGTTGATGGCCAGTTCGGCCACCACGAGGTAGCTCCGGATGCCGGCGAGGTGGAACGCGAGCGGCTCCCAGTGGAACCGCCCGGCGCGCGCTTCGGCCAGCTCGTGTTCGACGGAGTCGAGGTCGCGGTAGTGGACGTCGACGCGCCGGCCGTCGATCGTGAGCCACGCGCCGCCGATGAACACGCCGCCGCCCCACTCGCCGAGCCCGGACACCTCGCCGGGGTAGCCGAGCGCGCGCAGGTCGCCGGGGTCGAACGCGCCGCGGTAGTAGACCGCCACGTCCCAGTCGCTGTCCGGGCCGGCGCTGCCCTGGGCGCGCGACCCGCCCAGCGCGACCGCCTCGACCCCGGGCAGCGCGCCCAGCACGTCGGCCACCTGGTCGGCAAAGATTTTCCCGTTGTTGTCCGGCATCGTCCGAACATGCCATGAACCCGGCGAATGATCGCTACGATTTCGCCACTTTCCGCACTCGACCTGGGGGTCCCCACACATGCACCGCTTCCGCGCGCCCGTCGCGCTCGCCGCGGCTGCCACCGCGTTCGCGCTGGTCACGGCACCCGCCACCGCGGCGGGCACACCGTTCACCTCGACGATCTTCAAGGCCACCCACAACAGCTACTCCGGCGACGTGGACGGCGCGAAGGGCTCGATCACCTACCAGCTCGACCACGGTGTCCGCTTCGTCGAGTTCGACATCCACGACAACGGCTACGCCACCACCCACGACTACGGCATCGGGCACGGCAGCCCGGGCGACCTGGTCGACCACGCCGGCAACCCCTCGTCGAACAACCTGCGCGACTGGCTCGCCGTGGTGAACACCTGGTCGGCCGCCCACTCCACGGCCGCGCCGATCGTGGTGATGCTCGACCTCAAGGACGACCTCACCGACAACACGTCCTTCGCCGCCGGCAACCTGGCCGCGGTGAACCAGAAGCTGCAGACCGCCTTCGGCCCGCGGCTGCTGCTCGCCAAGGACTACCCGGCCGGCGCGACCACGGACTCGTTGCGCGGCAAGGTGCTCACGCTGCTCTCCGGCGACAGCGGCACGCGCGCCGAGTACCGCCGCGACGTCGGCTACAACCCGGCGGTGGCGATCAACGGCCGCGGCCAAGTCGTGGAGGTGCACGACTCCGGCGCGGGCGCCCTGTGGTACTGGACCGGGACGTACGGCGCCGACGGCCGCGTGACCTGGAACCGCCACGGCCACTACGACAGCGGCCAGACCCCGGCGATCGCGCTCGACGACTCGGGCCGGCTCGTGGAGGTCCACCAGTCGCAGACCGCGACCACGCTCTGGTCCCACACGGCGAAGCTCGGCGCCGACGGCGAGCTGACCTGGTCGGCGAGCCAGAAGTACGACAACGGCGTGTCCCCCACCGTCGCCTTCACCGGCACCGGCGTGCGCGAGATCCACCGCAGCCAGTCGTCCGGCCAGAACTGGCAGTGGCAGGGCGCGCTCGACGCGTCTGGCGCCGTGACCTGGAGCGGCAACGCGATGACCTCGGACGCGCTGTTCCCGAAGGCCACCGGCACGTCCGGCATCCGCCGCGTGACCGTGTCGACCGGCGCCGACGGCCCGACTCCCGCCCAGACCCTGCGCTACGCCACCGACAGCGTCTCCGGTGAGCGCGTGCGCTACTCGCAGGTCGCGTTCGACGAGTACCAGCAGGGCGACCCGGCGCAGCTGCAGCAGGACGCGCTGTTCTACGGCGGCCCCGCCACGGAGTCGGCGTTCATCACCTCGGCCCGGCAGAGCGGGCACCTGGTCCGCGGCTGGGACTTCGACTCGGCCGGCCTGGCCACGAACCCGCCCGCGAACTTCGCGGCGACCAACCATCCGTGGGACGCGTGGTACCAAACCCTCACCTCGGGCGCGGCCCAGTAGTCACCCCGCGCGCGAGACGAGCCGGGCTCCCGCACCCCGACGGTGGGAGCCCGGCCCTTTCCCCGAAGGTGCCCACGCCGGTCACCGTCCTTGGCCGCCGCCCGCGGCCATGACCGGCGCCGCACCACGTTCCCGGTTTCACCCGGTGGTCCGCACCAGGCGGAAGTCAGTGCGGTAGCGCTACCACCGGACGCGCACCTTCGCGGTCCGCAGTCCGGCGAAGCGTTGTCCGTTCAGGCGCAAGCCCTTCCGGCGCGCCTACGCCCGCAGCGGGTCTCGGCGGGACCCGGGCGCAGTGCTGCTCGAACCGCTCCATCAACACAGCGGCGACCATCAGGACCACGGGTGTACCCAACGCGAACCACATGCCTTTTGAGGTACCCAGCCGCACCCCCGTCGAACCCGCTTCTGCTCCGTCCGGGGGATTTGTCTTGCCCTGCCGGGAGAAATCGCTTTCACGCTGCCGCTCGTCGCCGCGGGTCATGATCGAAAGGTGGGCGCGGCGGGCAGCGAACTTCGGCATCTGGTTCTTCGGCGCACTGGGCGGGATCCTGTGGGGCTACGACACCGGGGTCATCTCCGGCGGGTTGCTCTACATCGGCCGCGACATCTCGTTGAGCCCCATCGTGCAGGGCATGGTCGTCTCCGGGCTGCTGGCCGGGTCGATGGCGGGCGCCGGGCTCGCGGGGCGCCTGGCCGACTCGCTGGGCCGGCGCCGGATGATCCTCGGCTCCGGGGTCGTGTTCATCGTCGGCACGGTCGGCGCCGCCTTGGCGGGCGCGGCGCCGATGCTCGTGGCCTTCCGGTTCGTGATGGGCATCGGCGTGGGCATCGCTTCGGTCGTGGTGCCGATGTACCTGTCGGAGCTGGCGCCGAAAGAGGTCCGCGGCAAGCTCACCTCGCTGATGCAACTGCTGGTCACCGTCGGGATCCTGGTCGCCTACATCGCCGACTACGCGCTGTCGGGCTGGGGCGCGTGGCGGTGGATGATCGGGCTCGCGTGGTGCCTGCCGTGCTGCTCGTCGCCGGGATCTACACGCAGCCCGAGAGCCCGCGCTGGCTCGCGGCCAACAAGCACGACGAACGCACGGCCCGCACCGTCCTGACCCGGCTGCGCGGCAGCGAGGACGCGGCCGACGCCGAACTGGCCGACATCCGCGCCGGCGCCCGCGACGAGGCCGAACGCGCGGAGCCGTTGCGGCTGCGGATGCTCACGGGCGGCCGGCTGCGGAAAGTGTTCACGGTCGGGATGCTGCTCGTGTTCTTCCAGAACTTCGTGGGCATCAACACGATCATCTACTACGCGCCCACGCTGCTGACCGACGTCGGGTTCGGCTCGTCCGGCGCGATCCTGGCCAACGTGGGTGTCGGCGCCGTGAACATGCTCATGACGCTGCCCGCGATGCGGCTGATCGACCGCGCGGGCCGGCGGCCGCTGCTGCTCGTAGGCGCGCTCGGCATGTGCGCGGCGATGGTGCTGCTGGCCGTGGTCAACCTCGGCGGGATGGCCAAGGGGCCGCTGCTGCTCGGCCTGACGCTGGCCGGGATCGCCGTGTACGTCGCGTCGTTCTCGGTGTCGTGGGGCCCGGTGCAGTGGGTCGCGCTGCCGGAGCTGTTCCCGCTGCGGATCCGCGCGGCGGCCGTGAGCGTGTGCGTGGTCTTCAACTGGCTGTTCAACCTTGCGGTGGCGCTCGTGTTCCCGCCGCTGCTGGACGCCTTCGGGGCCGGGCTCAACTTCGGGTTCTTCGCCGTGATGACAGCGCTCGCGTTCGCCTTCGTGTGGCGGCTGATGCCGGAGACCGAGGGGCGCAGTCTCGAGGACCTCGAACGCGAGCTCGTGGGTGCGTAAGCTGATCGGGTGCGGACACGACCGACCCTGACCTGGACCGGCACGGGTGAAGCGCTCCCGCGCACCGGTAGCGTCGCCGAGGTGGCCGAGGTCGTCTCCCACGGCCGCGTGGTGGTGCTGAGCGGGGCGGGGATCTCCACCGAGTCCGGTATTCCCGACTACCGCGGCGAGTCCGGCAGCCTGCGCCGGCACACCCCGATGACCTACGACGAGTTCGCGAGCAGCGCCGAGGGCCGCCGCCGCTACTGGGCGCGCAGCCACCTGGGCTGGCGCACCATCGCGCGCGCCGAGCCCAACTCCGGGCACCACGCCGTCGCGACCTTGCGCGAAGCCGGCCTGTTGTCCGGCGTGATCACGCAGAACGTCGACGGCCTGCACCGCGCGGCGGGCACGCGCGGCGTGGTGGAGCTGCACGGCAACCTCGACCGCGTGATCTGCCTCGGCTGCCGCCGCACCACGCCGCGCGAAGAGCTGGACGACCGCCTGCGCGCGGCCAACCCGGACTTCGGCGGCACCGCCACGCGGATCAACCCCGACGGCGACGTCGAGCTCGCCGAGGAAGCCGTGCGCACGTTCACGCTCGTCGACTGCACCACGTGCGCGGGCGTGCTGAAGCCCGACGTGGTGTTCTTCGGCGAGAACGTGCCGCGCCCACGCGTCGAACGCTGTTACCGCCTGGTCGACGAATCCTCGGCGGTGCTCGTCCTCGGCTCGTCGCTCACGGTCATGTCCGGTCTGCGCTTTGTCCGCCTCGCCGCGAAAACCGGCAAACCCGTCCTCATCGTCAACCGGGGCCAGACCCGCGGCGACGCCTACGCGCGGGTCCGCGTCGACCTGCCGCTGGGCGAGGCGCTGGCCGACCTGGTCGACCTCGTCGGCGGGCCCGCGCGCCTCGCCTGACGCGGGCCCGCCGCAGCCCGTGCGCGCCGGCCCACGCGGACATCGACGCGGCCGGCGCGGCGGGCTGGTGCACCTTCGCCGGTCTCTCAGCGGAACGCGGCGACAGAGTCCGCCACCCACTCGGCGAACGCACGGGCCGGGCGGCCCAGCACCCGCGGCACGTCGGGGCTCACCCGGCGTTCGGCGGGCAGCGGGGAACCCAGCACGCCCAGCGTCGCCTCGACGATCGGCGGCGGCATGAACGCCAGCATCCGCGCGCGAGCCTCGTCCGGCGTCTGCTCGGCGAACCGGACGGGCTCGCCGAGCGCGGTGCCGATCACCGCCGCCCGCTCACGCGGGGTCAGCGCCTCCGGACCGGTCACCTCGTACTCGGCGCCGTCGTGCGAGTCGTCCAGCAGCGCCGCGGCGGCGACCGCCGCGATGTCCGCCGGGTCGACGAACGGGAGCGCCACGTCGCCGAAGGGAGCCTCGAAAAGGCGCGAAGCACGCACCGAAGGAGCCCACCCCAGCGTGTTCGTGGTGCACCCGCTCGGCCGCAGGATCGTCGCCGCCGGCACCGACGAGCGCACAGCCCGTTCGTACGCCGTGAAAAACGCGTAAGCCTGCGGCCGCGTGGCCGCGCCCTGCGAGGACAGCAGCACGAGCCGCCGCACTCCCCCGGCCTTCGCGACGTCGGCCAGCTCCGCCGGAGCCGGGCCGCCCGGGAACAGGAACAGCGCGTCCGCCCCGGCCACCACGTCGCGCAGCGATTCCGGCGCGGCCAGGTCGGCAACCTGGTGCACGACTCCCTCGGGCAGCCCGGCCGGCGCCGTCCGCGACACCGCCGTCACCGGCGCACCCGCCGCCGCCAGCGCCGCCACCAGCGGCCGGCCGATGTTCCCCGTCGCTCCTGTCACCACGATCATCTTCGAACCCCAATCCCTACGATCCACAGTGGTCACGAAGGTGCCCTGCGCGTCCCCCGGCCGGAAGGACGCACCTTTAAGTAAGCTCACGACATGGAGGAATGGACGCAGTTCGCGGGCCGGTCGGCCCGTGACGGGTATGAGGTGTTTCACACCGACTGCCCCGCGCGGACGGTGCTCGACCACGTCACCAGCCGTTGGGGCGTGTGGGTGCTGATCGCCTTGCGCGAACGGGAACTGCGGTTCTTCGAGCTCCGCCGCAGCATCGAAGGCGTCAGCGAGAAGATGCTCGCTCAGACGCTGCGCACCCTCGTGCGCGACGGCCTCGTGTGGCGCCGGGTCGAGCCCACCACGCCGCCGCAGGTCACCTACGGCCTCACGCCGCTCGGCCGCGGCACCGGCGACCAGCTCTCGACGCTGTTCTCCTGGCTGCGCGACCACGCCGTCGACATCCTCGCCACGCAGTCCGGGTACGACGAGTCCGGCGGCCGGCAGAGCGCGTAGGCATGACGGAGGAAGAACCAGGGGGCACGGCTGTCCCGAGGACCGGTCACGCCCGGCGCACGTTCCTGTTCGGCGCCGGCGCGGCCATCGCGGCTTCCGGCGCGCTCTCGGCCGCGCTGCACCAGCCGACGCCGGTCGAGGCGACGAGCGGGTTCGGCGCCGACTGGCTGTTCGGCCCGTTCGTGCCGGGCTGTACCGAAGTCGACTTCGACGACCGGTCCATGACGCTCGTTTCGGTGCCCCACTGCGTCACACCGTTGTCGTGGGAGGGCTGGCACCCGAACGACTGGCAGCACCTGTGGGTGTACCGCCAGCACTTCTTCGTACCGCCGCAGCTGCGCAAGAACCGCGCGTTCCTGCGGTTCGACGGGGTCCTCAGCGCCACCACCGTGTTCCTCAACGGCCGCCGCGTCGCCTCGCAGAGCGGCGGCTACCTGCCGCTCACGTGCGAGATCACCGGGCTGCTCACCGGCTCCGACAACGTGCTGGCCGTGGCCGTCGACGGCCGCTGGCAGCAGGACACTCCCCCGGACCTGCCCGAGTACCCGAACCCGACGGCCATCGACTTCTACCAGCCGGCGGGGATCTACCGCACTGTCAACCTGTACGGCACCCCGCAGGCCTACCTGTCCGATGTGTACGCCCAGCAGATCGCCGTGCTCACGCCCAACCGCGCGGTGGTGGTGCACTGCACGGTCGACGCGGCAAAGGCGGTGAAGGGTCCCGTGCGGCTCACGGCGACGCTGAGCCAGGCCGGCACGGAGATCGCCACCGCGGTCACCGACATCACGGGGCTGCGCAAGGGCGAGACGAACACGGCCGTCACACTCGAAGGCCTCGACGCGGTGAAGCTGTGGGACGTCGACGAGCCGGCGATGTGCGACGTCCTGGTCACCCTCTCGGTGGCCGGGCGCAAGGTCCACACCTACCCCGTGCGCACCGGGCTGCGCGACGCCCAGTTCACTGTGGACGGTTTCCGCCTCAACGGCCGCCCGCTCAAGCTCTTCGGGCTCAACCGCCACCAGTGGTACCCGTTCGTCGGCGGCGCGATGCCCGAGCGCGTGCAGCGGCGCGACGCCGAGATCCTCAAGAACGAGCTCAACGTCAACATGGTCCGCTGCTCGCACTACCCGCAGTCGCCCGCGTTCCTCGACGCCTGTGACGAGCTCGGCATCCTCGTGTGGGAGGAGCTGCCGGGCTGGGACCACGTCGGCGATACCGCGTGGCAGGAGCTCGCGGTGCGCGATGTGCACGACATGATCGTGCGCGACCGCAACCACCCGTCGATCATCGTGTGGGGCACGCGCGTGAACGAGACGCTCGGCCAGTACACGCTCTACGGCAAGACCGACCAGCTCGCCGCCGAGCTCGATCCGATGCGGCCGTGCACCGGCGCGGTTGCCGGGCAGAGGGGCTACGTCTCGCCGCTGTACCCGGTGAAGGAGAACGGCGGGGTGTTCTCGTTCAACGACTACAGCCGCCCGCCCTCGCGCAACGCGCCACCGCCGTTGCGCCCGCCGCGCCGGGGCGTGCCGTACCTGGTGAGCGAAGCCGTGGGCACGCTCGTGGGCGCGCCGTATTTCCGCCGCACCGACGCCGCCGACGTGCAGCGGGAGCAGAGCATGCTGCACGCGTGGGTGCACGAACACGCCGCGGCCGACCCACGCTACTGCGGGCTGATCGCGTGGTGCGGCTTCGACTACCCGTCCGGCTGGTACCACTCGCTGCGCGGGGTGAAGTACCCCGGCGTGGTCGACTTCTTCCGGATTCCCAAGCTGGGCGCGGGTTTCTACCGCGCGCAACGGGCCCCGTCACGCGGCGCCGTGATCGAGCCCGCGTTCTACTGGGACTTCGGGCCCGGCTCGCCGCGGGGCGGACCCGGCCGCAACGCGCTGATCTGGTCGAACTGCGACCAGCTCGTGGTCACGGTCGCGGGCCGGCGGCCGGTCACCGTGCACCCCGACCGGGCGCGGTTCGGTCACCTGGAGCACCCGCCGTTCCTGGTGAACCTCACCGTGACCGGGAAAGGTCACCCGGACCTGACGATCGAGGGCCGGGTGAAGGGGCAGACGGTGCTGCGCCGCAGGTTCAGTGCCGACCCGGCGTTCGACACGCTGGCCGTGGCCGCGGACGACGGCGCCATCACCGCCGACGGCCAGGACACCACGCGCGTCACCCTTCGGTCGGTGGACCGCTACGGTGCACCGCGCCCGCACGCCCGAGGGGTGCTCAGCGTCTCGGTCGACGGGCCGGGAGTCCTGATCGGCGACCCGTTCCTGGACTTCGGCGCCCTCGGCGGCGCAGCGGCGGTGTGGATCCGCTCGATGCGCAACACGCCCGGGACGATCACCGTGACCGCGTCGCATCCGTTTCTGGACACGGGATCGGCCACGATCTCCGCGGTCTGAGCCACTCGCCGGACACGGGTACCATCGGTGAGGACGCCGGAGTGACACGAGAACGCCGGGAGGCGGCATGGCGCGGACGCTGACCCACACTGATCCGGCCGAGGTGACTTTGCAACAGGCGCTCGACGCCCTGACCGATCCGGTGCGCCGCACGATCCTGCGCGAGCTCTCGGACGGGCCTGACTTCTCGCGCGCGTGCGGCACCTTCGACCTGCCGGTGTCGAAAGCGACGGCGAGCCACCACTTCGCGGTGCTGCGGTCCACGGGGCTGCTCGAACAGCTCGACCGCGGACCGCGGCGCTACAACCGGCTGCGGCGCTCCGAGTTCGACGCGCGCTTTCCGGGCCTGCTCGACCTCGTGCTCACCGAGCCCTGAGCCCGCCGGTCTGGACGTCCGTCCACTTCGGACTCGTCAGTCGCGGGTCAGGCCGTCGAGCCACTTCAGCAGCAGCTGCGTCTCCTCCGTGCCGAGCGTGGTGTCCTCGGTGCGCAGGAGTGCCGCGAGCTGCAGGGCCGCGGTCGGCAGCGGCGCTGCCGAACTTTCAGTCTCCTCGGTGCCGTTCTCGGGTGTGAGCAGACTGTCGTGCACGGCGTCGCGCACGCGCCGGGACAGCTCGGGATCGGTGTACACGTCCGGCTGGGTGACCATGTTGAGCGCCACCCCGATGTTCGCCGACATCACGCGCTGCGCGGCGGCGTCCGGGTCCACACGCAGCCGGCCGATCGCGGCGCAGCGCACGAGCACCTCCCGCAGCAGGCGCAGCGCTTCCTGCGCGGCACTGGGGATTTCGGTGAACGCCGGGGAGTACATCAGCCGGTAGACAGCCGGGTGCTCCTGGGCGAAGGCGATGTGGGTGTCCCAGCCGTTCTTGAGGTCGGCGATCGGGTCGGCCGACGGCTCGGCCGCGCGCTTGGTGGCCAGGTAGCGATCGAACCCGTGGTCCACGACGGCCGAGAGCAGGCCGTTCTTGTCGCCGAACAGGCGGTACAACATCGGCGCGCCGACCCCGACCGCCTCGCACACGGCGCGCGTGGAGATGTCGCGGTCGGGCGAGGCGTCGAGCAGCTTCTCGGCGGCCTCCAGCATCTGGGTGCGGATGTCCATGCGTCCAGTGTAGCTCAGATATCGCGTCCACGTAGCACTGTTACGCAGGTCATAGCACCGCTACGGATTATCTCTACCAACGATAGAGCGACGCGGGCCGCACCCGCGGAAGGAGTGCGGCCCGGCGCGGTCACCAGGTGACCGGCACGCTCGAAACCCCGCCCGTCAAGCGGTTGGAGCGCACGTCGAGGTCGTCGACGTCCACGGCCAGGCGCAGGTTCGGGAAACGGCGGAACAGCGAGCTGAACACCACGCGCAGCTCGGTGCGTGCCAGGCTTGCGCCGATGCAGAAGAACCCGCCGTAGCCGAAAGCGATGTGGGAGTTGGGTTTGCGGTCGGCGTCGAACGCCTCGGGGTCGGCGAACACGCTCGCGTCACGGTTGGCCGACGAGGTCGAGATCATCACGGCGTCACCGCGCTGGATCGCGACGCCGCCGATCTCCACGTCCTCGTGGGCATAGCGCAGCAAGCCCAGGCCACCCGGCGCGGACATCCGCAGGATCTCCTCGACCGTGCCGTGCACGCGACCCTCGGGGTCGGCGGCCAGCGCGTCGCGGCGGACGGTGTCGGTGAGCAGGAACAGCACGCCGAGGTCGATGCGGTTCGACGTCGTCTCGTGGCCGGCGAAGAGCAGTCCCGCACCCAGCCGGGCGAGGTCGTCGTCGGTGAACGTCGGGTCGTCGGCCTGCGCGGCGACGAGGTCGGACACGACGTCCTGCGCCGGCTCCGCGCGCTTCTTGTCGGCCAGTTCGCCCATGTAGGCGGCGAACTCGTCCATCGCGCGCTTCGCGTCGCCGCCGCTGTCGAGCACGCCGATGCGGTCGGACAGGTCGCGGAACTTGTCGCGGTCGGCGTACGGCACGCCGAGCAGCTCGCAGATCACCAGCACCGGCAAGGGGAACGACAGGAAGTCGTGCAGGTTCACGGGTTCGCCGCCCGCGGCGTCGTGCGCGGCTTCGAGCTCGTCGAGGCATCGGTCGGCAAGCTCCTGGATGTGCTCGCCGAGCTTGCGCATCCGGTTGGCCGAGAACGCCGGCACCAGCAGGCGCCGCAGCCGCGCGTGCTCGGCCTCTTCGTTCTCGTAGTCGCCCTGTGGGCCGCTGAGCACCGCGGCGTCGGACACCGCCGAGGCCTGCTCCGGCTTCGGGTGCGAACGGCCGAAGCGCGCGTCGGCGAACACCGCGCGGGCCTCCTCGAACCGCGTCACGAGCCAGGCCGGGTCGCCGGCCGGTGTAGTCACGCGCGCGATCGGGCCTTCGCGGCGCAGAACCTGGTACAGCGGCGCGATCTCGAGCACGTTGGGCCGGTCGAACGGCAGCCGCGGCGCACGCTCGGTGGTGGTCATCGGGTCTCCTCCTCGGGTGACGGTTTCCGGGCCCGCGCACGCACCGTCGCGAGCCAGCTCAGTTCCTGCTCGGCCCGCCGGCCGACCTCGGCCAGCACCAGCCGGCTCCACGGGTCCTCCTGCGCCTCGGCGAGCTTCCCCAGCCGCTCGCCCTGAGCGGCGAGCGCGGTTTCCCGCGCGTCGAGCACCCGCAGGCGTTCCGCGGGCTCGAGCCAGCCGAACCCGGCGAGCCGGGAGAGGAACTCGGTCGAGTCTCCGGCCAGGTCGGGCGGCAGGTCCGCGAGCAGGTCGTGCAGCAGCTCGCGGCCGACGTCGGTGATCGTGTAGACGTGGCGCGGCGGCTTGCCCTCGTGCGTCTCGGCGCTTCGCGTGACTGCGCCGGCCTCGGCGAAGCGGCGCAGCGTCGGGTAGAGCGAGTTGTTGGACAGCGCCCGGCCGCTCGACTCCTCGACCTTCCGGCGCAGTTCGTAGCCGTGCCTGGGCTGCTTGGCAAGGCTCGCGAGCAGCAGGACGTCGATCCACATCTAGGTCACCGTAACCTAGGTCATGGTGACCTATCAACGGCCGAACGAGTCACACCGGCGGAAAATCCCCGTCAGGCGCGCAGCACGGCGGCGCCGGTGAACCGGCCTGCAGAGAGGTCCGTGAGGGCCTGATCCGCGTCGGCCAGCGCGTACGGACGAGTGGTCACTTCGAGGTGGTGGCGGCCCGCGAAGGCGAGAAACTCCCGCGCGTCGGCCCGCGTGTTGGCCGTGACGCTGCGGACCTGCCGCTCCTGGAACAGGTGGCGCTGGTAGTTCAGCACCGGCACGTCGGACAGGTGGATGCCCGCGATCGCGAGCGTGCCGCCGCGGTCCAGCGCGGCGAGCGCGACCGGCACCAGGCCCCCGGCGGGGGCGAACAGGATCGCGGAGTCGAGCGGCTCGGGCGGCGGCTCCTCCCCTGCCGACGCCGCCCCGAGGTCGAACGCCAGCCGCTGCGCCGCGCGGCTGCGCGTGACCACGTGGACGATCGCGCCCTGCGCGAGGGCCACCTGCGTGGCGAGGTGCGCGCTGCCGCCGAAGCCGTATACGCCGAGACACCCGCCTTCGAGCACTTCGGCCCGCAGCAGCGCGCGGTAGCCGATGAGACCGGCGCACAGCAGCGGCCCGAGCTCGTCGTCGCTGTAGCCGGCGGGCAGGTGGTGGGCGTAGTCCGCCGGGACCACGGCGTACTCCGCGTAGCCGCCGTCGGCGTCCCAGCCGGTGTAGCGCGATGCCAGGCATAGGTTTTCCGTGCCCCGCAAGCAGAACTTGCACGTGCCGCACGTGTGACGCAGCCAGGCGATGCCTGCGCGGTCACCGATCGCGAAGGTGCCGCCGGCGCCGGCTCCCAGGGCGACGACCTCGCCGACCACCTCGTGCCCCGGTGTCACCGCCGACCGGTGCACCGGCAGATCCCCTTCTGCGACATGGAGATCGGTGCGGCACACGCCGCACACGAGCACCCGCACGAGCAGCTCACCGGGCGCCGGTTCGGGCACCGGTCCGCTCGCGGGCTTCATCGGCCCGGTACCGATCGGCCCCGGCGCCGTGACGCGCCACGACCGCATGGTGGCCGGTAGTCCCGTCATCGCCGCTCCTTCGTCCGGGAACCCGAACGTACCGCGTGCGATGCGGGGCGGCGGGCGCTGCGCCGCCCCGCATCACCCGGTCGGTCAGCGGCCGCTCCACTGGAAGGTGACGGTGGCGCCGGCGCCCACGGTCGCGTCGAACGAGCGGTCACCGGAGACGACGGTGAACTTCTGCTCGGTCTTCGCGGTGTTCAGCGCGACCACGGTGGTCGAGTGGTCGGGGTTCGTGAACGCGACCGCCTCGATCGGTGTGCTGCTGCCGCTGGTGTAGACCACGGACGAGGCGATGTGCACCGAACCCGGCGGAACGAACTTCGAGAAGTGCTCGATGTCGCGGTACTGGTCGTTGTACGTCACGGCCTTCGTCTGCGAGTTCACGGTGATGGTGCCGTTGCAGGTGCCGCAGCCGCCCAGGTGCGGGCCGTGGTTCTCGTCGAGCGCGATGTTCCAGTCGATCGAGCTGCGGCCCCAGTTCTGCATCACGCCGAGGATCGTGGACGAGTCGCCGCCCTCGCACTCGGTCATGAAGATGTCCTTGCCGGGAAATGATGCCTTCAGCGGCGTCTGCGCGTCGGACGAGCCGTAGTAGCAGTGGTAGGCGGTGCCGGCCATCCACTTCGCGGCCGGGGTGGACAGCAGGTCGTACGGGTACTCCGGCTGCGGGTCCTCCCCCGCCCGCTGGTGCGAGGCGATGTCACCGGGGTGCTCGCTCCAGTTGTGGTCGAAGCCGAGGATCTTCGTGTCGAGCCCGGCGGCGCGGATGGCGGGGCCGAGGGCCTCGATCACCTTCGCCTCCTGCTGCCACGGCAGGTCGGTGCCCGGGTAGTTGTTGCGCTCCAGCGCCTGCGGCTCGTTCTGCACGGTCAGGTAGTCCACGTGCACGCCCGCCTTGCGGTAGGCCTGCAGGAACTTGACCAGGTACAGCGCGTAGGCGCGGTAGATCTTCGGCGAGTCGATGAGCTTGCCGTCGATCATCGAGCCGGACGTCTTCATCCAGCCCGGCATGCTCCACGGGCTGGCGACGATCTCCAGCTGCGGGTTCAGCTTCTTCGCCTGGCGCACGAGCGGGAGGATCTGTGCCTCGTCGTGGGCGATGGAGAAGTGCTTCATGTCGTAGTCGGTCTGCCCGGCCGGCAGGTCGTCGTAGCCGTAGTCCTGGCCGACGGCGAAGTCCGACGCGCCGATGGGCTGGCGCAGGAAGCTGATGCCCGCGCCGGTGCGCGGGTCGAAGAGGTTCTTCATGACCTCGTCGCGATTGCCCGGTGTGAGGCCGTAGAGCACCTGGGCCGACGAATCGGTGATGGCCGCGCCGAAGCCGGACACGGTCTGGAACTTCACGTTCGGATCGAGGCGGACCGTCGTGGGCGCCGCCGCGGCCGGGCTCTGCCAGCTCAGCTGCGTGTCGACGGGCGTCGCATCACCGGGGTTCGTGAGCCACTCGTGGACGGTCCGCGACACGGCGGCAGGGGCCGGGGCGGCGGGCGCCGCCGGCGTGATCTCGGGCCCGGAGGCGGCGGTCGCCGACCCGGCCGCCACGGTCACGGCGGCCGCCGCGGCCGTCACCGAACACAGCACTCTTCGCAAGCGCGGCATGCAGATTCCTTCGTTTCACGGGGAAAACCCAGCGGACACGGCACCTGATCGGCACCGTGGGGAACCCGTGCCCGCGTTGGCGGCCGCGACCGGGGGTCCGCACCGACACAACCAAACCGCGGGCGCGGTGACAAGATCCCCGCCCCGGTTTCCCATCGTTGGGGCGGTTTGTCCGCACGTCTGACCCCTCCTCGTGCCACTGACCGGCAACCGCCCGCGCGGGTTCCCGTTGTCGGGCAAGGCAATTCAGCCCGCCGAACGCGGACTCGTTACGGTGGCCCGATTCCCGCACCGCTGACGTGAGGAGACCCCGGTGAGCACCCTGCGCCACGGCCTGTACCTGCCGCCGTTCGGACCTTTCGGCGACCCGGCGGTGCTCGTCGAGCTCGCCGTGCGCGCCGAGGCCGCCGGCTGGGACGGGGTGTTCCTGTGGGACCACGTCGTGCCCGGCGCGCCACCGATCGCGGACCCGTGGACCACGCTCGGCGCGATCGCCCAGGCGACAAGCACGATCCTTCTCGGCCCGATGGTCACTCCCCCGGCGCGGCGCCGGCCGTGGGTGCTCGCGCGGCAGGCCTCGACCGTCAGCCGCCTCTCGCACGGCCGCCTCATCCTCGGCACCGGCCTCGGCTCCGACGAGACCGGCGACTTCAGCCGCTTCGGCGAACCCCTCGGCCCCCGCTCGGCGAAGTTCGACGAGGCAATGGCCTTCGCCCGCGCGATCTGGTCGGGCGCCGAGGTGCGCCACCGCGGCGAGCACTTCCACGTCGACCTCGACGCCGGCCCACCCGAACCGCACCCCATCCCCGTCTGGACCGCGATGTCCACCGACCACCCGCGCGTTCGCACCCGCGCCACCGCCGGCGACGGCATCTTCCCCCTGGCCGGCCCGCACCCGCCGGCACCGGAGGAGCTGGCCCGGCTGGTCACCGCCGTGCACCCTGCCGGCCGCCCCTTCGACGTCGCGGTGGCCGGCAACGCCAGCCCGGCCTGGGACCAACCCCCGACGGTCGACCTCGGCGCGCTGACCGAGGCGGGCATGACGTGGTGGCTCGAATCCCTGATCCACTTCGACCCGCTCGACCTCTCGTTGGCCGTCGTCGACGCCGGGCCACCACGCCGGTGACGCCTCGAACCGCCCAGCCGAACGCGACCCGACACCCGGGACCGGCGGGCCCCACCCGAAATCGAAACAAGTCCGCCCGCCCGTCGAACTCGGCGCACTGACCGAAAACCGGCCCACCGACCCCCTCGACCCATCGTGCACCGTCACCGACGCCGGGCCGCCACGCCAGTAACGCCCCGGGCTGCCTGGCGAGGCCGGGGCTGTTACGTTCGGACGAACCACGGTTGAGCACCCAGCCGTCACCAGGCCCTGTCCCGGCCGCAGGCCGGGCACCGGGCCTGCCGGGTGCTCGTCCGGCCCGGCGGGCCCGTGACCGCGGAGGGAACGTGTCGTGACCGACAACCTCAGAGCGGCCGGCGCGCGACGCCTGCCCACGCTCCACATCACCACCATGACCACCGCCGCGACGACGGTGGTCACCGCCACCGGGGAAATCGACACCGCGGTGTCGGACGCACTGCGCGACCAGCTGGTCGCGGCCCTGGAAGCCCGCCCCGACGTGCTCGTCGTGGACCTGTCCGAGGTGCCGTTCTGCGATTCCAGCGGCCTTTCGGTGCTGATCGACGTCCGGGGCCGCGCGACCGAGGCCGGGATCCCGTTCCGCATCGTCACTCAGCAGCGCGGCCTGCTGCGGCCGATCGGGTTGCTGCACCTCGACTCGGTGCTGGAGATCCACCCGAACCTGGAGGCGGCCACCGGTACCGTCCCCTCGTCGTAGTGCGAGGCCGCGGCAGTGGGCCTAATGTCCTCACATGAGCGATCTGCCGCGGTTTCCCGAGGATTCCACGCCGCCTTCCTTCTCCGGCGAGCCCCCACGTCCGGCCGTGCCCAACACCATCACGGTCGCGTTCTGGGCGTTCGTCGCCTCGACTGTGATCGGCATCGTCGCCGCCCTGCTGCTGTTCGGGCAGAAGGACGACCTCGTCGACGCCGCCCGCCGCACCAATCCCAACCTCGACCAGGCGCAGCTCGACCAGGCCGCGAACATCGCGCTTGTCGTGGCGGTCGTGATCGCGGTCCTCATCGCGCTGCTGTACTTGCTGTTCGCGGTGAAGCTTCGGGCCGGGCGCAACTGGGCGCGGATCGTGCTGACCGTACTCACGGCGCTGCAGGTCCTGTCGCTCATCACGGGCAACGGCGGCACCTGGCTGAGCTACCTCTCGGCGCTGGCGGCCGTGATCGGCGTCGTGTTCTCGTTCGTCGGCGACTCCAACACCTACATAGCGGCGGGCAAACAGGTTCGGAGGTAACCACTCCGGCGGTGGCTGGCGGCTCTAGTGCACGTGCACTATCCTGGGTCTCGGTTGAGCCACCAGCCGCCGCGATTTCACCGCGCTCCGGGAGCGTTGGCGCCGATCGGCTGGGATGCCCGAACTTCCGGCCCGGATCGGCCGTCACCCGGGTGCGCGGCCTACGAGAGGCGGGCCGCCATGAGCGCCCTACGCCGCACGAAAGCTCCTTCCGCCAGGGTCGGCCAACTCGACCCGAAACGCCTGCTCGACCTGCACGTCCACCGTCCCGTGCCAGGCGTGTCCGTGGTGGAGGTGGTCGGCGAGGTCGATCTCTGCACCGCCCCGCACCTCTCCGAGGTCGTCGAAGCCAGGATCCGCAGCACGGTCGGCGTGGTGATCATCGACCTCGGCCGCACCACGTTCCTCGCGGTCGCCGGCCTGAAGGTCCTGCGCCGCATGCAGTTGCTGGCCGAGCTTCTCGACACCGACTTCTACGTGGACCCCGGCGACTCCCACCCGGCTCGCCGCCTGCTGCAGCTCATGCCACTCGGCTGCGAACGCCCCGGCGCCGCCACGGGCCTTTCACCCGTCGACGTCCCCGGCCAGCGGCGGCGGCTCACCACTTGAGGATTTCCCGGCGCACTTCCGTGGCCGCGAACCCGGGTTCCAGTGGCAAGATCACCACGGGGACCACCACCGCGGACGCCGGGAGAGCACCATGCGCATCGGTTTCACCCTGCCCCAGTTCGGCCCGTTCGCCGGAGACGGCTCGGGCGTCACCCGCTTCGCCCGGCGTGCCGAGGAACTCGGTGCCGCGAGTCTGTGGGTCGGCGACCGACTGCTCGCGCCGGTGCACCCGACGGTCGGGTACGGCGGCTCCGACGCGATCCCGGCCGAGTTCGCCGTGCGACTCGACCCGTTCGCGCTGCTGGCCGCCGCGGCCGCGGTGACCGAGCGGGTGCGGCTCGGCACCAACGTGCTCAACGCGCCCTGGTACCCGCCCGCCGTGCTCGCGCGCTCGCTCACCACGATCGACGCGCTCAGCGGCGGCCGGCTGGTCCCGGGGCTGGGCACGGGCTGGTCTCCCGAGGAGTACGAGGCCGTGAACGTGCCGATGACCGAACGCGGCGCGCGGCTCGACGAATGCCTCGACGCCCTCGGAGCGCTGTGGACCACCGATCCCGCCGAATACCGCGGCCGGCACTGGACCGTGCCCGAAACCCACGACTCGTTCAAGCCGGTCCGCACGCCGCCGGTGTACCTCGCCGGGTACGCACCGGCCGCGATGCGCCGGATCGCGCGGCGGGCGGCGGGCTGGCTGCCGGTGGTCACGCCGCCGGCCGAGTACGACCCGGGGACCGCGATCCTCGCACCGCTGGCGAACCTGCGGCAGCTGGCCGAGGAAGCCGGCCGTGACCCCGCGGAACTGGGCGCGATCCTGCGCGTCTACCCGCTGGCGGGCGCCGGCGTGGCCGACGTGGTCACCGCCATCGAGCGCACTGCCCAGGACACCGAGCTGCGCGACGTGTTCGTCGACCTCACCTTCACCGCGCGCAGCACCGACGATGCCCTGGAGCTCGTGGAGTCGATCCTCGGGCAGACCGCCCACGAGCCCGCGTGACGCGTTCACCCTCCGTTGGTTGCCCGCCGGGGTCCGGACTGCCGAAGATGTCGGGATGATCGAGCGCCACCACCACCGGCACGAGTCCGACGAGAACGACGGACTCGCCGAAGCCGCCCGGCACGCCGGCTTCGACCTCGGGACCGACGTCGCCCAGCCGGTGGCCGGGCACGAGCACAACGCCTTCGACGCGGAGGTCGACCTCGGCGTGGACGGCGAGCCGCCGGAGCTGCGCGGCTGAGCGAAGATCACCCCGGGCACGAGGATGGCCCCCGACCGGAGCCAGGTCGGGGGCCATCGTCTCGGGCCGGTGCGCTGTGGCCGCCTCTCGGCAGATCGCGCGACGCGGCGCCGGACGGATGCCGGGGCAGCCGGACGGAACACCGCCTCGACGAGGGGTGAGCCCGGCGGACACGAAGCGCATCGGCCGACTCGTTCAACATCACGAGCGGCGATCGCTATTCCCGCTCAGGCGGGCCCTGGTCCGGGGTCGCGGAAGTCGTCCGGGCTGACCTCGTCGAGCAGGTCGCGGAACTGGCGGATCTCGTCCTCGGTGCCCACGCCCGGCTCGCCGCCGAGCGCTTCGGCCGGGTCCTCGCCGCCGGCCACGGTGACGTCCACCGCGGCCTCGGCGAGCACGGCCTCGGCCACCTCGATGGGTGCGTGGGCTCGCAGCCCCACGGCGATCGCGTCGCTGGGCCGCGCCGACACGCGCACGCCGTCCGAGAGCACCAGGTCGGCGTGGAAGATGCTGTCGCGCAGCTCGGTGACCTCGACGCTCGTGACGTGCCGTCCGAACGCCGACACCACCTCGAGGATGAGCTCGACCGTGCCCGGCCGGGCCGAGGTCACCTGCTCCTGCGCGGCGGCCAGTTCCTGCGCCTCCGGTGCGCCGATGGTGATGGCCAGCCAGCGGCGCTGCCCGGTTTCCTCGCGCAGCAGCACCACCGGCGCCACCTCCTGGGCGACGACGGCGAGACCCTGGACCCGCACTTGCACCATGTGGTTCACCCGCTTCCGGACTGAGAGCCCCCTCGGGGACGTACCCAGTGTCGCGCGCGGGCACGCGTACCCGCGCGGGGCGGGGTCAGGTAAAACTGGACACGGCGGCCACGAACTCGGCCGCCACGTCGTAGAGCTTGCGGTTTCCGTCCTGCGAACGCTTCACGAGCCGTTGGAAAGCTTCCTCGGCCGTGATGCGGTGAGCGGCCATCAGGATGCCTTTGGCCTGGTCGATGACGGCGCGCGTGTCCAGTGCGCGGTTGAGCTGCGCCACCAGCTCCTGCGCGTCGAAGTAGCGCCGCGCGCTGCGCAGGCCGAACACCACCGTCGCGGTGTAGAGCTCCAGGATTTTCACCTCGAGGTCGCTGAACCCGTGTTCGCCGAACCCGAACAGGTTCATCGCGCCGCTGATGTCGCCGTCGACGGTGAGCGGGGCGGCGAGGAAGCTCGCCACGCCGAGCTCGTCGGCGGCCGACGCGAACTGCGGCCACTGGTCGGCCACCGCGCCGACCCCGACCCGCACGGGCGCCCCCGTCTCGGCCGCGCGCAGGCACGGTCCGTCACCGATGCGGTACTGCTCGCGGTCGAAGTTCACCGCGCGCTGATCGGTGCTGGCGACGGTCTCCCCGACGCCGTCCCGAACCAGCGTGATGCTGGCCATGTCTGCCCCGGCCACCACACCGACCACGTGCTCGCAGACCGCCTGCAGCATCTGGCCGAGATCGAGTTCCTGGTGGTCGAGCATCGCGGTCAGCGACTCCATCGCCACGGTGACTTCGTCAAGCCGCGCGGATAGCCGTTCCTGGCCGCCGGTCATGTTTCCCAGACCCTTCTCTTGGGTACTCGAAGGGCGCTGCTGACCAGGAGAGACCCGGGCGCGCGCCACCATTGGCCGCTAGCGCTTTAACGGGTCCTCGGGCGACATTACTGCATCCCGATCACCTGTCGGACACGCGGTGCCGCTCCCTCGCACCCCCGGCACGCATCGCGAAACCGAGGTGTCGAAGCCTGACTGAGTGGGTATGCGGGGGGCATGGAGAACGAAGCCGCCGGCAGCTCGCCGAGCCACGGGATGCCGGCCGTCGACAACCTGCTCGCGGAGGTGGTCGAGCTGCGCCTGCCCGCCGAGACCGCACAGATCCCGCTGGCGCGGATGCTGGCCCAGGCGGTGGCCGCGCGCGCCGACTACGGGCTCGACGCGATCGCCGACGCGAAGATGGCTGTCGACGAGGCGTGCGCGCAGCTCGTGGAACTCGCCGACTTCGGCGAGACCATGACCTGCCGCTTCCGCGTGGCACCCGAGGGCATCGCCATCACCGTGGAGACCCGCACCGGGCACGCGCGGCTGCCGAGCGAGCGCAGCTTCGGCTGGCACGTGCTCACGACGCTGGCCGCCACCGTGTCGTCGACCAACACCCCGGCTCCCGACGGCGTCGGCAACACCCTGGCGATCCACCTCGAGCTGGGCCAGGGGACGGCCAGGTGAACCCGCCGCCGATCACCCGGCGCCGGGACGAATACGCCCACACGGTGCCGCTGTTCGAAGAGTTCGCCGCCCTCGACGCCGACGATCCGCGCCGCCCACGCCTGCGCGAGCAACTCGTGACGGAGTTCCTCCCGGTCGCCGAGCACATCGCCACGCGCTTCACCGGCCGCGGCGAGCCGCGCGAGGACCTCGTGCAGGTGGCCCGCATCGGGCTGCTCAACGCCATCGACCGGTTCACCCCGGACCGCGGCCCGGACTTCCTCTCCTTCGCCGTGCCCACGATCATGGGCGAGATCCGCCGCCACTTCCGCGACACCGGCTGGTCCGTGCGGGTGCCGCGCCGGCTGAAGGAGCTGCACCTCGCCCTGAGCCACGGCTCGAGCGCGCTGTCGCAGACCCTCGGCCGCGCGCCGACGCCGACGGAGCTCGCGGAGCACCTCGGACTCGACGTCGGCGAAGTCCACGAAGGTCTCATCGCCGGCAACGCCTACCAGACGCTGTCGGTCGACAAGCCCGTGCACGACGACGCCGAACCCCTCTCGCTCGCGGACACCCTCGGCGAGGAAGACGCGGAACTCGAGCACATCGAAAACCACGAGGCGCTGGAACCGCTGCTGCGCGAACTGCCGCAGCGCGAACGCGCGATCCTCGTGATGCGCTTCTTCGGCGGTCTCACGCAAACCCAGATCGCCGACCGCGTGGGCATTTCCCAGATGCACGTCTCGCGCCTGTTGTCACAGACCCTGGAACAACTTCGCGGAAAACTCACCATCGAGCCGTGAGCACGGTCATAACCGAAAATCTTTTCACCGAGCACACCGGAAACCGCCATGCTGCAACGGAAAACCCACAACTTACGGCACTGGTCCCCGTTACCGAAGCGCGATTTCTTCACCTGCCGGAGCGACCCCGTTGTCCACCCCTTCGTCTTCTGCGAGGATTCATTCCCGTCCACGACGAAGGAGTGTCCGGTGGCTTCGATCCTCAACCCGTACATCAGCTTCCGCGACGACGCCCGGCAGGCGATGGAGTTCTACCGGGACGTGTTCGGCGGGACGCTGACCGTGAACACGTTCGGGGAATCCGGTATGCCGGACTCCCCCGCGGCGAACAACATCATGCACGCTCAGCTCGAGACCGAGAACGGATTCACGTTGATGGCGGCCGACACGCCGCCGGGCATGGACCACAACCCCGGCACCAACATCTCGGTGAGCCTCAGCGGCGACGACGGCGACCAGCTGCGCGGCTACTGGACCAAGCTCTCCGACGGCGGCAACGTCGCGGTGCCGCTGGAAAAGCAGATGTGGGGCGACGAGTTCGGCATGTGCGTCGACAAGTTCGGCATCGGCTGGATGGTCAACATCACGCAGCCGCAGGGCTGAGCGCACCCGGCGGCGGCATCCGGGGTTGCCGCGGCCGCCGCCGGGTGACCGCCACGTGTCCGGCAACCGTACGGGGAGGAAAAACGTGATGCGGGTCGTGATCGTCGGGGGCGGGTTCGCCGGGTACAACGCGGCGAAGCGGCTGCGCAGGACCGCGGGCGACGACGTGGAAGTGGTGGTGGTCAACCCCACCGACTACTTCCTCTACCTGCCACTGCTGCCGGAGGTCTCGGCCGGGCTGCTCGACCCGCGCAGCATCACCGTCTCGATCCCCGGCACCCTGCGCGGCGTGCGACTGGCACTCGGCACAGTGACCACTGTGGACTTCGACGCGCACACGATCGGCTACACCGACCCCGAAGGCCACGGCCACGAGTTGTCCTACGACCGGCTCGTGCTCGCCGCCGGCAGCGTGAACAAGCTCCTGCCGATCCCCGGCGTCGCCGAGACGGCCCACGGGTTCCGCGGGGTGCCGGAGGCGCTCTACCTGCGCGACCACATCACCCGTCAGATCGAGCTCGCCGCCGCCGCCGACGATCCGGAGGAGCGCACGGCTCGCTGCACGTTCGTCGTCGTGGGCGCCGGTTACACCGGCACCGAGGTCGCGGCTCAGGGCCCGGCGTTCACCGAAGCGCTCGTCGCGCGCCACCCCGAGCTCACGGGGCAGCCGGTGCGCTGGCTGCTGCTCGACATCGCCGATCGCGTGCTGCCCGAGCTGTCGCCGCGCCTGGGCAAGACCGCCGACGCGGTGCTGCGCGAGCGGGGCGTCGAGGTGGTGATGAAGACGTCGGTGAAGGACGCCACCGCCGACGCCGTCACGCTCACCAGCGGCGAACGCGTCCCGACGCGGTCGCTCGTGTGGTGCGTCGGGGTGCGGCCCGACCCGCTCGTCGCCGACGTCGGCCTGCCCACGGCCAAGGGCCGCGTCGTGGTGACCGCGCAGCTCGCCGTGCCGGGCTACCCGGACGTGTTCGCGTGCGGCGACGTCGCGGCCGTGCCCGACCTGACCCGGCCGGGTGAGTGCACGGCGATGACCGCGCAGCACGCCGAACGCCAGGGCAAGCTCGCGGGAACCAACGTCGCCGCGTCACTCGGATACGGCCGGCCCGGCACCTACCGCCACCACGACCTCGGGTTCGTGGTCGACCTGGGTGCCGGCCGCGCGGCGGCCAACCCGCTGCACATACCGCTTTCGGGCTGGCCCGCGAAGATCGTGACCCGCGCTTACCACCTGCTCGCGATGCCGGGCAACCGCCTGCGCACCGCCACCAACTGGGGACTCGCGACGGTGAGCCGCCGCCCGACCGTCCAACTGGGACTGGTCCGGGGCTCGTCCGTGCCGCTCGACACCGACTCCCCCGAGGTGCCGCACCGCCGGCACTGAGTCCACTGTGGATCTCATCTGTTCCACAGTGGACTAATCAGGCCTTCACCTCGACGGGCGCGCCCACCGGCAGCCCGGCGAAGAACACCTCCGAGTCGGCGTCGGTCAGGTGAATGCAGCCGTGGGAGGGCTTGTCCAACGGCCCGGCGTGGAACGCGATCCCGCCGGCCGCGAAGAACACCGAGTTCGGCATCGGGTCGCCGTACTCGCTGCTGGTGTGCACCTTGTCCTTCCACGCGACCTTGAAGCTGCCCACAGGTGTCGGCTGGCTCGCGTCACCCGGCTCCATCGCGACCGGTCCGCGCACGACGACGCCGTCCTTGAGCAGCCACGCGAGCCGCAGCGACAGGCTCGCGCACGCGCCCGTGGACACCTCTGCGACCGCGCACGGCGGGGGCGGAGGCGGAGGCGGGGTGGTCGAGGTGGGCGTGGTCTCCGTGGTGGCGGGCGCGAGGCTCGCGGTCTCGGCCAGCGGCGTGGGGGTGGTGGCCGCCTGCGGCGCCGTGCACGCCGTCAGCGCGGCCGCGGCTGCCACGAGCGCTCCCGTCCCGAAGGTCTTTCCCTGCATCGACAACTCCTGTCGTCCGGTCCACCGTGATCAACGGGTGAGCGGACGGGAAGGTTGAGTCCGTGACCGCGGACACTACCGGCAGGAAATGTTGACGCGTCATCAAAGCCTGGTAGGTTCGACGCCAGGAACTCGCGAGGAAGTGGACATGGAACTCGGTATCTACAGCTTCGGCGACCGGACGCCCGACCCGGCGACCGGTGAACAGGTGTCGGTGGCGCAGCGGCTCGCCGAGACGGTGGAGCGCATCAAGCTCGCCGACGAGCTCGGGCTCGGGTTCTACGGCCTGGGCGAGCACCACCTGGAGCACTACGCCATCTCGAACCCCGCCACCGTGCTGGCCGCGGCGGCGAGCGTCACCGAGCACATCACGCTCGCGAGCGCGGTCACGGTGCTCTCCACCGAGGACCCGGTGCGCGTGTACCAGCAGTTCACCACGCTCGATCAGCTCAGCCGCGGCCGTGCGGAGCTGCTCGCCGGGCGCGGGTCGTTCACCGAGTCGTTCCCGCTCTTCGGCGCCGACCTCGGCGACTACGACGAGCTGTTCGAGGAGAAGCTCGCCCTGCTGCTGCGCATCGACCGCGAGGACCCGATCACGTGGTCGGGCCGCTTCCGCCCGCCGCTGAACGACGCGCACATCTACCCGCGCCCGTACGGCCGGCGCCTGCGCATCTCCGTCGGCACCGGCGGAAACCCCGAGTCCTCGATCCGCGCCGGGCTGCTCGGCCTGCCCGTGGTCTACGCCGTGATCGGCGGCGAGCCGGAGCGCTTCGCACCGCTGGTGGACCTCTACCGCCGCGCGGCCGCGGCCGGCGAGCACGCCGACGACGAGCACGACGTGACCATGGGCGCCATCGGCTTCGTCGCCGAGAACTCCCAGGATGCCAAGGAAACCTTCTACCCGTACTGGCTCGAGACGATGAAGTGGGGCGCGCGCTCGCGCGGCTGGGCCGTGCCCACGCGCCGCGAGTACGACCAGTACACCGAGGGCGCCCGCGCGCTGTTCGTCGGCAGCCCGAACGAGGTGGCCGAGCGCATCATCAGCGTCGGCAAGCTGACCGGCGCCGACCGCTACGCCATGCAGATGGACTGGTCGGGTGTGCCGCACGCGAAGGTGATGAAGGCGATCGAGCTGCTGGGCACCGAGGTGCTCCCGCAGATCCGCAAGGAGTTCGGCTGAGGCCCGAGTACCGGGAAGAGCCTCAGCAGAACTGCTTGGCCCCGCCGGCCAGCCGCGCCGCCCGCTCCACCGCCACGTGCAGCAGATCGGTTGGGGCGCAACACGTTTCCACCAGTCCGGCGACGAGTGCCGCCTCCGGGGTGAACGTTCGCTCGCCCGAGCGGACCGTGCGCCAGACCGGGCCGGCGTGGCGGCGCAGCACCGCCTCGACGGCGGGCGGCACGTGCGCGACCGCGCCGAGCCCGAGCCGCCCCTGAGCCATCACGCGCAGGTCGGTGGCCGCCGCCAGCGCGTAGCCGGCGCCCAGCGCGTCTCCGCCGATCGCGGCGACGACCGGGCTCGGGTGGTTCGCGATGGCGAGCACGGCCCGCTCCAGCCGGTCCGCCGTGCCGGCGAAGCCGCGGGCGAACACGTCGTCACCGCCGGTGAGGACGACCGCGTACGAGCCGCCGATGTAGCCCAGCGCGGCGGTGATCCGGTCCAGTGTCTCGGGAACCATGCTCCCGCAGGGGTTCTCGTGCATCCGGACCACCGCGACGCCGTGGTCGTGCTCCAGGTCGATCATGCGCCGTCCTCCCCGCACCCGATCGCAGCGCCCCACGCGAGATGGCTCACGAGGGGATGTCGATGCCGTAGTCCCGGATCTTGCGGTAGATCGTGGCCCTCGACATGCCCAGGGAATGGGCCGCGCGGGACTTGTTCCCGTCGGCGTCGAGGAGGCTGCGCACGATCGCGTCGCGCTCCAGCGACTCCAGCGGGTTGAGCACGCGCTTGACCACCGTCCGGCATTCCGGCGGCAGGTCCTCGGGCTCGATCACGCCGGCGCGGCGGGTGTGCACGACCTTGCGCAGCACCTGCCGCAGCTGGGCGACGTTGCCCGGCCACTCGTTGCGCAGGAGCAGCTGCAGGGCGGCCGGCGAGCAGTGCAGCAGGGGGCCCTTGCCGAGCTGCGCGAGCAGGAACGGCACGAGCACGCGCACGTCCTCGATGTGGTGGCGCAGCGGCGGCACCGTGACCGACGTCGGGAAGTGGCGCATCAGGTCGGTGTCGAGACCGTCCTGCTCACCCTCCGCCACCGTCGCGACGCCCCACACGCGGGCGTCGAGCCGCGCGTCGTCGAGCACCGCGGCCAATGCCCGCTGCTCCTGCTGCGAGAGCTTGTCCAGGTGGCGGAACACCACCGTGCCCGGGCCCTTGCGCAGCACGCGCCGCACCGGGGCCTCCCACTCCCCCGGCTTGATGCCGTCGAGCTCCACGACCTCGCAAGGCGCGCTCGCCGTGGAGCCGGAGTGCGCGGCGCGGGCGATGGCGAGCTTGCCGCTGCCGGGTTCGCCCTCGACCACGGTCCACTTCCGGTCGCGCGCGAAGCGGCCGACCGAGTGACACGCCCGCACCCACAACGCGCCCGTGCCGACGATGCCGGGCAGCACGGGCTGGCGCGTGTCGATCCGCGCGGACACGACCTCGGGCTCCTGCAGCAGCCGGGCCCGCACGACGCCGCCGGCCGGGCCGACGTCGCTCGAGACCGGCGTGTACGACAGCCGCGCACGGGCCCCGCTGGGCAGGTCCATCGACAGCGAGCGGTCCGACTGCGAGCTCAGCGCCTCGACGGCCCGGGCCAGCAGCGCGGCCTGGTCCTCGGGCACGAGCAGCTGGCGGGCGTGGTCGTTGAGCATCACGAGGTCGTTGTTGACCGCGAGCACGATCCCCTGCCCGCGCCGGCACGCCCGCAGGTACGCCGAGAACAGGCTCAGCTCGCGCAGGCCGACCTGAGTGGTCAGCTCCGTCTCGATGTCGTGCGCGGTCGCCTTGGCCAGCGCCAGCAGCAGCGGGCCGGCATCCTTCTTCCAGCACGTGAGATCCAGCAGGCCGAGGACCTGGCCCGAGATCGGGTGGCGGATGGGCACGCCGGCGCACGCGAGCGTGTCGAGGTTCTCCGCGTAGTGCTCGTGACCGAACACCGCGGTCGCCTGCCTGCCTTCGAGCGCCGTGCCGATCCCATTCGTGCCGACGAACTCCTCGGCGTAGCTGAACCCGCGCGCCAGCTGCACGCCGTCGAGGTACCGCTCGAGCGCGCGGTCCTCCGTCCGGCGGTCCAGCACCAGCGCCTGGTCGTCGGTGAGCACCACGCTCACGGCGAGGTCGCTGAGCTTGTCCTCCAGCGCGTCGAGCACCGCGCCCGCGCTCTGCAGCAGCGGCGTTTCGAGGTTCGGATCCGCCACGTACGGGGTCTTCACGTGGTCGGCGGCTACCTGGTGCGTACGGGAGCGCCACCACGAGGCGAGGATCGTCTTGCGGACGCTTTCCGCGTCGACCTCCTCCGTGGACAAGAACTGCTCCCTGGCGTTCGCCAGCCTGTCCGGCGACGAAATGGAGGCGCCTGCGTCGGTCAAAGCCTCACCTCCCGGCAGAAGGGCGTCGTGCGCCCCGGCCAGGCACACGACGTCGTGTGCCAGTCACCATAACGGCAGCACCGACCACTGCCTGTCTCATATTGAGACCACCATCACAGGGTACTCGCGGTGTCATTCCCTGCATCCGGACGGCGACGTGCGAGCTGCATCCGGTGCCCGGCGGCCAGGCGGCCGGGTACCGGATCACCACCCGCGAGCGGCGCGAACCAAGCCGAGCCAGGAACTGCCGACGACCGATCAGGTGGAGGTACACGGCGTGAGTCGACAAAGTCTGAGCAAGGCGCACAAGAAGATCACGGAACTGTCGTGGGAACCGACCTTCGCGACCCCCGCGAAGCGCTTCGGGACCGACTACAAGTTCGACAAGGCCCCCAAGAAGGACCCGCTCAAGCAGATCCTTCGGTCCTACTTCCCGATGGAGGAGGAAAAGGACAACCGCGTGTTCGGCGCCATGGACGGCGCCATCCGCGGCAACATGTTCCGCCAGGTCCAGGAACGCTGGATGGAGTGGCAGAAGCTGTTCCTGTCCATCATCCCGTTCCCGGAGATCTCGGCCGCCCGCGCGATGCCGATGGCCATCGACGCTGTGCCGAACCCCGAGGTGCACAACGGCCTCGCGGTGCAGATGATCGACGAGGTTCGCCACTCGACGATCCAGATGAACCTCAAGCGCCTCTACATGAACCACTACATCGACCCCGCCGGGTTCGACATCACGGAGAAGGCGTTCTCCAACAACTACGCCGGCACGATCGGCCGGCAGTTCGGCGAGGGCTTCATCACCGGTGACGCGATCACCGCGGCGAACATCTACCTCACGGTGGTGGCCGAGACCGCGTTCACGAACACCCTGTTCGTCGCCATGCCCTCGGAGGCGGCGGCCAACGGCGACTACCTGCTGCCCACGGTGTTCCACTCCGTGCAGTCCGACGAGTCCCGCCACATCAGCAACGGCTACTCCATCCTGCTGATGGCGCTGGCGGACGAGGACAACCGGCAGCTGCTCGAGCGCGACCTGCGGTACGCGTGGTGGAACAACCACTGCGTGGTCGACGCGGCCATCGGCACCTTCATCGAGTACGGCACGAAGGACCGCCGCAAGGACCGTGACAGCTACGCGGAGATGTGGCGTCGGTGGATCTACGACGACTACTACCGCAGCTACCTCATCCCGCTCGAGAAGTACGGCCTGAAGATCCCCCACGACCTCGTCGAAGAGGCGTGGAACCGGATCATCAACAAGCACTACGTGCACCGCGTGGCGCAGTTCTTCGCCACCGGGTGGCCGGTGAACTACTGGCGCATCGACCCGATGACCGACACCGACTTCGAGTGGTTCGAGTCGAAGTACCCGGGCTGGTACAACCAGTTCGGCAAGTGGTGGGAGGCGTACAACCGCCTGCGCTACCCGGGCAAGAACAAGCCGATCGCGTTCGAGAACGTGGGCTACGAGTACCCGCACCGCTGCTGGACCTGCATGGTCCCCGCCCTCATCCGCGAGGACATGGTGACCGAGAAGGTCGACGGCCAGTGGCGCACCTACTGCTCGGAGACCTGCGCCTGGACCGACACCACGGCGTTCCGCGGCGAGTACGAGGGCCGCGAGACCCCGAACATGGGCCGGCTCACGGGCAAGCGCGAGTGGGAGACGCTCTACGACGGCATGGACCTCGCCGACATCATCTCCGACCTCGGCTACGTCCGCGACGACGGGAAGACCCTCATCCCGCAGCCGCACCTCGACCTCGACGACCCGAAGAAGCTGTGGACTCTCAACGACGTCCGCGGGATCACCTTCGGCAGCCCGAACATCGCGCTCAACAAGATGTCGGACGCCGAGCGCGAGGCGCACATCGCCGCGTACAAGGCGAACCCGAACGTCACGGTGGCCTGAGGCCGCACCCCGAAACGGTATCCCGCCGGGGTTCCGAGGGTTTCGAACCCCGGGACCCCGGTGGGTGCCCCCATCCCCAGGAGCGGCGTCCATGGGCGACAAGCACAAGATCCGGTTCGAACCGGTCGGCATCGACATCGAGGCCGACGAGGACGAGACCATCCTCGATGCGGCCTTCCGGCAGGGCGTCATGCTCATGCACGGCTGCAAGGAGGGGCAGTGCTCGGCGTGCAAGTCCTTCTTGCTCGAGGGCGACCTGCAGATGGACCGGTACTCCACGTTCGCGTTGGCCGACTACGAAAGCGAGGAAGGGTTCGTGCTGCTCTGCCGAGGGCACGCGTACTCCGACCTCGAGATCGAGCTGACCAACTACGACGAGGACATGATCCGGTCCGGCCTGCCGGTCGTCACGGCGGGAACCACGGTGGATTCGATCACCGACCTGACCCACGACATCTCGCTCGTCCGCCTGAAGGTGGACGAGGACGCGGGCATCCGGTTCCACCCGGGGCAGTACGTGGACATCAAGATCCCGGGCACGGACGAGCACCGTTCGTTCTCCATGGCCAATGTCACGGTGGCCGACGGGATCCTCGAGTTCATCATCAAGCGCTACCCCGGTGGCAAGTTCTCCGGGCTGCTCGAAGGACCCCTCTCCGCCGGCGACCCGCTGGAGGTGACCGGGCCGTACGGCACGTTCACCCTGCGGGTCAGCTCCGATCGGCGGCTGGTCTTCGTCGGCGGCGGGGCCGGGATGTCCCCCATCCTGGCGCTGCTGCGGCAGATGGCGGAAAGCGGCAACGAGCGGGAGGTCGTGTACTACTACGGCGCCCGCACCGAGCGGGACCTCTTCCACCTCGACGAGATGGCGGAGCTCGCCCGGCAGCTGCCGAAGTTCCGGTTCGTGCCGTGCCTGTCCGACACCGCACCCGTTGGCTGGCCGGGTGACGGCGAAGGCGAAACCGGGCTCGTGACCCAGGTGCTCGAACGGCGGGAGGACAACATCGCCGAATGCGACGTGTACCTGTGCGGCCCGCCGCCGATGATCGACGCGGCCCTGCCCCTGCTGGAAAGCCTGGGTGTGCCGTCCGATCAGGTCTTCTACGACAAGTTCACGATCACGGCCGCGGCGGAGGACTGACCCCGCAGGCCGATCCCACCCGAAGCAGACCACCACACACAGAGAGGTGTGCTCATGGTCAGTACGGAAAAGCCCCAGCAGAGCTTCCCGAAGCCCGAGTTCACGGGCGCCGAAGCCGGGTTGCTGGACTTCCCGAGCTCGAAGAGCCGTAGCTACAACTACTTCAAGCCGCGCAAGATGCGCGCGACGATGTACGAGGACGTGACCTTCGACGTCCAGCCCGACCCCGATCGGCACCTCTCGCAGGGCTGGATCTACGGCTTCGCGGACGGCCCCGGCGGCTACCCGAAGGAGTGGACGGAGCTCAAGTCCGGCAACTGGCACCAGTTCCTCGACCCCAACGAGGAGTGGGAACAGACGATCTTCCGGAACAACTCCAACGTCGTCCGGCAGATCCAGCTCAACCTCGAAAACGCGAAGAAGGCCGGCGCCTACCAGAACTGGGCGCCGAGCTGGAGCAAGTTCGTGGAGCGGCACCTCGGTGCGTGGATGCACGCCGAGCACGGTCTCGGCATGCACGTGTTCTGCTCGGAGCAGCGTTCGGCCCCGACGAACATGATCAACAACGCGATCGCCGTGAACACCGCGCACAAGCTGCGCTTCGCCCAGGACCTGGCGCTGTACAACCTGGACGTGACCGAGTCGGAGATCGAGTTCGACGGTTCGGTGCACCGCTCGGTGTGGCACGAGGACCCGGCGTGGCAGGGCGTGCGCGAGAACGTGGAGCGCCTGACCGCGATCGGCGACTGGGCCGAGTCGCTCTTCGCGGCCAACGTGGTGTTCGAGTCGCTCGTGGGTGTGCTGTTCCGCAGCCACCTGGTGATGCAGGTCGCCGCCCGCAACGGCGACTACGTCACGCCGACCGTCGTCGGTGCCGGCGAGCACGACTACGAGCGGGACCGCAGCTACACGCGGGCCCTGTTCGCCATGCTCACCAGCGACGCCGAGCACTCCGCGCACAACAAGCAGGTGCTCACCTCGTGGCTCGAGAAGTGGGTGCCGGTGTCCGAGGCCGCCGCCCGCACGCTGCAGCCGATCTGGTCGCAGCCGCAGGAGAAGGTCGTGACCTTCGCCGAGTCCTGGGACGCGTCGGTCACCGGCTTGCGCAGCCTCTTGTCCGATCTCTCCATCGACGAACCGAAAGGGCTGCTTTCATGACCGCGAGCAGGCAGTTCACCGTCGACCGCACCGCGTCGAACATGTGCGGCGTCACCCTGATGAACAACCAGAACGGCTACGTCGTGGCTGAGGTCATGCGCGGCAAGCCGGGTGTCACGGTGGCGGAGTACCCGTCCATGATCCGCGTGGACGGCACTAACAAGATCGTCTTCAACTGGGACGAGATCTCCGAGGCGATCGGCTTCGACTTCGGGCAGCCGGACTTCGAGGAGATCATGTCGACGCACTACGGGCGCATGGTCCACCTCGACGACGAGACGGTGCTGTTCGCCAACCCTGAGGACGCGGCCGAGTACATCGACTTCGACCTCGAACCGGTCGAGTAGCCCGCGCACGGACACCGGTTCGCCCCGAGGGGGGCCGGGCCGGGACGGTGCTCGCCGTCCCGGCCCTGGCCCCGGGGCCCTTCCCGCGAAAGGACTCCCCATGTACCGCAAGGACGGCGAGAGCTATTTCATCGTCGACAGCCACGTGCACTTCTGGGACGGCTCGCCCGCCAACCAGGCCAACCGGTACGGCAAGGGCTTCATCGAGTGCTTCTACGACCACCACCGCACCCTCAGCCCCGCCGAGTGGCTGTGGTCGCTGGAGAAGTTCGGCAAGTACTCCGAGGAGACACTGATCGACGACCTGTTCACGACGGGCTACGTGGACAAGGCCATCTTCCAGCCGACCTACCTCACCGAGTTCTACGTCAACGGGTTCGACACGACCGAGCAGGACGGGGCCGTCGCGGAGAACAACCCCGGCAAGTTCATCGTCAACGGCGCCTTCGACCCTCGCGACGGCGAGGCCGGGCTGGACAAGCTCGAAGCGCTGGCCGAGCGATGGGACCTCAAGGGCGTGAAGCTGTACACGGCGGAGTGGAAGGGCGAGTCGAAGGGCTGGCAGCTGTCGGACCCGTGGGCCCACCGGTACCTGGAGAAGTGCGAGCAGCTGGGGATCCGCAACGTCCACGTCCACAAAGGACCGTCGATCGACCGCAGCGAGCGGGACTCGGCCGATGTCGGCGACATCGACGACGCGGCCGTCGCGTTCCCGAACCTGAACTTCGTCGTCGAGCACGTGGGCCTGCCCCGGTTCGAGGACTTCTGCTGGATCGCCACGCAGGAACCCAACGTCTACGCCTGCCTCGCCGTGGCGATGCCGTTCATCCACACGCGACCGCGCTACTTCGCGCAGGTCGTGGGCGAGCTGTTGTACTGGCTCGGGGAGAACCGCATCACCTTCGCCAGCGACTACGCCATCTGGCAGCCGAAGTGGCTTGTCGAGTCCTTCGTGGACTTCGAGTTCCCCGAGGACATGCAGGGCGACTACGGCACGCTGTCCACCGACGCGAAGAAGAAGATCCTCGGCCTCAACGCCGCGCAGCTCTACGACCTCGAAGTGCCTGCGGAGGTGACCGCCGGGATGGCCGGTGCCGGCGCGGGCGCCGGGACGAGTTCGAAGGTCCCGGCATGACCGCGGCGACAGCGGAAACGCTGACCAGCAGAGTCTGGCGTGCCCTGGCCGACGTCGTGGACCCCGAGTTCCACGAGCCGATCACGGATCTCGGGTTCGTGGCCGGCGTCCGCGTGCGATTGCACAACGACCGCGGCCACTCGGTTTCGGTGCGGCTGCGGCTGCCCGCGTACTTCTGCGCGCCCAACTTTGCGTACCTGATGGTGGCCGACGCGCACGATGCGGTGCTGAGCCTGCCGAGCGTCGACACGGTCGACATCGTGCTGGAGGGCCGGCGCGCCGGCGACGAGGTCACCGCGGCCGGCTTCGGCGGCTCGGTCCCTGAACAGGCCGGAGGTGAGCTCGCCGAGCTCCCGGCGGGCTTCCGGCGCGAAGCACACCTGGCCTGCATGGAGCGGGCCGTGCGCAAGCTGGTGGACGAGGGCTGGCAGGTCGATGCACAGCAGTCCCCCGAGCGCGAGAGCCTGCTGCGGTTCGCCAAGAGCGTGCGCGTGTCCATCGAGGACAGCACGAAGCCGCGGTACTACCGGACCGGCGACGAGGTGCGAGAGGAGGTACCGTCGTGAAAGCGGTGCAGTTGCGCGGCTACGACCGCACCCCCGAACTCGTCGAGGTGCCCGACGCCCACGTGACGGGGCCGCTCGACGTGGTGGTGCGGATCGGCGGCGCCGGCGTGTGCCGCACGGATCTGCACATCATCGAGGGCCAGTGGGCGGAGAAGTCGGGCGTCACACTGCCCTACACGCTCGGCCACGAGAACGCGGGCTGGGTCGCGGAGATCGGCGAGGGTGTCACGTCGGTGTCCGTGGGCGACCCGGTTATCCTGCACCCGCTCGCCACGTGCGGGCTGTGCAAGGCGTGCCGCGCGGGCGATGACGTCCACTGTGTACAGTCGGCGTTCCCGGGCATCGACCGTGACGGCGGCTACGCGGAATACCTGCGCACCAACGCGCGGGCTGTGGTAAAGCTGGACTCCTCGCTCGAACCGGCGGCCGTGGCGGCGCTGGCCGACGCGGGGCTCACCGCGTACCACGCCGCCCGCAAGGCGGCGGCCCACCTGCACCCGGGTGAGCGCGTGGTATCGATCGGCGCGGGCGGGCTCGGCCACATCGGCATCCAGGTGCTGAAGGCGATTTGCCCGGCAGAGCTGATCGTGGTCGACCGGTCTCCGGAGGCGCTGAGGCTCGCGGGCGAGCTCGGTGCCGACCACCTCGTGGTGGCCGACGGCTCGGAAGCCCAGGCGGTGCTCGAGCTCACCGGCGGCGAAGGCGCGGAAGCCGTCGTCGACTTCGTGGGCGAGGGCGGCGCGATCGAGGCCGGCGTGAAGATGTTGCGACGCGCCGGGAACTACTACGTGGTCGGCTACGGCGGGACGCTGGCGGTGCCGACCATCGACATCATTTCCACCGAAATCAACTTCGTCGGCAACCTCGTCGGGTCCTATTCGGATCTCGCCGAGCTCATGGTGCTGGCCGCGCAAGGAAAAGTCGCGCTGCACACCAGTACGTACGCCCTGACCGACTTCGAGAAGGCGCTCGACGATCTGGACCGCGGCCTCGTCCGCGGTCGCGCGATCCTCGTACCCTGACCGCCGGCAGGTTCAGCCGCGACCACGACCACCGTAGGAGAAGGACAGACATGGCCAAGGACTTGCGCTTCAACGTCGAAGCCCGCCAGCTGCTGGAGTCGGGCGTGAACGCGCTCGCCGACGCGGTGAAGGTGACGCTCGGCCCCAAGGGACGCAACGCCGTGATCGAGAAGCTCACCGGAGCCCCGACGATCACGAACGACGGCGTCACCATCGCCAAGGAGATCCAGCTGCGCAACCCGTTCGCCAACATGGGCGCGCAGCTGGTGAAGGAGGTGGCGATGAAGACCAACGGGGTGGCGGGCGACGGCACGACCACCGCCACCGTGCTGGCGCAGGCGATCGTGCGCGAAGGCCTGCGCGCCGTCGACGAGGGCGCCAACCCGCAGCTGCTGAAGAACGGTATCCAGAAGGCCGTGCAGCGCGTGGTCGAGGTGCTGCAGGCAGGCGCCCGCGAGGTGACGGAGGCGGGCGACCTCGCGCACGTCGCGACGCTTTCGGCGAACAACGACCCGGAGATCGGCGACATCATCGCCGAGGCGATGGGCCGCGTCGGGCTCGGCGGTGTGGTCACCGTGGAGGAGTCGCCGGCGTTCGGGCTGCAGGTGAACTTCGCGGACGGCGTGGAGTTCGACAACGGCTACATCTCGCCGTACATGGCCACCGACAAGGACCGCATGGAGACGGTGTTCGAGGACCCGTACATCCTGCTCACCAACGAGAAGATCTCGAAGGTGCAGACGCTGATGCCGGTCCTGGAGCAGGTGACCCGCACGCAGAAGCCGCTGGTGATCATCGCGGAGAACGTGGACGGGCCCGCGCTGGGCATGCTCGTGGCGAACAACGTGCACAACACGTTCCGCTCCGTCGTGGTGCGGGCGCCGGGCTTCGGCCACCGCCGCATCGCGGAGCTGTCGGACCTCGGCGTGTTCACCGGCGGCGAGGTGGTGACCGGCGACGCGGGGCAGAGCATCGACGCGGTGCGCCTCGAACAGCTGGGCCGCTGCCGGCGCATCACCATCACCGAGGGCAGCACCACGCTCGTCGGCGGGGCCGGCAACGAGACCGCGGTCTCCGCGCGGATCGAGCAGATCAAGCGGGAGCTGGAGCGCGCCGAGAACGAGCACGACCAGGACAGCCTGCAGGCCCGCATCGCCCGGCTCTCGGGCAGCGTCGCGGTGATCCACGTCGGTGCGGCCACCGAGGTCGAGCTGCGGGAGAAGCAGCACCGCGTGGAGGACTCGCTGTCGGCCACGCGCGCCGCGATCGAGGAGGGCATCGTCGCCGGCGGCGGCACCGCCCTCGTGCAGGCCCGCGCCGAAGTCGACAGCCTCGACCTCACCGGCGACGCCGCCGTGGGCCGCGACATCGTCCGGCGCGCGCTGGTCGAGCCCCTGCGCTGGATCGCCATCAACGCCGGCTACGACGGCGACGAGGTCCTCGCGGCGGTCGGCTCGTCCGCTCCAGGGCACGGCTTCAACGCGCTGACCGGTGAGTACGGCGACATGTTCGAGGCCGGCGTCATCGATCCCCTCAAGGTGACCCGCTCTGCGTTGCAGAGCGCGGCGTCCATCGCGGCTCTGCTGCTGACCACGGAGACGCTCGTGGTGGAGGAGATCATCCAGAACCCGGGCGCCATCATTGCTCCCGGTTTCGGTGACCTCGCGGAGGGCATGGTGCGGCCCTCGAACATCTACTGACCCGGCCGGGCGCCACCGCTCGACGGGGCCGAATGCGGAACCGGTTTCGGTCCCGTCGAGCGAGCGGCACGGTGGTGGCGTGAACGGTACGTCGCGTGGTCGATCGGCAAGGTGCCCGTGTTCTGGCAAATGTCCGACACAACGGCTTGTTGCCGGGAACTCTGGCACCAAGCCGCCGAACCGGCCGATCGCCCTGGCAAGGAAGCGACCCAGGTGGCGAATTGCCAAACCGAACGGCATCCCGCGACGTGATTCGCAGCTTGCCAAGGGTGTTGGCACCAAGCCACACCGACTAGCAACCCACCGCGGCGAATCGCCCGTTGCCGGAACGGCGTGACAGCCAGCCACGCCAGCGGCAAGCCACCAAGCCATGGGCAAGCCGCCATGGCAACGGCAAGACCCACGGCAACGGCCGGCCGCCATACCCATGGCAACTGGCCACCGACAACGGCAAGTCGCCCTTGCCCTGGCGAGACGCCTGGGCAAGGGCAACGCGCCGGCGGGAATGGCAAGTCGCCACGGCATTCGGCCAGTCGCCAGGGCGTGGCGACTGGCAACCGGCAATTGGCCAAGACAACGGCGAGTTGCCATGACCAACCGCGAGTTGCCGCGAAAGCCGCAGTTGCCGCGGGAATGGCAAGACGCCACGGCGACGGCGAATTGCCGTGAGTGCCGCAGATAGCCGTGGCAGCGGCAAGACGCCACGGCAAGCGCAAGACGCCACGGCAAGCGCGACTCGCCACGGCAAGGACGAGGCGCCACGGCAAGTGCGCGGCGCCGTGGCAAGCGACCGACGGAACGGCAACGTGTCACAGCCCGTGGCAAGCGGACAGCCGGACCAGTCGGTTGCCAGGGCAATCTGCCACCGCGATGGCAGGTTGCCAGCATTAATGGCAAGTGAGGCAGCCGTGGCAACGGCAGCCGGGGGCGAAGGAACGCCGCCCCGGCGAACCCGGACTCGGTTCCCGGCGCGGGACGCCCGCCGGGGGCCGCGGCCGGTCGTGAGTACGGGTGGTCGCGGCGCCCGGCTCACGCCCGGTCACGAGGCAGCGTGGCCTCGTGCGCCGTCTGTGCCCCTTTCGGAGGACAGCATGATCTTCATCGTCGTCAAGTTCACCGTCCGGCCCGAGCGGAGCGAGGACTGGCTCGGCCTGGTCGACGACTTCACCCTCGCCACCCGGCGCGAGCCCGGGAACCTGTTCTTCGAATGGTCGCGCAGCGTCGACGTGCCCCACCAGTTCGTGCTGGTCGAGGCTTTCGCCGACCCCGACGCCGGCCGCGCGCACGTGAAATCGCCGCACTTCGCGGACGCGATGGCGTGGATGCCCGGCGTCATCGCCCGCACCCCGGAGATCGTCAGCCTGGACGCCCCCGGCGCCGGCTGGAGCCCGATGGGCGAACTCCGAGTCGACTGACCGCTCCCACCACAGGCCGGACGGGGTCCGGACCGCCGCGAAGGGTCCGGACCCGTCCGGCCGCATCGCCCGAGAATTCACCCGAGAAATCGTCTCGGATATCGCCCGGGAACGCCGTCAGCGCTTTCTGCCCCGCCGGCGCCGGGTCGCGCGGGTGAGGATCCAGGCCAGTGAGATCACCATCCCACCCACCGCGAGACCCCAGGCCGTGACGTCCACGGCGGGCACCCACGAGACCTCCGAGCCGCGGATGACGAAGGCGCCCGTCGGGCGGGCGAAGAGCCCGTAGCCGACGCCTTCCTTGTCCGGCGCCTCCTGTCCGCCGCCCCCGCCGCCGGTCACCATGGCCGCCGGGATGACAACGATGCCATCTTTCTCGACCGGGTCACCGTAGACGCGTTGCGCCGTGTACAGCTCCGCTGTGGACGCGGTGATGTCCTTGAGTCCCATGTGGTCACTCTTTCGTCGAGTCGCTGCCGGTCACGATCCTCGTCGATTACAACGTCCGGGTGAAGTCCCTGGCCACCACGGCTCACGTTGTTAGCGTGGACGCCGCTGACTCGACGGACGGTGGGGACATGACAGCATCCGTGCAGGAGCGGACCAGCACACCACGAAGAACGACCGAAGGAGTGAAACCGTTGTCCCGCAAGGAAGAGCCAGGATTGGCGTTGAGCATCGCACTCACGACGGCACTGGGCTTCGCCTGGGCGGCGGAGGTGGGGTTCGGTGTCGGGGTGAGCATCGGGAACCTCGTGACCGGCAACACGCGCAAGCCGCTCCCCTACTGAAAAACAACGGATAGACCACGAAAAAGCCGCCGCCGCAACGGAAATCGTCTCCGAGTGGGGCGCGGCGAAGGAGTGGCACATGCTCATCGTCGCCGGGCACCTCGTCGTCGCCCCCGGCCGGCGGGAGGCCTACCTCGCCGGCTGCGTGCGCGTGGTCGAGCAAGCCCGCGACGCGCCCGGCTGCCTCGGCTTCTCCCTCGCCGCGGACCTGCTGGCCCCTGGGCGCATCGTCGTCTTCGAGCGCTGGGAGTCGCGGGCGGCCGTCGAGGCGTTCCGGGGCAGCGGCTCGAGCGACGAGCAGAACGCCGAGATCCTCGCCGCCGAAGTGGCCGAGTACGACGTCGCCGGCGTTCGCGAACTGACCTGACCGAAAAGGCTAAGACCAGATCGTCACGTACACGGGCGGCCGGAACCGCGAAGGCGGCACGCCGCTGCCCGGCGCGCGCATCACGTGCATCGCCGCCGGCGTCGTCAGGAAGTGGCGCAGCGAGTTGGCCGCACCCGTGCGGCGGTCGGTCGGCAGGGTGGTCACGTACCAGCACGTCGACATCGGCGTGTGACGCGTCGGCACCACAACCAGCTCGTGGCGGCGCAGCTGCGGCGCCACGAGGTGCTCCAGCGCCACCGACACCCCGCCCCCGCTGGCGGCCGCCGACCACGCGGCCGTCTGGTTCGGGAAGACCTGGATCGCGTCGTCGGGCACGCCGAGGCGGGCCAGCAGCCGGCCGGTGTCGCTGCCCGGGTCGGCGCCCGCCGGGTCGAGCAGCCACGGCCAATGCGCCGGGCTGCCCTGGTGGCGGCAGTGCGGCGAGCCGACCACCACGAGTGACGCGCGGAAGATCGGCGTGCAGTCGAGGTCGCCGCCGTCGCCGGTGACATCGGGGCCCAGCGCGACATCGGCGAGCCGGTTGGTGATGAGCACGGGCAGCTCGGCGGTGCGCGCGAGCCCGGACGACGCGTCGATGGCGTTGCCCGATCTTCGTGTGAACGCCTCCAGCAGCGGGTTGGCGACGAACTCCGCGATCTCGCTGGTCACCGCCAGCTGCAAGCGCGCCGCGACGCCGTTGGCCTGGCGCACGGCGGCGTCGGCCTCGGCGCCGAGTGCCACCATCTGCGATGCGATGGGCAGCAGCCGGCTGCCGCCCGCGGTGAGTGTCATGCCGCCCGAGCGCTTGATGAGCAGCTTGTCGCCGTGGTGCTGACGCAGCGCGGCCAGCGCCTGCGACACCGCGGGCTCGCTCACGCCGAGCGCTTTCGCGGCGTCGGTGACCGACCCCAGCCTCGCCACCAGGACGAACTCGTTGAGCTGGCCCAGTGTCATGGTCAAATACTCTCGGTAACCCCGAATCCTGGACAATACTCCTTAAGCAAAGGGTTAATCCAGAGCTCCGCAACCGCGCCCGCGGTGTTCACTCGCCCCATGGACGACGAAGCGCTGCATGTCCTGCGCGAGGTCTGGCGCGCCCGCGGCCAGGACGCCGACGAGCTGGAAGCGGCCTGCGGGCCCCAGCGTTCGTGCAAGAACATGTCGGCCGTGGGGTTCGGCGGGCTCGCCGACAACGGCGACCTGCACACGGCGTGGCACGACCAGCTCGCCCGCGAGGGGAAGCTGAAGCCCGGCACGAGCACGGTGCGTGACCTCGTGCTCGGCGCGGACGAGCAGCCGTAACGGGATGGCCGAGCCGGACACCGTCGCAGGGCTCACCGCCGCCCTGCGCGACGGCGCGTACCTCGCCGACCGCGGCCTCGCCACGGCGCTGCTGGTCGGGCTGCGGCTGCACCGGCCCGTGCTGCTCGAAGGCGAGGTCGGCGTCGGCAAGACGGAGGTCGCGAAGACGCTCGCCACGGTGCTCGGCCGCCGCCTCATCCGGCTGCAGTGCTACGAGGGCATCGACACCGCCCAGGCCCTCTACGAATGGGACTACGCCCGCCAGCTGCTGCGCATCCGCGCGCTGCAGGACCACCAGGCCGAGTCCGGCGAGGTGGTCGAGCAGCTGTTCGGGCCCGAGTTCCTCGTCGAACGGCCGCTGCTCGCCGCCGTCCGCGCGGGCGCCGGGGCCGTGCTGCTCGTGGACGAGATCGACCGCGCCGACGACGAGTTCGAAGCCTTTCTGCTCGAGCTGCTGTCCGACTTCCAGGTCACCGTGCCCGAGATCGGCACCATCGTCGCGCCCAGCCCGCCGCTGGTCGTGCTCACCTCCAACCGCACCCGCGAACTGCACGACGCGCTCAAACGCCGCTGCCTCTACCACTGGCTCGGCTACCCGGGCGCCGACCGCGAGGTGGAGATCGTGCTCGTGCGCGAGCCCGGCGTCGAGGAAACCTTGGCGCGCCAGGTCGTGGCCGCGGTGCGACGGCTGCGGGAGCTCGACCTCGCCAAGCCGCCCGGCGTCGCCGAAACCATCGACTGGGCTCGCATGCTGCGGTTCCTCGGCGAGCGCACGCTCGACGAACGCTCCGCCGGCGACACGCTCGGCGCCGTCGTGAAGGACCGCGACGACCTTGACGTGGTGCGTGAGCACCTCGCGGAGCTCGCCTCCGGTGGCTGAGCTCACCCGCGTGCTGGTGGGTTTCGCGCGGGCCCTGCGCGAAGCCGGACTGCCCGTGGGCTCCGGCGACGCGCTCGGCTGCTGCCGCGCGATGACCGTTCTCGACACGACCGACCTCGCCGACCTCTACTGGGGCGGCCGCACCACGCTGCTGAAGCGCCACGAAGACCTCCCCCGCTACGACGAGACGTTCCGCCGTTACTTCCTCGGCGCCGGCGAACCGCCCGCGGCGCTGCTCACGATCCTCGCCGAGTCGGGCGTCGACGCCACGCTGGCGCTGCCCGAACCCGAACGCACCGGCGACGAGCACGAGACCGACACGCTGCTCGGGCTCACCGCGTCCGATGTGGACAGCCTGAAACGCAAGTCCTTCGGCACCTGCACGCCCGACGAGCTCGCGGCGATCCGCCGCATCATGGCCCGGCTTCGCCTCACCCCGCCGAAACGCCGCACGCGCCGCACCCGGCCCGCGCGCAAGGGCCACGAACCGGATCTGCGCCGTACGGTCCGGGACTCGCTGCGGACGTTCGGCGAGCCCCGCGCGCTGCGGTGGCGCGAACGCCGCGTGCGGCTGCGGCCGCTGATCCTCGTCCTCGACGTCTCCGGCTCCATGGCCGACTACTCCCGCACGCTGCTGCAGTTCGCCTACTCCGCGCGCCGCGCCGCGGCGAAGGTCGAGGTGTTCTGCTTCGGCACCCGCCTCACGCGGATCACCGACCAGCTGCGCACCCGTGACGCCGACGAAGCCCTGGCGCGAGCGGCCGAAGCCGTGGTCGACTGGGAGGGCGGCACCCGCATCGGCGCCGCGCTCGACGAGTTCGTGCGCACCTTCGGCCGGCGCGGCCGGTGCCGCGGCGGTGTGGTCGTGATCTGTTCCGACGGCTTCGACCGCGGTGACCCGGACGTGCTGGCCAAGGCGGTGGAGCGGCTGTCGCGGCTGTGCCACCGGCTGGTGTGGACGAACCCGCACGGCGGCGCCCTCGACCCGGCGCCGCTCGGGATGAGGATCGCCGCGCCGTACGTGGACCTGCTGGTGGCCGGCCACGACCTGCGCAGCCTGGAGGAGCTCGCGGCAGCGCTGCCCCGAGCTCGGTGAGGAGCACCGGCGATGCGGTGGAGCGTGGGGATCGAAGCGGACGGCGAGCGCGTGTTCACTCGCGAGGAGATCGTGAGCCTGGCCGACGCGGTGGCGGCCTCGGGCGGGATCGCCAGCGGGATCGGCACCACGAGCTACGGCGCGCGCCTGCTCGTCGAGGCACCCGACCGGGAGAAGGCGATCACGCTCGCCACGGCGGAGTTCCGCCGCGCGGCGAAGGAGGCCGGGCTGCCGTCGTTGCCGGTCGGGCGCGTCGAGGCCGTCGGCGAACACGAGTGATCCGCCTCGGCTCGGCTTCGGGGTACCCGTTCGAGGGCCCCCGCCTGCTCGGCGGGTGGACGCCCCCCGCCGTCGCCGCGGTGTACGCCGTGCTCTACCGCCCCGAGCCCGAAGCCCGCCCCGATCGCTACGCCGTGGTGTACGTCAACCACGCGGACGACCTGTCCCAGGCGAGCCTCCCGTGGCGGCACCCGCGCGCGCAGTGCTGGATCGCCCGCGCGGGCTCGCGGTGGAAGGTGCACATCTGCACCTACGAGGTCCCCGGTGGGCTGCCCGCGCACCGCGAGCAGATCGTCCGCGAGCTCACCGCCGTCTACCGGCCGCGCTGCAACGAAACGCAGTTCGATCACAGCTGGGCCGAGGAGTGGATCGGCCACGAACGCTGAGGCGCCCCTCTCATCCCCCACGGATGAGGCCGGATCGCTCGGTCGGCGGCGACGATGCTCCCGGACACGACCGGAGTCCGTGATGCGTCGTGACGGAGCTGGAGGCAGGGATGACAACGACAGCCATCGAGCCGCCGCGGGCGGACGGCCTCGTGATTTTCGGGATCACCGGCGACCTGGCGAAGGTGATGACCTTCCGTTCGCTGTACCGCCTCGAGGCCCGCGGCCTGCTCACGTGCCCCGTCGTCGGGGTTGCCGCCGACGACTGGACACTCGATCAGCTCGTCGAACGGGCCCGGTCGTCGATCGAAGCGACCGGAGACCTCGACAAGGCGGTCTTCGACCGGTTCGCCGCCAAGCTGTCCTACGTCAGCGGCGACTTCACCGACCCGGCCACCTACGACCGGGTCGGAGCCGCTGTCAAGGGCGCCACGACACCGGTGTTCTACCTGGAGATCCCGCCGTTCCTGTTCGCCCGGGTGGTCAAGGGACTGTCCGACGCCGGGCTGACCACCGGCGCCCGGCTCGTCATCGAGAAGCCGTTCGGCCACGACCAGCAGTCCGCGCGTGCGCTCGCCGATCAGTTGCACCAGTACGTCGACGAGGCGCAGCTGTTCCGGGTCGACCACTACCTGGGGAAAATGGGGCTGCAAGAGATCCTCCACCTGCGTTTCGCCAACGCCGTCCTCGAGCCGCTGTGGAGCCGCAACTACCTCGAGTGCGTGGAGATCACGATGGCGGAGAGCTTCGGCGTCGAGGACCGCGGTCATTTCTACGATCCGGTCGGCGCGTTGCGCGACGTCGTCGTCAACCACTTGATGCAGGTGGTCGCGGCCGCCGCGATGGAGCCGCCGTCACGGGGCGACCCGGTGACGCTCAAGGAGTCGCAGGTCGGTCTGTTCCGCGCGGTGGTGGAGGCGAATCCGGCCCACTACGTGCGCGGGCAATACCGCGGCTACCTCGACATCGACGGCGTTCCGCGCGACTCGGCCACCGAGACGTTCGCGGCGCTGCGGCTCGACATCGAGAACTGGCGCTGGGCCGGCGTGCCGTTCTTCATCCGGACCGGCAAGCGGCTGCCGGTGACGCAGACCGAGCTGCGGCTGGTCTTCAAGCGCCCGCCCAAGCTGGGTTTCGGGCTGGTCGGACACGAAGCGCAGCCGAACCAGCTCGTCCTGAGGCTCGACCCGTCGACCGGGGTCCGGATCCAGGTCGACGCGTTCCGCGCCGACGTGGCCCGCATCGCGCCGATCGAGCTCGACATGGAGTTCGCGGACGAGGGCGGCGAGGGCCCGACACCGTACGAGGTTCTGCTGCACGCGGCGATGATCGGGAACAGCACCCGGTTCTCCCGCCAGGACGGCGTCGAGGAGACCTGGCGGGTCATGCAGCCGCTGCTCGACGCGCCGCCGCCGGTGCGGGCCTACGAACCCGGAACCTGGGGGCCGGGCGCGGCCGACGAGATCACGGCCGGGTTCGGCGGCTGGCGCACGCCCTGGACGTCCCGCTGACCAGGCTCGGCCGAGCCGCTCCGGTGGCCGGTCGCCGACGCGAAGTGCTCCCTCGTCGGCCGTCCTCCTCAGGAACGGCCGGCTGACGTCGTGGAGTCGCCTCGGCCGAGTGAGATGTGCGGAACGTCCGCGTCGTCGTCTCCCCAGACGATGCGGTGGGGTTTCGTGGACCACTCGACGATCGCGGCGTGGTCGCGCTCGAAGTAGTCCCACGCCCACGACATGAAGGCGTCGACCTTGCTGTGCACCCCGCTCAGCAGCATCGCGTGGACACCGAGCCAGGCGGCGAACGCGAGGGGCCCGTCGACCTGGTGCCGGTGCTTGCCGACCTCGGCGACGGCGGCGTTGCGGCCGATCATGGCCATGATGCCCTTGTCCTTGTAGTGGAACGGTTTCGCCGGCTGTCCGGCTCGCCGGCGCAGGATGTTGCCGGCGGCCCAATCGCCGGACTGCTGGGCCACGGAGCCCAGTTGCGGCAGCGTCCCGTGATGCCCCGCCGGGATGTTTGCGGCGTCTCCGATCGCGTACACGTCCGGGTGGCCGTCGACCGTCAGGTCGGGCAGCACGTCGACCCGCCCGCCACGACCGGTCCCGAGCCCGGCGGCGGCCTGCACCACGGGCGCCGCAGACTCGCCGCCGCCCCAGATGACGGTGCGGGTGCGGATGGCGGTGCCGTCGCCGAGCTCCACCCGGTCGGCGTGCACCGCCGCGACTCCCGTGTCGAGCCGGGGCTCGGCGCCGTGCTCGGTGAGCCGCTTGTGCGCGTACTGGTGCGACCGGTGGGAAAAGGCGCCGAGCAGTCTGCTGCCGCGGTCGATCAGGAAGATCCGCCCGGAGGTCGGGATCCGCTCCATGGCCACGAGAGCGGTCATCAGCTCGGTGAGCGCGCCGGTGATCTCGACGCCGGTCGGGCCGCCGCCCACGACGACGATGTCGAGGGCATCCTCGCCGAGCCGCTTTTCCGCCACCTCCCGCACCAGGTCCTGTACGTGAAGCCGCAGCCGCACGGCGTCCGCCACCGAGTAGAGCGGGAACGCGTGCTCGGCGGCGCCCGGGACACCGAAGTACTCGGGCTGCGCGCCGGCCGCGATCACCAGGTGCGATCCGCTGATCTTCTCGCCGTCGGACAAGGTCAAGCCGAGGCCCGCGATGTCGAGCTCCGTGACGCGCGCGGTGCGGGTCTCGACCGTCGGGTGGTCGCGGAAGATCACCCGGTGCGGGCGCGCGATGTCTTCCGCGGGCAGCTGCGAAGTGGCGACCTGGTAGAGCAGTGGCTGGAACTGGTGGTAGTCGTTGCGGTCGACGAGGGCCACCCCGATGCCCTCGTCACCGAGCCGCCGGGCACACGCGACGCCCGCCAGCCCGCCGCCCAGCACCAGGACGTTCCGGTTCCCGGTTCGCTGCCCGGTCACAGCGACAGCTCCGCCATGAAGTCGGACAGGATGATCCGGCTCGCCGCTTGGATCAGGGCGAGGTGCGAGAACGCCTGGGGGAAGTTGCCGAGGTGCCGGGCCCGGTCGACCTCGAACTCCTCCGCGTAGAGACCCAACGGCGACGAGATCCGCAGCAGGCGCTCCAGCAGGCTGCTCGCCCGGTCCATCTCGCCGACCATCGCGAGCGCGGAGACCAGCCAGAACGAGCAGATCAGGAACGTGCCTTCCTTTCCGGACAGGCCGTCGTCGGTCTCGTCGGTCTTGTAGCGCAGGACGTAGCCGTTCTCGGTCAGCTCGTCGGCGATCGCGTCGACCGTCTTGCGCATGCGTTCGTCGGTGCCCGGCAGGAAGCCGAACAGAGCCGCGAGCAGAGTCGAGGCGTCCAGCGCGTCGGTGTCGTAGTGCTGCCGGAACACGCCCCGTTCGCTCACGCCGTTCTCGAGGATGTCCGCGCGGATCTCGTCCGCGGTCGCTTGCCACTGGCTCGCGAGCTTGCCGTCGTCGCGGATGTTGGCCAGCTTGGCGGCGCGGTCGAGCGCCACCCAGCCCATCAGCTTCGACGACACGTAGTGCTGCGGCTTGCCGCGCGCCTCCCAGATGCCCTGGTCCGGCTCGCGCCACGCCGCGGTCGCGGCCGCGGCCTGCGACTGGACGAGCGGCCACAGCCGGCGCGGCAGGTGCTTGCTCCTGGCGGTGTGCAGCAGCAGCGAGTCGAGCACCGCGCCGAAGACGTCGTTCTGGCGCTGGTCGAAGGCGCCGTTGCCGACGCGGACCGGCCGGGCGCCTTCGTAGCCGCCGAGATCGTCGCGTGTGGACTCGGTCAGGTCGCGGCGTCCGTCGATGCCGTACATGATCTGCAGGCCGCCGTCGGAGTTCGGCTCGAGGTCGCCGACGAACTGCATGAAGTCGCCGGCTTCCCAGTCCAGGTTCAGGTAGTGCAGCGCCTGGAGCGTGAATGTGGTGTCGCGGATCCAGGTGTAGCGGTAGTCCCAGTTGCGCTCGCCGCCCGGTGCCTCGGGCAGTGACGTGGTCAATGCCGCGACCGTCGCGCCGGTCGGCATGTAGGTCAGGCCTTTGATGGTGAGCGCCGAGCGCTCCAGGGGCGGGCGCAGCGGGTGATCCGGGATGCGGGCCCGGGAGAGCCAGCTGCGCCAGAACCGGACCGTCGCGTCGATCCGGGCTTGCGCCTCCGCGACGTCGGCCGGCGAGGCCAGCCCCTCGGCCCACGACAGCGCGCAGAACGCCTTGTCGCCCTTGACGAGCACGTGCCGAGCCCGCGCGGTGCCACCCTCGATGCCGATGAGCATGTCGGTGCTCAGCCGGAAGGTCTGGCCGGCCCCGGTCGCGTCGGCGTGGTGATCGTCGCCGCCGATGGTCCAGTCGGCCGGCATCCGCCCGTAGTCGAACGCCGGCTCGCAGACCAGCTCTACCTCCAGCTCGCCTTCGAGGCACTCGACGGTGCGCACGAGCAGGTGGTCGGCGTCGTTGTCGGCGGGTGGCCTGGTGTGGGGCGTGACCGTGTCGCGGCCGCGCCGCGGGCCCATCGTCAGGGCGTCGTGGACCAGCAGCCAGCCGTGTGGTGTGTGCCAGGTGGTGGTCATGACGTTGGTACCCGGCACGTAGGCGCGCGAGGTCGGCACGTTGATCCCGTAGGGACCGAACCGGAAGGACCCGGCGCCGCGGTCGAGCAGGTTGCCGAAGCTGCTCGGGGCGTCGAACGCGGGCAGGCACAGCCAGTCGACGGAACCGTCCGGCGCCACCAGGGCACCGGTGTGGCAGTCGGACAGGAACGCGTAGTCGGCGATCCGCGGGAAGGGCGAGGTCGTGGCGTTCACGGGAGCTCCTTCACTTTCGTGACGCGCGAAGTCGCGGGCCTGCTTCGACGATCCGTGGACCAGGCGGCGCGGCAATCACCTTTCGCAGGTGATTGCGGTACGGCTCAGCCGGCCTCGGTGTCGACGGCGGTGTCGGCGGCGTCCTCGAGGCCTTCCTCGGGGAGCAGTCGGCACTGGTCGAGCACGTAGAGCAGCACGAAGCCGGGTAGCACGATCAGCACGGCGAGTCCCACGGCCACGAGCATCGCGGTCTGGGTTCCGGTTGGTGCGGCGGCGGCGGCGATGGTGAGGGTCTCGGGCAGCAGGTAGGGCCGTTGGGCGATGCCCCAGCTGAGGATGATGCAGGCGACCGCGACCACGGCGAGCACCCGTGCGCCGCGGGCCGCGTCGCGGACCAGCAGCACCAGGGCGCCGAACCCGCACAGGACGCTGAGCACGACCGGGGGCAGCGCCCACGAGATCAACCGGCCGAAGACGCCAGGATAATGGGAACCCGAGCGTGAAGGCCATCTGCGAACGCGCCCACGGAACGGGATTCACGCCCGCAGCCGCGTTCGCCAAGCTCGTCAACGTCTCGCCCACGATCACCCCTGCGCGCTTGCCCGTGCACCGGCCCCAGCCGCTCGGAGGGTCCGCCGGTTGTGGCGGTGCCCCCGACCCTGGCGGGTCGCGCACCCGGCGGGCATCACCCGGCGGGGATGACGTCGGCCCCGGCACCGGACCGCAAAGGACGGGAGTCAGCCGGCCGCGAAGCTCGCTCCGCCTCCTCGATGCTCAGGAACGTGCCGCGACGTTTCCGCGCCTCGCGAATCGCGGTAGCCACGTCGCGAAGCACTCCTCATGCGGCGCCTTGAACCCACCCTGATCTCGGCATTGGCCCGGCGCGCCGACGCCGAACACGATCAGTGCGACGCGAATCCCACCGCGTCGTGCAGCCGTGAGCGCCGGGTCCCCGACGCCGGGCGCGCGGGCGGGCGTTCCTCCGTCGGCGGCGTGTAGGTCGCCCCCGCCACGATCTCCTCCGCCATCCCGTACAGCAGCGGCAACGCGCCGGCCACCACCGCGCCCGTGCGGTTGATGTGCGAGACGCCCGGCACGATCGCCTCGGCGTGGGTGTTGATGCGCCGCACGGTGTCCGCGCAGTCCTCCAGGTTCGTGGCGATGCGGGCGAGCAGGCCACCGACCCAGAACAGGTACACCGCGAGGCCCGCGATGAGCAAGGCGATGTCGACGACGGTCAGCACGATCAGGGTGGTGGTCACGATTTCACCTTTCCGAGCACACGGCCGAGGAACAGGTGGCGCTGCAGGCCTTCGGCGAGCACGGCGTCGACGCGCGTGGCCGTGACGGGGATCAGGTCGGTGTGCTGCGTGTTGTCGGCGGCGCCGTGCAGCGTGTCGCGGATGCCCGCGACCCGGCGGTCGATCACCTTCACGTAGTGGATGAGCAGGCTCAGCAGAGCCACCACCAAGAGGATCACCACGAACCCGGCGGCGATGGCGATCCACCACAACGTCTCGTCCTGTGTGGACACTCGGATCAGCCTCCCAGCCGCTCACGGCCGCGCCGCAGGCCGGCGACGATGACCTCGGCGTGGTCGATGGTGGTGCGCAGCTCGGCCGGCGGCGCGGTGTTGCGTTCGGCCGCCTTGAGCTCGTCGTCGATGAGTGGCGCGGCCTGGCCGATGGAGCGCGCGAGCGCCAGGATCGGCACCACGAGCGCCACCACGACGAGCACGATGACGACCCCGATCGAAAACCCGATGATCCAGCCCGTGGTCATGACACTCCCCCTCTCACACCGACTCGCAGAAGTCGCGCACCGGCTTGAGGTTCGCGTTGACCGAGCCCAGCGCGGCGGGCACGGGCGCGGTCTCCTCCGCGATCACGCGCACGCCGCCCAGCACGCTGCCGAGCGTGTGGCGGACGTGGCGCAGGTGCAGGATCACGCGGAGCAGGCCGACGGCGGCGAACAGGATGATCAGCGCGCTGATGGCCAGGGTGGCCCAGGCGGCGGCAGGCATGGCGGAACTCCTTTCAGCCCAGCAGTTTCGCGACGCTGCCGGCGTACCGGGTCGCGCCTACGGCCACTTCGCCGATGGTGCGGTCGGTGCGCGCGAGCGCCTCCGGGACGGGTTCGAGCTGCCCCGCGAGGCGCACGCCGCCCACGAGGATGTCGTCGGCCGCGGCGCGGATCCGCTCGACGGCGGCCAGCACACGGTTGAGCAGGGCGATCACCACGGGCAGCACCGCGAACAGCAGCACGGCGTTGCCGATCCACCACAGGACCACGGTTTCCTCCTCAGGCCGGGGTGCTCGGGTAGTGCGCGAAGAACCGGCGGAACACGCGCCTGAGCGCCATGAGCGTCGCCTGCAGGCCGAGCGTGAACCCGCGGGCCGGGGCCGCCGCGGGCCGCGCCGCCGCCGTCTCCCCGCGTTCGGCGCGCGCGATGGCCTCCTGCACGTTGAGGGCGAACTGGCGCATCAGCACCGACGAGACGTCGGCGATCATGCCCCGCCCGTACTGCGCGGCGGCGCCGGACACCTTCAGGTCCTGCTCGAAGTCGACGCGGGTGCCCACGTCCGCGCGGGCCAGCGTCGCCGTCACGACCATGGCCGCCTGGCCCCGGCCGCGGGCTTCGGCGCCGCTCGCGTCGACCACGAGCCGGCGGGCGTCCTCGTCGCGCGAGGTGATGGCCGCGACGCCGTCGAACTTCAGCGACACCGGTCCCAGGCGGACGCCCACGCGGCCGCGGTAGCGCTCGTCGCCGAGGTCCTCGGTCAGCTCCGCGCCCGGCAGGCACGTCGCCACGGCCGGCACGTCGTCGAAGAACCGCCAGACCTTGTCCACGGGCTGCGCGACCTCGAACTGGTTGCGGATCAGCATCGGCTCTCCTTCTTGGCGTACGCGCCGGGGTCGCGCAGGAACGCGGCGCGGCAGCCGGCGCAGCAGAAGCTGTATTCGTGGCCCTCGAACACCACCGGATCGTCGACCTCCACGGTCATGCCGCACACCGGGTCCACGGTCTCCGCCGGGTCCGAAACAGCGGAGGCCGGCGGACCGGGCGGCACCCCGCGGGCCGCCCGGATCCGCACGAGCTCGGCCAGGATCGCCACGGCGATCTCCCGGTGTGACACGCTGCCGAGGTCCAGCCCGGCCGGCACCTGCACGCGGTCCAGCTCGTCGGCCGCCACCCCGCGGTCGGCGAGGTAACCGAGCACGCTCGCCCCGCGTCGGCGCGAGCCGACGAGCCCGACGTACGCCGGCCGTGCGGCGAGGGCTCGCTCCAGCGCCTCCTCGTCGTGGTGACCCTGCGTCGCCACGACCACAAAGGACCGCGCGGTCACGGCGTCCAGCCCGGTGTGCTCGACGAGCTGCGCGTGCCACCCGAGCGAACCCGCCAGCTCCACCAGCGTGTGCGCCATCGGCGAGCGCCCGACCACCACCAGGTGCGGCACGGGCTGCACCGGCTCGATGTAGACCTCCAGCGCGCCCTCGCTCTGGCAGGAGATCGGCACCACCGTCATGCCCTCGGGCACCGCCGCGCCGAACTGCTCCGGCGAACCGAGCAGCAGCAGCCGGGGCGTACCTTCGACGAGCGCCTGCCGGGCCTCGCGGATCACGGCCGGCTCGGCGCACGCTCCGCCGATCCACCCGCGCAGCTCGCCCTCGGCCGTGATGATCGCGCGGCAGCCCTGCTTGCCCGACGACGGGCCCTGGCGCCACACCACGGTCGCGAGCGCGAACGCCTCACCGCGGCGGGCCATTTCACCGGCGTGGGCGAGGACGTCCCAGCCATCGGATGAGTCCACGGTGGACATGTCAGTCCGTCCGCACCGGCGGCGCGCCGGACACGTCGTGGCGCTGCGCCAGGGCTTCCCACACGCGGTCGGGCAGCAGCGGCATGTCGATGTTGCGCACGCCGGTGTCGTCGAGCGCGTCCATCACCGCGTTCACGAACGCCGCCGGCCCGCCGACCGCCGCGCACTCCCCCACGCCCTTGGCGCCGATCGGGTGGTGCGGCGACGGCGTGACGACCTCGCTGTGCAGCTCGAACCCCGGCGTCTCCCACGCGGTGGGCAGCAGGGCAGCAGATAGTCCATGTAGTTCGAGCCGACGCAGTTGCCCTCGGCGTCGAAGGTGATGAACTGCATGTTCGCCATCGCGTAGGCCTCGGTGAGCCCGCCCATGATCTGGCCCTCGACGATCATCGGGTTGATGCGCACGCCGCAGTCGTCCACGGCCACGGTGTTGAGCACGTCCCACACCCCGGTTTCGGGGTCGACCTCGACGGTGACGATGTACACCGCGAACGGCCAGGTCAGGTTCGGCGGGTCGTAGTAGGCGTGGTTCTCCAGCCCGGGCTCCATGCCGTCGGGCATGTTGCCGTACGCCGCCATCGCGCACTCCTGGATGGTCACGCCGTGCTCGGGCACCCCGCGCACGGAGAACCGGCCCAGCTCCCACTCGAGGTCCTCTTCGGACACTTCGAGCAGGTGTGCGGCGAGCTTGCGCGCCTTGGCCCGGATTTTGCGCGACACCATGGAGATCGCCGCGCCCGCGACCGGCGTGCTGCGCGAGGCGTAGGTGCCCATGCCGAACGGCGCGGTGTCGGTGTCGCCCTCCTCCACCGTGACGTCGTCAGCCGGGATGCCCAGCTCGTGGCTCACGATCTGGGCCCACGTGGTCTCGTGGCCCTGCCCCTGGCTCTTCGCGCCGACCCGCAGCAGCGCCTTGCCCGTCATGTGCACGCGCAACTCGGCCGAGTCGAACATTTTGATGCCGAGGATGTCGTACTCGCGGCTGTTGCCGGCGCCGAGCGGTTCGGTCATCGTGGAGATCCCGAGGCCCAGGCGCCGCCCGCGTTTGCGCGCTTGCTCCTTCTGCCGCAGGAAGTCCTCGTAGCCCACGGCTTTCAGCCCCACCTCGAGGCACGCCTCGGGCTGGCCGGAGTCCACGAGGAACCCGAACGGCGTGCGGTACGGGAACGCGTCGGCGCGGACGAAGTTGCGCCGCCGGAACTCGGCCGGGTCCAGCCCCAGGTCTTTCGCGGCTTGGTGGACCATGCGCTCCTGGAAGAACATCGCCTCGGTGACGCGGAACGAGCAGCGGTACGCGACGCCGCCGGGCGCCTTGTTGGTGTAAGTGCCGCGCGCGGTGAGGTGCGCGGCGGGCACGTCGTAGCAGGCGAACGTCGAGTGCAGCAGCCCGATCTTGAACTTGCTCGGCTGCGCGTCGGCGAAGAACGCGCCGTGGTCGGCCTCGGCATGCATGCGGACGCCGAGGATCTTGCCGTCGGCACGCAACGCCATCTCGCCGTCGAGGTACATGTCGCGGGCGAACCCGGTGGAGATCAGGTTGCCGGTCTTGTCCTCGATCCACTTCACGGGCCGCTCCAGCAGGATGGAGCACAGGATCGAGCACACGTAACCGGGGTACACGGGCACCTTGTTGCCGAAGCCGCCGCCGATGTCCGGGGAAATGATGCGGATCAGGTGCTCGGGCAGCTCGGCCACCATCGCCACGGCGGCGCGGATGATGTGCGGCGCCTGCGTGGTCATGTACACGGTGAGCTTCCGCGTCGCGCGGTCGAAGTCGGCCACGGAGCCGCAGCACTCGATCGGCGAGGGGTGCGAACGCGGGTAGTGCAGCCGCAGTTTCGAGACCACGTCGGCCTTCTCGAACGCCGCGTCGGTGCCGGCCTGGTCGCCGACTTCCCAGCGGTAGACGACGTTGTCGGCCTGGCCCGCCTTGTCGTCACGGATCAGCGGCGCGCCCTCGGCCACGGCCTGGCCGGGGTTCACGATCACGGGCAGCGGTTCGTACTCGACGTCGATGGCCTCGCACGCGTCCTTGGCGATGTAGGGGTCGTCGGCGACGACGCACGCGACTTCCTGGCCCTGGAACCGCACCTTGTCCGTGGCGAGCACCGCCTGGGTGTCGTAGGAGAGCGTGGGCATCCACGCGAGGTTGCGGGTCGCGGCCATCTCGCCGGTGAGCACCAGCCGCACCCCCGGGATCTCCCACGCCCGACTGGTGTCGATCGACTTGATCCGCGCGTGCGCGAGCGGGCTGCGCAGGATCTCCATGTGCAGCATGCCGGGCAGCACGATGTCGTCGGTGTAGTTCCCGCGCCCGCGGATGAACCGGTTGTCCTCCACCCGCTTGCGGCTGACGCCGAGCCCGCCGATCTTGTTCTCGTCCAACGCCTGCGACACGTCGAGCCTCCTATTCGGACCGCAGCTTGGCGGCGGCCCACAGCACCGACTTCACGATGTTCTGGTACCCGGTGCAGCGGCACAGGTTCCCTGACAGCGCCCAGCGGACGTCCTCTTCGGACGGATCCGGGTTCTCGTCGAGCAGGGCTTTGGCCGAGAGCATCATCCCCGGCGTGCAGAAGCCGCACTGCAGGCCGTGTTCCTCGCGGAAACCCTCCTGCAGCGGGTGCAGCTCACTCGCCGTGGCGAGCCCCTCGACGGTGGTGACCTCGTGCCCGTCGGCCTGCACCGCGAGCATCGTGCACGACTTCACCGCGCGGCCGTCGACGAGCACGGTGCACGCGCCGCAGTTGGTGGTGTCGCAGCCCATGTGCGTGCCCGTGAGGCCCAGGCCCTGGCGCAGCAGGTGCGCGAGCAGCAGCCGCGGTTCGCACTCGACCACGCGGCGCTCGCCGTTGACCGTGACCGTGATCCGACGGATCGGGACGTCGCCGGTGGTTTCCTCGTGGATCTCGTGGACGCTCGTCACGCCGCTTCCTCCCCGGTGCGGCCCAGCGCGCGCACCACGAACGTGCGCACCAGGTGCCGCTTGAACTCGGCCGTGCCGCGGTGGTCGGTCTTCGGGCGGGCCGCCGCGGCCGCCAGGGCCGCGGCCTCCGCCACGCTGTCCGGCGTCAGCGGACCGCCCACGAGCGCGTGCTCGGCGTCGGTGGCTTCGATCGTCGAACCGCCCACGCCGGTGAGGGCGATGCCGGCGCGGGTGACCGTGCCGGACTGTGTCTCCACCGCCACGGCGACGCCGACCGTCGCGAAGTCGCCGACCCGGCGTTCCAGCTTGAGGTAACCGCCCGCGGGTGTCCCGCGCGGTGCGGGAATGACGGCCTCCACGGCGATCTCGTCGGGCGCCAGCGCGTTCTCGAACGGGCCGAGCACGAAGTCGCGCACGGCGATGCGGCGCCGGCCGGCGGGTCCTTGCACGACGATCGAACCGTCCAGCGCCAGCACCACCGAAGCCCAGTCGCCGTGGGGATCGGCGTGGCACAGCGAACCGACCAGCGTGCCGCGGTTGCGCACGATGGGATCGGCGATCAGCGGCGCTGCGGCGGCCATCGTGGGCTGCACGGATTTGAGCAGCTGCGAGCGTTCGAGATCCGCGTGCCGGCACAGGGCGCCGACGTGGAGGTTGCCCTCGGCGTCGAGCTCGTGGTGGGCGAGGCCGGGCACGTTGTTGATGTCGACGACGAGCGCGGGCGCGGCGAAGCGCAGCTTCATCAGCGGCACCAGGCTCTGCCCACCCGCGAGGACCTTGGCCTCGTCGCCGCCGGTGTGCAGCAGGTCGAGCGCCTCGGCCAGGGAACGGGGTGCTTCGTACCGGAACCGGGACGGGTACACGCGGGCCTCCTCAGCCGTTCTCGGGAGGTTCGGCCACGGCCGTGGGCAGCGTGTCCTCTTCCGGGTCCTGCCGCGCCCGCTGGTGTGGCGGCCACGGCCCGGCGACCGGGCGGCCCGCCACCTTCAGGAAGTCCACGAGGTCGGGCCACGCCCACACGGTCGGGCCCGGGCCCTGCTTCGGTGCGTCCTCGACGAGCTCGAACAGCCGGGGGTTGCCGCGGCTGTGCCCGTCGGACTCGATCCGCATGACGCGCACCTGCTTCCGCCGTTGGTCAGCTGCCGTGATGCTCCACCGGGACCACGGCCGCGACAATCCGCGATTAACCCTTTGCTTAACCCCGTGCCGAGCTGGGCGGAACCGGTGCCTCTACCTGTTACCAATCCGACCAAAAGTAGGCAGACCCCGGGCATGAGGTAACCGTTGCTACGAAAGCTCGGAGCGTGGCTGTGGTCGGATTGGTAACCAACGGCGCAGTAGGCCATCGGTTAATCCGCTGTTGCGGCGGGCCCGCGCGGCGGGGACTATCGACCGTCATGCAGGTGCCGGCGCAGTTCGAGTACGAGCGGGCCACGAGCGTCGAGCACGCGCTGGCGCTGCTGGCCAAGTACGGCCCGGAAAGCCGCGTGATCGCGGGCGGGCACAGCCTGATCCCGATGATGAAGCTGCGGCTGGCCCGGCCCGAAGCGCTCGTGGACGTCAACGAGCTCACCGAGCTGTGCGGGATCGAGGTCTCCGACGGCGAGCTGCGCATCGGCGCGCTGGTGCGGCATGCGGAGCTGCTGGCCTCGGCCGAGGCCGGCGCGCTGTTCCCGGTCCTGGCCGACGCCGAGCGCGTGATCGCCGACCCGATCGTGCGCAACCGCGGCACGATCGGGGGTTCGCTGTGCCAGGCCGACCCGTCGGAGGACCTGTCGGCCGCCTTCGCCGCCGTGCGGGCCAACGCCGTGATCCGCGGTGAGCAAGGCACGCGAACCGTGCCCGTGCGCGAGTTTTTCACCGGGCCCTACAGCACGGTCGTCGGCCCGGCCGAGCTGTTCGTGGAGCTGCGGCTGCCGATTCGCGACGGCAGCGGCAGCGCGTACGCGAAGGTCGGCCGCCGGGCGGGTGACTGGGCGGTGGCGGCCGCCGGGGCGGAGCTCGTGCTCGAAGGCGACGATGTGGCCGAAGCCGGCATCGGGCTCACCGCGGTCGGCGCGCCGCGGTTCGTCGCGGCCGAGGCCGAGGATTTCCTGCGCGGTGGCGCCGCTTCGGCGGAACGCTTCGAGAAGGCCGGGGTCACCGCGGCCGAGCACTGTTCCCCGGCCGCCGACCAGCGCGGCCCGGCGGACTACAAACGCCACCTCGTCGCCACGCTCACCACACGGGCGTTGCACCGGGCGGCGGAGCGAGCCGGAGGCTGACGGGCGTGGAGATCACGGTGACGGTCAACGGCGAGCCCCACCGCCGCACGGTCGAGCCACGTCTGCTGCTCGTGCACCTGCTACGCGACGACCTCGGGCTCACCGGCACGCACTGGGGCTGCGACACCTCCAACTGCGGCACCTGCGTGGTGTGGCTCGACGACCTTCCGGTGAAGTCGTGCACGGTGCTGGCGGCGATGGCCGACGGCAAGCGGGTGCGCACCGTCGAGGACCTCGGCCAGGGCGCGGAGCTCGACCCCGTGCAGCAGGGTTTCGTGGCGTGCCACGGGATCCAGTGCGGCTTCTGCACGCCGGGGATGCTGATGACCGCGCGCTGGCTGCTCGACCGCGACCCGGATCCGAGCGAAGACGTGATCCGCGAAGCGATCTCCGGGCAGCTGTGCCGCTGCACCGGTTATGAGAACATCGTCCGCTCGATCCGGTGGGCGGCCGAGCACCCGGACGGGGAAGCACCATGACCTCCGGTTCGCTGCCCCGCAAGGAAGACGCCCGCTTCGTGCGCGGGCGCGGCACGTTCCTCGACGACCTCGTGCTGCCCGGGATGCTGCACGGCGCGATCCTGCGCAGCCCGCACGCCCACGCGCGCCTGGTGTCGGTGGACACCAGCGCGGCCGAGGCGCACCCCAAGGTCCGCGCCGTGCTCACCGGGAAGGACCTGGGGATGCGCGGGATGGCGTGGATGCCGACGCTCTCGCACGACGTGCAGGCCGTGCTGGCCACCGACAAGGTCCGATTCCAGGGCCAGGAGATCGCGTTCGTGGTCGCGGAAGATCGGTACGCGGCAAGAGACGCGCTCGAGCTGATCGACGTCGAGTACGAACCGCTGCCGGTGGTCGTCGACGCGCCGGCCGCGCTCGCCGCCGGCGCCGCCGTGATCCGCGACGACCTCGGCAAGGCCGACAACCACGTGTTCGACTGGTCCTCCGGCGACGAGGAAGCGACGGAAGCCGCCTTCGCGAAAGCGGACGTGGTCGCCCGGCAGGACATGCTCTACCCGCGCGTGCACCCGGCGCCGCTGGAAACGTGCGGCGCCGTGGCCGACATCGACGCGATCACCGGCAAGCTCACGGTGTGGGCCACGGCGCAGGCGCCGCACGCGCACCGGATCCTGTACTCGCGGATCACCGGACTGCCCGAGCACCGGATCCGCATCGTCGCGCCCGACATCGGCGGCGGTTTCGGCAACAAGGTCGGGATGTACCCGGGGTACCTGTGCGCGGTGGTCGGTTCGATGGTCACCGGGCGGCCGGTGAAGTGGACCGAAGACCGGTCGGAAAACTTGATGAGCACGTCGTTCGCCCGCGACTACCACATGCGCGGCGAGATCGCGGCGACGCGCGACGGCCGGCTGCTCGGGCTGCGCGTGCGCGTGCTCGCCGACCACGGCGCGTTCAACGGCACCGCGCAGCCCGCGAAGTTCCCCGCCGGGTTCTTCCACGTGTTCACCGGCTCCTACGACCTGCCGGCCGCGTTCTGCTCGGTCACCGGCGTCTACACGAACAAGGCGCCCGGCGGCGTCGCGTACGCGTGCTCGTTCCGGATCACCGAGGCCGTGTACGTGGTCGAGCGGATGATGGACGTCCTCGCGCGCGAGCTGGGGCTCGACCCGGCGGAGCTGCGCATGCGCAACCTGCTGCGGCCTGAGCAGTTCCCCTACACGTGCGCCACGGGCTGGCAGTACGACTCGGGCGACTACCCGCGCGCACTGACGCTGCTGAAGGAGATCGCGGGCTACGACGAGCTGCGCCGGGAGCAGGCCGAGAAACGCGCCCGCGGCGAGCTGATGGGCCTCGGGCTGAGCTTCTTCACCGAGGCCGTGGGCGCCGGCCCGCGCGAGCACATGGACATCTTCGGCTTCGGCATGGCCGACGGCGCCGAGCTGCGCGTGCACCCGTCCGGCTCGGCCGTGCTGCGCCTGTCCTGCATGTCGCAGGGCCAGGGCCACGAGACGACGTTCGCGCAGCTCGTGTCGGCCGAGCTCGGCATCCCGCCCGACGAGGTCGAGGTCGTGCAGGGCGACACCGACCACACGCCGTTCGGCCTCGGCACCTACGGCTCGCGTTCGACGCCGGTGTCGGGTGCGGCCGCAGTCACGGTGGCGCGCAAGGTGCGAGAACGCGCGCGGCAGGTCGCGTCGGCGATGCTCGAGGTGAGCCCGGACGACCTCGAGTGGGAACGCGGGCGCTGGTTCGTGCGCGGTGTCCCCGGCCGGGGGCACACCATCCGCGAGATCGCTCTGGCCGCCCACTCCGACCTGGCGCTGCCCGACGGCGTGGAGGGACAGCTCGACGCGAGCACCGTGTACAGCCCGCCGAACCTCACCTATCCCTTCGGCGCGTACCTGTGCGTGGTCGACGTCGACGCGGACACCGGCCAGGTGCGCGTGCGCCGCTTCATCGCCGTGGACGACTGCGGCGTGCGGATCAACCCGATGATCGTCGCGGGCCAGGTGCACCGTGGCCTCGCCGACGGCATCGGCATGGCACTGATGGAGCTCATGGCCTTCGACACCGACGGCAACCACCTCGGCGGCTCCTTCATGGACTACCTGCTGCCCACAGCTTTGGAGTGCCCTTCTTGGGAGCTCGGCGAGACCGTCACGCCCTCGCCGCACCACCCCATCGGCGCGAAGGGCATCGGCGAGTCCGCGACCGTCGGCTCGCCCGCGGCCGTGGTCAACGCGGTGGTCGACGCGCTCGCCCCGTTCGGGGTGCGCCACGCCGACATGCCGCTGACGCCCGCCGCGGTCTGGCGCGCCATGCGCGGCTCACCACTGCGGGCCGACCTGGCGATCTCCTGAGCGGGGTGAACCGGCGGGGCCGCGGATCCGTGTTCGAGGTGAGGGACGCGGAAAGGAACCGCCATGACCACGACACCGCTCAACGGCCGGGCGCTCGCTCTGTTGCGCGCCGTCGCGGCGGGTCGCGCCGAGCTCGGCGCCGGCAGGGAACCCGACCTGCGGATCGACGGCCTGCTCTGCTCGGACCAGCCCACCGCGCACGCGCTCACGCACGCCGGGCTTGTCCGGCCGGTGCGGGAGGTCGCGCCCGGGCAGTGGGTGCCCGCCGAACTGACCCCGGCGGGGGCGCAGGCGCTAGACGACCTGAACTCCGCCGCCTGAGGAACACCTTTGGCCGCCGCCGATCTCAGCCGGTGGTGACCGGCGAGCGCGGAAACGCGATCACCGCACCGAGACTGATCAGCGCGACCGCCACCATATACAGCGACACGGACAGCGACGTGCCGGTCGACGTCTGCAGCGCCGTCGCGATCAGGGGCGCGAAACCACCACCGAGGACCGCGCCCACCGCGTACGCGAACGAGGCGCCGCTGTAGCGGTAGCGCGGTTCGAACAGCTCCGCGAACAGCGCCGACTGCGGCCCGTACGTCGCGCCCAGTCCGAGGTTCAGCACGACCACGGCGACCCCGAGCAACCACGGCTGGCGCGTGTCGACGAGCAGGAAGAACGGGATCGACCACACGACGAGCAGCACCGAACCCGCGAGGTACACCCGTTTTCGCCCGACGCGGTCCGACCAGATCGCGCCCGCGATGATGCTCACGAGCCACACGACACTGCCGACGATGATCTCCACCAGCATCGTGGTGCTGCTCAGCTTGAGCACGGAAGTGCCGTAGGACAACAGGTACGCGAAGAAGACGTAGCCCAGCGCGGTGTTGGCGATGAAGCTCAACGCCGCCACGGTCACCTCTCGCGGGCGGCGGCGCAGCACGTCGACGATCGGCACGCGGCTGCGTTCGCCGGTCTCGCGCAGCCGCGCGAACACGGGACTTTCGGCCACGCGCAAGCGGATCACCAGACCCACGACGACCAGCACGAGACTGACCAGGAACGGCACGCGCCAGCCCCACGACCGGAAGTCCTCCGGCGACAGGGAGCTCGTCACCGCGAAGAACACCAGCTGCGCGATGATCAGCCCGGCGGGCACGCCGATCTGGGAGAACGAGCCGTATCGCCCGCGCCGGCCCGCCGGGGCGTGCTCGACCGCCATCAGCGCCGCGCCGCCCCACTCGCCGCCGGCCGAGATGCCCTGCAGCACGCGCAGCACCACCAGCAGCACGGGCGCGAGCACGCCGGCTTGCGCGAACGTGGGCAGTACCCCGACCGCGGCCGTCGCGAGCCCCATCAGGACGAGCGACGCGACCAGCATCGCCTTCCGCCCGACCCGGTCGCCGAAGTGCCCCCACACGATCCCGCCCAGCGGCCGCGCGACGAAGCCCACGCCGAGCGTCGCGAACGCCGCCAGCGTGCCAGACGCCGGTGAGAGCGACGGGAAGAAGAGCTTGTTGAACACCAGCGCGGTGGCGGTGCTGTAGATGAAGTAGTCATACCACTCGATCGTCGTGCCGATCGCGCTTGCCACCGCGACGCGGCGCACCTGCTCGCCGCGCACCAGGACCTGCTCAGCCATCCCCGTCCTCTCCCCCGTTGATCAACCCGGCGAGCATAGTCCGCGCAGGTCGAGGGGAAACGGCCAAGAGTCGCCCGGGTGCCCGCCCGTCCCGTCAGTTCTTCCCCATCCGCACCAGCGAGCCCAGCGAGGCGTCCGGCAGGTAGGCGCGCGCGAGCGCGACGCCGATCCGCGGCAGGTCGGCCTCCTCGCGGTAGGCGAGGTACATCGGCACGTAGCGGGGCTTGAACTTCGTCTTGAACGCGTGCAGCGAACGGAACCCGTAGTAGGGCTCCATCGCTCCGCCGAACGAGTCGAGGAGGCGTTCGAGCGGCGCGGCGGGCGGGGCCTCCGGGGCGCGGGCCAGCGGGGCGCCCGACAGCGAGACGAACCGAGCGCCCTCGGCGCGGAACGCCTGGCAGGACGAGGCGATGAGGAACTCCACCACGGGCCGGAACCCGTTGCCACGGCGGCGCATCACGTCGAGCGTCCAGCCCTCGACCTGCCCGTCGCCGCCGTACACGGGCAGCCACGACGTGACGCCCTGGACCACGCCGTCGGCGTCCATGGCCAGCCCGACGCGGACACGCGGGTCCAGCGCCTCGTCCACACCGCCGAGGGTGAAGCCCATCTCGGGCATCCCCTTGTCCCCCACCCACTCCTCGGAGATCGCGCGCACCTGCGCGACGAGCGACCACGGTTCGTCGGCCAGCGTCACCAGGCGGAAGGCGACGCCCTCCTTCACCGCTCGGTTGAGTGCCGAGCGCACGGTCTGCCACGCCTTCCCGCGGAACTCCAGGTCGTCGAGGTCGACGAGGGTGTCCTCGGCGACCTGCACACGCGCCCAGCCGAGCGAGTCCGTGACGGCGGTGGTCTCGTCGGTGACGGAGAACAGGCACGGCACCAGCCCGGAGTTGTCGCACAGCTCGGCGAACGCCGTGATCGTGCCGGCGGTGTCGGGGCCGATCGGGTCGCCGAGGGCGATGGCCACCCCGGCGTGGCGGCGGTAGGCGAGGTAGGACTCGCCGTCGGGGCCGAAGAAGTGGGAGTTCTCCGGCCAGAGGGTCATCCAGGACAGCGTGCCGCCGCCGTGGCGTTGCAGCAGCTCGGTGGCGCCGTCGACGTCGCGGGAGCCGAGCGCGCGGCGCCGCTTCCGCCGGGAGGAGACGCGGAACGCCCCGCGCGCGGCGATGAGCAGCGTCAGCATGGCGCCCCAGAGCACGGCGTCGGCGATGAGGAACGACGCGTTTTCGATCGTGTAGGCGAGGCCGAAGATCTCCGCGACCAGCACGACCACGGCGATCACAACGCCGAGCGCCACGATCAGCGAGGCGAGCCCGACCGCCCACCGCCACGCGGCGCGTTTGCCGCGCCGCAGGCCGTTGATCATCAGCGCGATCACCACGAGCACGATCGCCAGCTCAGGCACCGAGTCGGCCTGGCCCGCCGTGGAGCCGAGCGGGCTGACGCCGGGTGCGATGCGCACCACGATCTGCACCGCGCCCGCGATGACGAGCCCGGTGACCGCCAGCAGCCGCCACTCCCGCCGCGTCGGGCGGCCCGTGGAGCGGAGACGTTTCGGGCCGGCGAGCCGGCGCGCGAGCGGCAGCGTGAGGCCGACGGCGAGCAGGTGTTCCAGGTCGGCCAGCGTGCCGATGTAGAGGATGGACACCCCGACGTACACGCACAGCAGTGCGCGCAACCGCAGCCGCCACGGTGAGCGGATGGTCGCGCTGACCACGGCGACCACAGAGAGCGCGCCCGCGGAGAACCCGACGTCGGTGCGGCCGGCGAGCTGCGTCGCCCATTCCCAGCCGGTGCCGCGCAGCGCGAGCAGGATCAGCGCAGCGCCGAGGGTGGCGGCCAGCTGCGCGCCCACGGCGATCGCGGCGGTCCGGCGCGTGCCCAGCCGTGCTTCGGACGGGCCGACGAGCAGGGCGAACCCGCCGGCCACGGGCAGGTAGAAAAGCGGGTTCAGCGCGAAGAACGGGCCGATCAGGAACGTCCACCAGCGGCCGTCGAGGAGCGAGGGCAGGCCGTAGGACACCTGCGGGAACCACTCGCGCGTCTCGACGGCGCTCCACAGCGTGCCCGTCGCCAGGCCGAGCGCGACCATGGCCACGACGACGCCCGTGGTGAACGGGGCGCGCCGCCACAGCACCAGCGCGATCGACCGTGCGCGGGTGAGGAACTCGGGGGTTTTCGCGTGCTCGACGGTCGCGGTGTGTTCTGCCATGGTTGCCGGCCCGGTCCGCGGTCTCAGTACGGCGGCGGGGCCGGTGTGGTCGGCTCCGGGGCCCGGCTGCGGGGCCGGCCCATCGCGAGCGCGACGATGGCGGCCACGACCAGGACCAGCCCGCCGATGAGGAGGCCGAGCGCGTAGCCGAACAGGCCCGGCAGGTTCAGGTCCACGCCGAGGCGGGAGTTCACGCCGGGCGTGCCGTCGGCGTTCATCACGACCGCGCGGTAGTCGCCGTCGGTGATCTGCCAGGTCACGTCGGTCGCCCCGGACGCGACCCAGAACGGCTGGGTGGCCGGCGGGACCGCCAGTGCCGTGCCGTCGCGGCGGACGGCGTCGAGCGCGAACGGGTCGAGGTTGAAGTTGCGCGCCTGCTCGATCGCGACACCGGTCAGGTACCGGTCGACGTCCGCGGCGGGCCCGATGCCGATGAACAGGCCGGACGAGTTGCCGCCCGTCGCGTGGACGCTCACCGAGGGCGAGCCGAGCGCGCGGGTGAGCCGGCCGGTGTCGGTGATCTGCGCCGTGTCGGTCACGATGGCCGCGGTCGGGGTCGTGACGTCGTGCTCCCCCGACCTCAGCGACCCGCCGGAGCCGAACACGAGCAGCAGGACGCCGCCCCCGATGGCCAGGCACACGCCGATCACGAGCACGACCACCGCGATGACGATCACGGCGATCCGCCCGGGGCTGCGGCGCGGCGGATAGGTCTCGGTCATCGGCGCCTCCCCGGCTCGAAGACAGCTCTCGGCAGACGAGCCGTCGGGTGTCCATTGTGGTCGGTGGGTGACCAAAAACGGTCACGCGGTGGAAACTCACCCGTCGAGCTCGCTGCGCGCCAGTTCCCCGCACGACACGATGCCGGGGTTCGTGGGGCACGCCCCGGCCCGGCGACCGAGGAACGTCGTCGCAGCATGAATCGGATGGTAACCCCGCTTTCGGGCACCTCCGGCCGGCTCGAGACCGGGCACCTGCCGGATCCCCCGCCCGGCGCGGCGTGGCACCGCGCGGCCGGACTCTCCGCGCGGCTGGGCACGGGCGTCGGGCACGCCGACGTTCCGGTCGCCTTCTCGGGGATCGATGCTGCTGCCGGCGGCGTGCCGGTGCGTCGGCGATCGGGCCCGACCCGGGTGGACACGGTTCGGGGATCCGCTTGCGGTGCACCGGTTCGGCGGTGCTCATCAGCTTCAGCCACCCTGTCCCGCTCGGCGTTCAGGCCACGCGATGACGACCCCTGCCGTGCGCCGTGCCCGGCTCTCGGACGCCGGGGTGCCTGCGCCGGACTTCGAACCGGGTCTCGATCACGTACGGCCGCGGTGCTGCTGACGGCCTCTTCCGGTGATCGATTACCGGCTGTGAAAAGTGCATCCGCAACCGGGTGCGTCAGCGCCAGTCGCGCGCCGTGCGGCGGCCCTGCCGGCCGGCTTCCCCGGTGGGACGGCGAGTGGCGGGATCAGCCGGGTTCGCCCCGATGGCGGCCAGGGAATCCGCGTCCGGCTCGACGTAGGCGACGGCCGCACCGCCCGTCCGCAGGTCGCCGATCGCGACGGCGAGTGATGTCTCGCACGGGAACAGTTCGAAGTGGCCCAGCGGTGCGAGCACAAGCACCCGCGCCGCGCCCGCCGCGTAGTCCGCGCTGGTGTTGGAGCGGACGGCGCCGTCGACGTAACGGCGACCTTCGATCGTCACCGGCGGCCACAGTCCCGGCACGGCACAGCTGGCGGCGAGGGCGTCGACCAGCCGCACCCCCGAGCCGCTGTCGAACCCTCGTGGTTCACCGCTTTCGGCATCCACGGCGACGAGCTTCAGCCACGGTTTTTCGGGCCACGTCAACGAAGGCAGCCCGGACTCGATCACGGCGAGGCGGGCGGCTTCGGGAACCGTCTGCCGTTGGAGCGCAGAACGGCCAGCGCGCGGCGGCTCTCCGGCGACGTTTCCGCCCCGCTCAATACGGCAGCGAGGTCCGCGCCGAACGACGCCGGGTCCACGTCCGCCTTGACCTCGTCGGCTTGGCGGCCGGGTTCGGTCCGGCGCGTCGGCCGGGCCCGTCAACAGCCCGGTGAGCCACGCGATGCCCGCGATCCCGCCTCCGCCCAGGACCAGCGCGTCGGTCACCACGGCAGCTCGCCGTGGCGGTCGGAAAACGTGCCGGCAGGACCGTTCGCGCCGATGCTCGCCAGGCGCACGATCGCGCCGGTGCCCTCCTCGGCGGTCTGGATCCCGTCGCCGCTCATGCCGTGCGTCTCGGTCGCGGTGAACCCGGGATCCACCGCGTTCACGCGGATTCCCGGCAGTCCCTTGGCGTACTGCACGGTCAGCATCCCCACCGCCGCCTTCGACGACGCCTACACCGGCAACGGAAACCGCGACTCGTGCCGCTCGGGCTTGTTCACCGTCTCGAACGACCCCAGGCCGCTGCCCACGTTTACGATCACCGGCGCGTCGGACCGGCGCAGGACCGGCAGGAACGCGTGAATCGTCGGGACCACACCGAACACGTTGACGTCGAAGCTCTCCCGCATGTGCCCCGCCGTCGCGTCTTCGGGCTCGAGCATGCCCTCGAACGCGCCCGCACAGTTGACCAGCACGTCCAACTCGGTCAACCGGCCGGCCGCCGCGGCAACGGACTCGTCGTCGGTCACATCGAGCTGCAGGAACTTCGCCCCGAGCTGATCCGCCGCCTCGCGGCCCCGCGTGACGTCCCGCGCTCCGTTGTAGACGGTGTGCCCGGCGGCGACCAACCTGCGCGCGGCTTCCCGGCCGAGACCCCTGGCGCCGCCGATGATGAGCGTGCTTGCTGGTCATGGTTCTTCCCCCGTCAGCTGTCGAAGAGAGAGTTCTGGCACGATCACGGCATGGCCTCCGCCCACGAGCTGTCCGCGTCGCTGCAACTCCTGGTGGGCCGCAAGATCAGCGCGGTCAGCTTCGTCCGCGACTACGTCGAACTGCATTTCGACGGACCCGTCTTGCGAGCACTCACGAACCCGTTCGGGTTGTACGGCTGCCGCGCATGGCGCTTTCCCGAAGGACAGTCGCTGGTCGTCATGCGCTATTTCGTCGGCAACGTGATCGACGGCTACGAAGTGGTCCCCCACCGCTACCTCGCGGTCGACTCCGGCGAGCATCGCTTCGCCATCCCGCTGGACGGCGACTCCCGCAGCGGCCCCGAAGCAGCCCATCTCGTCGGGGTCGACGAAAACGGTCAGCCCGACGCACGACTGTTGTCGGTCTGGTAGCGAGGCCTTCATCGACTGCCCGACCGCCGCCGATCGCGTCTCGAGGCCGGGACAACCCACTGGTGCGATCAGGGCGACAGAGGAACTTCCACCTCACCCGGCACCCGATCAGGTCGACGGAACTTCCACCTCACCCGGCAACCGATCCGGCCTCAACCCCCGCCAAGCCGTGTGCCGAAGCCGCTGGTCGCCCGGTGTCAGGCGGCGGTACACCACCTCGCCGACGAGCGAAGGTGCCAGCCAATGCGCCCCCCGGGCCCGGTCCCGGGGCACCGCGTTGGCGAACGGGCTCACCGGCCGCTCCAACGGCGCCAGTGTCTCCCGCAGATCCACCAGCATCTGCTCGGTGAACCCTGTCCCCACATCACCGAGGTACAGAAGATCGCCCGTCGCAGGATCGTGCGCACCGAGAAGCAGCGCGCCCAGGGTGGAAGCACGACGCCCCTGGCCCGGCCGCCAGCCCCCGAGGACGACTTCCGTGCTGCGGATCAACGGGTGCTTCAGCCACTCCGGACTCCGCCGGCCTGGGTGGTACCGCGAAGCTCGCGCCTTGACCACCAGGCCTTCGAGCATCATCTTCTGCGCCACGTCCAGCAGGTCCTGCGGCGACATCCCCTGCGCCGACAAGTCCGTGTGGCTGTAGGAGGGGGTGATGGCCGCCAGGCGGCGGTCCCCAGGCGCAAGTGACTCAAGAACAGCCCGGCGTTCGTCGTACGGAGCGTCCAAAAGCGAATCGCCGCCGAGCCGCAGCACGTCGAACACGAAGTACGACACGGAACGCAGGGAACTGTCGTGGTTCTGCAGCAGCCCGAAGTCGGGATGCCCCTGCTCGTCGAGAGCCACGATCTCGCCGTCGAGCACCGCGGGCCGCCCGCCCAGCGCGTCGCCGAACACGCCCAGCAGCTCGGGGAAGCGCCCGGTGAAATCGTTGTTGTTGCGGCTCGTGAGCACGGTGGTGCCGTCGGGGGCCACGCGCATGATGGAGCGGTAGCCGTCCCACTTGAACTCGTAGGCGTAGTCCGGGCTGTCGCGCAGGAGGCCGCCGTCCGGGGTCGCGAGCATCGGCTCGATCGGGGCCGGCACGCGCGACCGCTCAGCACCGCCTGCCATGCCGGCCTCCCGCCTCGGACGTCTCGCTCGCCCCACCGTAAGGCGAACCGAGCGGAAACGTCCACAGTGGTCACCCGCCGTGCGTGCTGCCGCTCTGGTAGTCGGTGTAGGTGTACGGGTTGTCGAGGACCTTCGCCGCGGGGACGTCGGGGTTCATGCCCTGGTCCCAGGCCTCGTCGCCCAGCTGCGCGCGCAGGTGTTCGACCGTCGCGTCCACCGTGCGGCGCACCGCCGCGAGGTCGGCGTCCACGAGGCGGCCGTCGCGCTTCACGATGCGGCCGTCGACCAGCACGGTGTGCACGTCGCCGCGCTGGGCCTGGAACGCGATGTGGCCGTGGGGGTTCAGCAGCGGGAACGACACGGGCGAGTGATCGTTTTTCACCAGCACCAGGTCGGCTTTCTTGCCGACCTCGACGCTGCCCAGCTCCGCCTCGCGCCCGAGGGCCCGGGCGCCGCCGCGGGTGGCCCACTCCACGACCTGGTCGGCGCGCAACGCGGCGTGCGTGACGGTGTCGCCTTTCGCGTGCGCCTCCAGGTGCTCCCGGGACCGGTCGGCGCCCAGTGTGGTGCGCATGGCAGTGAACAGGTCGCCGCTCCACCACACCGACGTGTCCATCGACAGCGACACCGGGATGCCGTGCGAGCGCAGCGCCCAGGTGGGCGGGTAGCCCTGGCCCGCGCTCTGCTCGCTCTCGGTGGACACCGACACCGAACCGCCCGTCGCGGCGATCCGGTGGTACGAGTCGGCCGAGAGCGACGCGCCGTGCACGTAGATCGTCTCCGGCGTCATGAAGCCGTGGTCGTGCATGAGGCGGATGCCGTCGTCGCCGGTCGCCCCCCACACGCCCGCGTGCGTGGTCACGGGCACGCCGAGCTCGCGCGCGACCTCGAACGCCGGCTTCTCCGGGAACGCCGGGTCGCCGGTCACGTCGAACGCGAGCTGGAAGCCGAGCATCGGGTCGCCGGTCATGCGGCGCGCGACGAACTCGCGGAACTCGGGCGCAGCGGTCCAGTGCGCCGGCGCGTCCTGGATGTTGCCGTACGCCAGCACGAACCGGCCCGGCACGGCCTGCAGCGCGTCCACGGCCGCGTCGGCGTGCTCGGTCGTCTGCAGCCCGTGCGACCAGTCCACTGTGGTCGTCACGCCCGCATCGAGCGCTTCCCAGGCGGACAGCAGGTTGCCCGCGTAGACGTCGGCCGGGCGGAACGTCTTGCCGTGTTCCAGGTAGTACCAGACGAAGTACTGCGTCAGCGTCCAGTCGGCGCCGTAGCCGCGCATCGCCGTCTGCCACATGTGCCGATGGGTGTCGATCATGCCCGGCATCACGATGCCGCCGGTCGCGTCGATCTCCACGGTGCCGTCCGGCACGGCCAGTTCCGGGCCGACGGCGGTGATCGTGTCGCCGGTGACCAGCACGTCGTGCCCGGGCAGCACGCGGCGGGTGGCGTCGACGGTCAGCACGGTCCCGCCGCGCAGGACGACCGGCCGGCCGGTGGGCTCGCTCATGGCTGCCTCTCTTCCACGCCGGAGCCCCACGGACCCCCGACGCGTACAATCGTCCGCTTGACGGACAACCAGTGGGGTGAAGACACTTTTGCGCACCGCGGAGCCCCTGTCAATGCCCGGCCGGACCCCGCGCCGCGCGAGGCCGGGCGATGCTGTCCGTCTCGCGGACAGCGAGCGGATACGCTTCGCGGGACGCAGTGCCCGCCAGGCCGTGAGGAGGTCGTGCCATGCCACGAGAGGGAACCGGTCCGGACTTCATCGAGGCGCTCGCCCGCGGGCTCGAAGTGATCGCCGCCTTCCGGCCCAACCAGCCGGTGATGACGCTCGCCGAGGTCGCGACCGCCACGAAGCTGGCCCGCCCCACCGCACGGCGGATCCTGCTGACACTGGAAGAACTCGGCTACGTGCGCGCGGCCGAGCGTGGTTACGCCCTCACGCCCCGCGTGCTCGAGCTCGGCGTCGCCTACGTGCGGTCGATGGGCCTGTGGGACATCGCGCGCCCGCACCTGGAGAAGCTCGTGGCGCAGACGAACGAGTCCTGCTCGATCGCCCAGCTCGACGGGTCCGACATCGTCTACGTGGCCCGGGTTTCGGTGCCGAAGATCGTGTCGCTGGCCGTGCAGATCGGCACCCGGTTCCCGGCGTTGCCGACGTCGCTGGGCAAAGTCCTGCTCGCGGCCCTCTCGCCCGAGGAGCTCGAGACCACGCTCGCCGAGCCGACGCGCTCCGGGCTCGTGCCGCGCTGGCAGCCCGGCCACGCCGAACGCGACGCCGAGCTGCGTGAGGTCCGCGCCCGCGGCTGGGCGCTGACCGACGAGCAGCTCACCCTCGGCATCCGCTCGGTGGCGGCGCCCCTTCGCGACGGGGCCGGCCGCGTGATCGCGAGCGTCAACGTCAACTGCCACGCCGCCGAGACCCCGGTCGACCGCCTGATCGGCCACCACCTGCCACTGCTGCTGCAGGCCGCGGGCGACATCAGCGCGGACTTCGCGCGCCTGGAGGACGTGCCCCACAGTGCCGCCACCGCCGCGCCGACCGTGTCCTGACCCGCGCTTGACCGGCGCGCCGCGCTGGCGCAGACTCTCAGTTGGACGACCCGGACGGACACTGGTCCGCCTGACGGACACGAAGAGAGGCGAAGCATGGAAGACTCCCCGGCGGGAGCGGGCACCGGACCGCTGTCGGGGCTGCTGGTGGCGGACTTCTCCCGGGTGCTGGCCGGCCCGTACGCCACGATGCTGCTCGCCGACCTCGGCGCCGAAGTCGTGAAGGTCGAGGGCCCGCAGGGCGACGAGACCCGCACCTGGATGCCGCCGGTGCGCGGCGAGACCTCCACCTACTACCTCGGCGTGAACCGCGGCAAGCGCTCCATCGCCCTCGACCTGCGCGACGAGGCCGACGCGGCGCTCGGGCGCGAGCTCGCCGCCCGGGCCGACGTGCTCATCGAGAACTTCAAGCCCGGCGGCCTCGCCAAGTACGGCCTCGACTACGAGACCGTCCGCGCCCTCAACCCCGGCCTCGTCTACGCGTCGATCACCGGCTTCGGCTCCGGCGCAGGCAGCCACGTGCCCGGGTACGACCTCATGGTGCAGGCGATCTCCGGCCTGATGAGCCTCACCGGCGACCCTGCCGGGCCGCCGTACCGCGCCGGCATCTCCGTGTTCGACGTGATGGCCGGCAACCACGCCGTGATCGGCATCCTCGCCGCGCTGCGCCACCGCGACGCGACCGGCGCGGGCCAGCTCGTGGAGGTCAACCTGCTGTCCTCGGCGCTCACCGGGCTGGTGAACCACAGCTCCGCCTACGTCGCCGGCGGCGTGGTCCCCTACCGGATGGGCAACGCGCACCCCAGCGTCTTCCCGTACGAGCCGCTGCCGACCGCCGACGACGACATCATCGTCGCCGCGGCCAACGACGGCCAGTTCCGCAAGCTGTGCGACGTGCTCGCCATCCCGGAGATCGCCGAAGACCCGCGCTTCGCGCACAACGCCGACCGCACGCGCAACCGCGAGGAGCTGCGCCCGATCCTCGTCGAGCGCCTGGCCGCCCGCGGCGCCGTCGACTGGTTCGAGGCCCTCACAGCCGTGGGCGTACCGTGCGGCCCGATCTCCACGATCGACGGCGGCTTCGCGATGGCCGAGCGGTTCGGGCTCGATCCCGTGGTCGAGGTCGGCGAAGGCGACCGCGCGGTGCCCACCACGCGCCACCCGTTGCGGCTCTCGGCGACCCCGGCGTCCTACCGGCTGCCACCGCCCGAGCTCGACGAGCACGGTGCCGAGCTGCGCGCCTGGCTCCGTACCCCGCGAGAGGAATCCGAGTGAACGAGCCGGTGTACGAGACGGCGCTCGGAGCGTCGTCGCTCGACAAGATCACCCTGCTCGGCCAGGACCTGGCCCAGGACGTGATGGGCAAGGTCGGCTTCGGCGAGCTGGCCTTCTGGCTCGCCACGCAGCGTCGGCCGACGCCGGGCGAGACCCGCGTGTTCGAGGCCGTGCTCGCGGCGCTGGCCGACCACGGCTTCACCCCGACCGCGATCGTCACGCGGCTGACCTACCTGTCCGCGCCCGACTCGATCCAGGGCGCGCTCGCCGCCGGCCTGCTCGGCGGTGGCTCGCGCTTCCTCGGCGTCACCGAGGACTGCGGCCGATTCCTGCACGAGGTGCTCGCCTCCGCCGGAGAGATCCCCACCGACGACGCCGGCTGGGACGCGCTCGCCCTCGAAACGGTGCGCACGAAACGGGAAGCCCGCGAGTTCGTCCCCGGGCTCGGGCACCACGTGCACAAGCAGGGCGACCCGCGCACACCGCGCCTGCTGGAGATCGCCGCCGAGGAGGGGCTCGTCGGCCCGCACCTGGCGCTGTTCACCGCGATCGGCCGCGTGCACCCGCAGGTGCTCGGCAAAACGCTGCCGCTCAACGGTGCGGGCGTCTGCGGCGCGGCGCTGGCCGACCTCGGGCTGCCTCTGGAGCTACTGCGCGGGTTTGCCCTGCTGGCCCGCACGGCCGGGCTCATCGGGCAGCTCGCCGAGGAACTGCGTCACCCTGTGGGCAACGACATCTTCCTCGCGGTAGACCTGAACAACCGGCCTGTCGCGCCGGACCCGTACACGCCCTGACCCCCTGACACGCACTGGAACCGGCCGAGGAAAAGGACGCCCATGGAGCTCGTCACCGAGGACAACATCACGGAGCTGGCCGCGCGGCGGTGGGGCACCGCGCACGACCCGCGCACGAGGGAGCTGATGACCGCGCTCGTGCGCCACCTGCACGACTTCGCGCGCGAAGTGCGGCTCACCGAGCCGGAGTGGATGGCCGCGATCCAGTGGCTCACCAAAACGGGCCAGATCAGCGACGAGAAGCGCGAGGAGTTCATCCTCGCCTCGGACGTGCTCGGCCTGAGCATGCTCGTCGTGCAGATGAACCACGCCTTCGAGAAGGAAGCCACGCCGGCCACGGTGCTCGGCCCGTTCCACATCGACGGCTCCCCCGAGCTGGACTTCGGCGGCGACATGTCCGACGGCGTCGAAGGCACCCCGCTCTACGTCAGCGGCGCCGTCCGTTCCCTCGACGGCTCCCCCGTCGCCGGCGCACTGCTCGACGTGTGGCAGGCGGACGCCGACGGCTCGTACGAGTCGCAGCTGCCGGAGATCGACGAAGCCCGGTTGCGCGCGAAGTACACCGCTCGCGCCGACGGCACCTACTGCGTGCGCACGATCGCCCCGAAGGGATACTCGATCCCGATGGACGGCCCCGTCGGCGACCTCATCTCGCGCACCGACATCAGCCACTTCCGCCCGGCGCACGTGCACTTCCTCGTGAACGCCGCGGGGCACGAGCCGCTGATCACGCACCTGTTCCAGGAAGGCGCCGAGTACCTCGACAGCGACGTCGTGTTCGGCACCAAACAGGAGCTCGTGGTCACCTTCGAGCCCCGCGAGCCGGGCCCGACACCCGACGGCGGCGAGTCGGCCGTGCCGTGGGTCGAGGCGCGCTACGACTTCGTCCTGCAGCCCGTCGGCTGATCCCGAGAATCCCGACAGTAGAGGCAGTAGAGGCAGCAGAAGGCCCCCAGCGCTCACGAGTCGCTGGGGGCCTTTTGCCTGCGCGGTCAGCGCCCGAGCTGCTCCAGCAAGGCCGGCCACGCGGCGGCGCGAACGTCGAGTTCGCCGCCCTGGCGGTCCTTGGTGTCCCGGATGCCGACCGACTTGATGCCCACGGCGACCTCGACGCACTGGCCGCCGCTACTCGAATACGACGACTTACGCCACAACCGGGTCTCGTCCACGTTCTACCCGCCTTGGTGCTCGGATCGGATGGTCGCCATCAGGTTAGTCGAATCGTCGAAGCCCAGCGCCGTCGCCTGGAGTACCTCCCACGTCGACTCGTACCGGTCCACGTCGCGAGCTTCCTCCAGGTATGAGCCACCGGTGAGGGTGTCGAGGTAGACATACGTGGCCCGATCGGCAAGATCGAGCAGTGTGAAGGGAGTTCCCATCGCCGGATGGCCGCTCACGTCTGTCGGGAGCACCTGCAAGCGGATGCCGGGCGAGTTCGCCGCCGAGATCAGCGCAGCGACCTGATCCGCCATCACACCGCGTCCGCCGACAGGGCGCCGCAGCGCCATTTCGTCGAGGATCACCCACATCCGCAGGTCTCGGGACCGGGCACTCTCCTGGAGTTCGGTCCGGACCTTGAGCCGCTGCTGAATGGTCTCCTCGCTGGCATCCGGCAGACCGAAGCGCAGAACCGCCTCGGTGTACCCCCGGGTTTGGAGCGCACCCGGCACAATGCCTTCCTCGAACTCGCGAATGCGAACCGCGTCGGCCTGCATTTCGATGTAGTCGGTGAGCCGATCCAGCGCATCATCGGAGTAGGCAGCCCACCACCCGCGCTGCTTGGAGCTTCGCGCGAGCTGCACGAGCGCATCCGTTGTCTGCTGGTCCGCCCCGTAGACCTGGGCGAGCCGGTAGGTGTCGTCGCCGTTGACCATGTGCCGCAGCGTTTCGATCCGGCTGAGCTTGGCTTCGGAGAACCCCGCGGCCTCGGCAGCGTCCACAATGGTCAGCCCCGCTTCGGTGCGCAGCCGGCGAAGCGCCGACACCAGGCGCCGACGGCGAAGGGAAGGCGGGTTGGGCACGATCATGCTCCTTTCGAGTGAGGCGAGAGTGTAAATATTGCACTCTCGCCTCAGCTGCTTCAAAGTGTAGTCCCGTGCACACGTGACGTGTCCGGGGAGGGTGAGCGATGACAATAGCGGCAGATGAGGTGACCGGCGAGCTGTCACCAGCGATGATCGAGCGCGGCCTGTTCGCCGTGCATTTCTGGGCAGGAGACACACGCAACCACCGGTACCTGCGCGCTCAGCTGGAAGACGAGGGACGGGACACCTTCAGCCCCGGCTGCACGCAGAACGGCTTTGTCATTCCAGCGCGGTGGGCGTTCCGCTCCGAGCTGTCGCAGGAACTCGGCGATGACCGTGACAAGGCGCGCGACTGCCGCACCTGCTTCCGGCGCCCGCGATGACTGCGCTGGTCCAGCGGTCGGCGCTCGAGCAACTCGACATCGTCGCCGCGCGGCTCGAGGAGGTCCGCGTCGCCGAGGGCCTCACCCTGCGGGAAGCGGGGCGGATCCTCGGCATGCTCGCCGGGAACATCCACTCGCTGCGCACCCGGGCCCGCACCAGCCAGACCCTGCCGACCCTCGACGCCTACGCTCGCCACCTCGGCTATCGCCTGCACGTGGTCCTCGTCGAAGACGACCCAGGACAACGCCGCCCGCCCTGGCGCGAGCGCATGCCCCACGGCGACAACGCCGGCGACGCCCAGGCGATGTCCGAGCTGTGGCAGCTCCTGCAGCACCTGCACACGCTGCGCCGGAAGGCCGGCCTGACCCGCGACGAAGTCGCCGAAACCCTCGGCATCAGCCCACTCACCTTGTGGCGCCTCGAAAACCACCCCGGCGCAGCGGATGCGGCCTTCACCAACGTGCTGCTCTACGCCCGCTTCTACGGCTACACCGTCCAACTCCTCCTCGCCGAGCCGCTGGAGGTGAAGGCGATCGGCAAATGGATGCGCGACGACGGCTCGGTGATCTACGACGGCAACCCCGAAACCGGCGACGACGAAGACCACCCCGACGGCGAATGATCTCCCGGCCGCCGCGTGCTGACCCCGACCGGGCGCGGCGGCCGGGTCCCCACTCCCGCCTCGGGCGGGCTGAGCCGAAGCCCCCAGGGACTCACGAGCCTGGGGGCTTCGTGCTGCGGCCTGCCTGCCGCCTGTTTGCCTGCCAGGCGGGCCGGGAAGACCTAGGCTCGTGCTGGGGACGGCCCGCGCGGCCGCACCGCGACGAGGAGAAGGGACGGCTCCGCCCATGGCGATCGCCACCATCAACCCCGCGACCGGGGAGACGGTCAAGACGTTCACCGAGCTGACCGAGGCCGAGGTCCGGGACAGGATCGGGATCGCGCACGAGCAGTGGCAGACCTACCGGCGCACCACGTTCGCCGAGCGCGCCGCGCTGATGCATGCCACCGCCGACCTTCTCGAGAAAGAAGCCGACGACGTCGCGCGAATGATGACGACCGAGATGGGCAAGACGCTCGCCTCGGCCCGCGCGGAGGCGCTGAAGTCCGCCAAGGGCATGCGGTACTACGCCGACCACGCGCAAGCGTTCCTCGCCGACGAGCCGCTGCCGGACCCGTCGGTGGTCGGCGCGTCGCGTGCGTTGGGCCGCTACCAGCCGCTCGGAGTGGTGCTGGCCGTGATGCCGTGGAACTTCCCGCTGTGGCAGGTGATGCGCTTCGCGGCGCCCGCGCTGATGGCGGGCAATGTCGGGCTGCTCAAGCACGCGTCCAACGTGCCGCAAACCGCGTTGTACCTCGAGGACGTGTTCCGCCGCGGCGGATTCGGTGAAGGCTGCTTCCAGACGCTGCTGGTCTCCTCGCGCCAGGTCGAGCCGATCCTGCGTGACGCGCGCGTCGCCGCCGCCACGCTCACCGGCAGTGAGCCGGCCGGGCGTTCGGTCGCCGCGATCTGCGGTGACGAGGTGAAGCACACCGTGCTGGAACTGGGCGGCAGCGACCCGTTCGTGGTGATGCCCTCGGCCGACCTCGACCGCGCGGCCGAGACCGCGGTGACAGCGCGCACGCAGAACAACGGCCAGTCGTGCATCGCGGCGAAGCGCTTCATCGTGCACACCGACGTCTACGACGAGTTCGCCAGGAAGTTCGTGGAGCGGATGCGCGCGCTGACCGTCGGCGACCCGTTCGACGACGATACGAAGGTCGGGCCGCTGGCCACGGAACAGGGCCGCACCGACGTCGAGGAACTGGTGGACGAGGCCGTTTCCGCGGGCGCCACCGTGCTGTGCGGTGGGAAACGCCCGGATCGCCCGGGTTGGTTCTACCCGCCGACGGTGATCACCGACATCACGCGCGAGATGCGCATCTTCACCGAAGAGGTGTTCGGCCCGGTCGCCTCGCTCTACCGCGCGGCGGACCTCGACGAGGCGCTGGAGATCGCGAACGCGACGTCGTTCGGCCTCGGGTCCAACGCGTGGACCGAGGACGCCGGCGAGATCGAGCGGTTCATCGACGACCTCGACGCCGGGCAGGTGTTCATCAACGGCATGACGGTGTCGTACCCGGAGCTGCCGTTCGGCGGTGTGAAGCGCTCGGGTTACGGCCGCGAGCTGTCGTCGCACGGAATCCGGGAGTTCTGCAACCTCAAGACGGTCTGGGTCGGCTGACGCACGGGGCCCCGGGCGTCAGAGCACGCCCGGGTACGCCCCACCGTCGATGAGCAGGCTCTGGCCGGTGACGAACCCGGCCTGCGCCGAGCACAGGTAGGCGCACGCCGCACCGAACTCCGCGGGCTCGCCGAACCGTCCGGCGGGAATCGCCGCGCGCTGCCGGTCCGCGACGGCTTCCGGCGTCACTCCCGCGTTCGCAGCCGCCGTTTCCTGACCCGAACGCAGGCGGCGGGTGTCGAACGAGCCGGGCAGCAGGAAGTTGATCGTCACGTTGGCGTGCGCGACGGACCGGGCGACACCGGCGAGGAACCCGGTGAGGCCGGCCCGCGCGCCGCTGGAGAGGTCGAGCCCGGCGAGCGGCATCTTGACCGAGCCGGACGTGATGTTCACGATCCGGCCGAACCGGCGTTCCACCATGCCGTCGACGACCAGCTGCACCAGCCGGATCGGCGTGGCCATGTTGGCGCGCACGCCGGCGAACAGCGCGTCTTCGTCGACCTCGCGGAAGTCGCGGAACGGCGGACCGGCGTTGTTGTTCACGAGGATGTCGACCGGTCCCGCGGCCGAGAGCAGCGCGTCCTGCACGGCGTGGTCGCCGAGGTCGCCCGCCACGGGCACCACGGTCGCGCCCGTTTCCGCCGCGAGCTCCGCGGCCGCGGCGCGCGTCGAGTCCTCCGAGCGCCCGTTGACGACGACGGTGCAGCCCGCCCGGGCGAGCTCCGCCGCGCAGGCCCGCCCGAGGCCCTGGGTCGACGCGCACACCACGGCCGTGCGGCCGGCGATTCCGAGATCCACGAGCGTGCTCCCCTCCTTTGACATCGGAAAATCGCCAACGGAAGTCCCGAGTGGACTTTACCCGGCGATCTCGCAGAGCACGTCGCCCTGGGCGCGGCTGTCGCCGACCGCCACCGCGAGCCCCGTGACCACGCCGGATTTGTGCGCCTTCACCGGGTTCTCCATCTTCATCGCCTCCACCACGGCGATGAGGTCGCCGGCCTCGACCTGGTCGCCTTCGGCCACGGCGAGCTTCACGACCGTGCCCTGCATCGGCGTCGTCACCGCGTCGCCGGACACGGCCGTCGCACGCGGACCGAGTGCCACGGCCGCGGAAGCCGCGCGGATCTCGTCGGCCCGGCTGCCCACTTCGGACAGACCGGGCAACGCCACCCGCAGGGCGCGGCCGCCGACGGAGATCGACACCTTGCCGTCGTCGGCGGGTTCGGCGGAGTACTCGGGCAGGGTGTTGGCGAAGTCCTCCTCGATCCAGCGCGTGTGGACGGTGAACCCGTTCTCGGCCGTGAACGCCGGGTCGCGCACCACGGCGCGGTGGAACGGCACCACGGTCGCGAGACCCTCCACCGCCAGTTCGGCCAGCGCCCGCCGGCTGCGAGCCAGAGCCGTCGCGCGGTCGGGCCCGGAGACGATCAGCTTGGCCAGCATCGAGTCGAACTGTCCACCCACGACGCTGCCCGCCTCCACACCGGAGTCAAGGCGGATGCCGGGGCCCTCGGGTACGTCGAAGCGGCGCACGGTGCCGGGCATCGGGAGGAAGCCACGACCCGGGTCCTCGCCGTTGATGCGGAACTCGAACGCGTGCCCGCGTGTTTCGGGATCGGCGATGGTCAGCCGCTCGCCACGGGCGATGCGGAACTGCTCCAGCACGAGGTCGAGGCCCGTCGTCTCCTCGGTCACGGGGTGCTCGACCTGCAGCCGGGTGTTGACCTCGAGGAACGAGATGGTGCCGTCGGTGCCGACGAGGTATTCGACGGTGCCCGCGCCAAGGTATCCCGCCGCCGCGCAGATCTGCTTGGCGGAGGTGTGGATCAGCTCGCGCTGCTCGGCGCTCAGGAACGGCGCCGGGGCTTCCTCCACCAGCTTCTGGTGACGGCGCTGCAACGAGCAGTCGCGGGTGCCGGCCACGACGACCGTGCCGTGGGCGTCGGCGAGCACCTGTGCCTCGACGTGCCGGGGGTGGTCGAGGTAGCGCTCGACGAAACACTCGCCCCGGCCGAAGGCCGCGACGGCTTCGCGCGTGGCGGACTCGAACAGCTCGGGGATCTCTTCGAGCGTGCGCGCGACCTTGAGCCCGCGACCCCCGCCGCCGAACGCGGCCTTGATCGCCACCGGCAGCCCGTGCTCGCGCGCGAACGCCACGACCTCCTCGGCCGACGCCACCGGCTCTTCGGTGCCCGGCACCAGCGGCGCGCCGACGGACCGGGCGATCTTGCGCGCGGTCACCTTGTCGCCGAGGTCGCGGATCGCCTGCGGACCCGGGCCGATCCACACGAGACCGGCGTCGAGCACGGCCTGGGCGAAGGCGGCGTTCTCCGAGAGGAACCCGTAGCCGGGGTGCACGGCGTCGGCGCCGCTGACCTTGGCGACGTCGAGGATCTTGTCGATGTCCAAATAGGACTCGGCGGCCGTGCTGCCGTGCAGCGCGTAGGCCTCGTCGGCGAGGCGGGTGTGCGGCGCCCGGGCGTCCGGGTCGGCGTAGACGGCGACCGACCCCAGCCCGGCGTCACGCGCGGCGCGGATCACGCGTACGGCGATCTCGCCGCGGTTGGCCACCAGCACCTTGGTGAACACCTTCGAGACCACTTCGGTGGACTCAGACACGGGACACTCCCCTCTCCCGGATGCCGGGCAGAACCTCGGTGGCGAACAAGTCGATCGCGCGGTCGTGGTCGGCGCACGCCGGGGCGAAGATCACGCTCTCGGCCCCCGCCGCCGCGTACTCCGCCAGCCGCTCCCGCACGCGGGCCGGTGTGCCGAACAACAGGTAGCGGTCGGCGTAGCCCTCGAAGTCCTGCTGGTAGGTCTCGCTCACCGCCGACACGACCTCACGCCTGGCCCGGTCGCCGTCGGTGTCCACAGCGGACCACAGATAGACCCCGCCGCGGATGTCCTCGGGCGGGCGCCCGTATCCCGCGGCCAGCTTCCGCACCTGCGCCACGCTGTCGGCCAACCGCTCCGGTGAGACCAGGTAGGGCAACCAGCCGTCCGCGTGGCGTGCGGCCCGGCGCATCGCCGCGGGCCGCCGGCCACCGACCCACACCGGCGGCCGGACCGCGGGCACCGGCTGCAGTTCCTGGCCCTCGATCGTGGTGAACTCGCCGCGGAACGTCACCGGTCCCCCGGCGAGCAACCGGTGCAGCACTTCGAGCGCCTCGTCCGTGCGGCGCCCACGCTCGGCGAGCGGCACGCCGACGGCCTCGAACTCCGGCGGGTGTTCACCGCCCACGCCGACCCCGAGCTCGAACCGACCGCGCGACACCGTCGCGAGCGCGGCGACGAGCTTGGCCGCCAGCGCCGCCGGATACACCGGCAGGATCGTGAGCGCGCTCATCAGCCCGATCCGCTCGGTCGCGCCCGCCGCCGCGGCAAGCCCGACGAAGGCGTTGGTCATCGGGCCGTGGAAGAACACGTGCTCACCACAGCAGAAGAAGTCGAACCCGGCCGCTTCGGCGCGGCGCGCGACCGCCGGGATCTCACCGGGGTCCGCCCCGGGCGGGAACATCAGCCCGACGCGCATCAGCTCTCCTCCGGCACACGCGCCAGCACCGTGCGCGCCATCCGCACGTGGACGTCGTCCACCATTTCTCCGTCGACCACGGCCACGCCGGAGTCGGCCGCGGCCAGCACCGCGCGGGCGCGCGCGACCTCGGCCGGCGCCGGCGTGAAGACCTCGTGGGCCAGCTCGACCTGACGCGGGTGCACGCAGATCTTGCCGGTGTAGCCGATCGCACGGCCGGCTTCGGCGTCCACGCGGAACCGGTTGTCGTCGCGGATCGCAACCACGGCCTGGTCCACAGTGGACACTCCACCGAGGTGGGCGGCGAGCCGCACTTCGCTGCGGGCGAAGAGCACCTCGTCGCCGCGGGTGGTGCGGACGCCGCCGATGTCGGCGATGTAGTCCTCGGCTCCGAAGTAGACGGAGTCGATCGCGGCGCTCAAGAGCTCACGGCAGTACGCCACACCGCGCACCGTCTCGAGCCCGACCACGATCGGCACGTCCGCACCGACCTGGGCGCGGACCACGTCGATCTCTTCGCGCCGCTCGTACTTCGGCAGGACGACGCCGACACCGCGCAGCGACGCGACGGCTGCGAGATCGTCGGCGAACCACGGCGAGGTACTCGGGTTGACCCGCACCAGCACCGTCGTGCGCGGGCCGACCTCGAACCCGGCCAGCGCGGCCACGGTCGTCTCGCGAGCTTCGGCCTTCTGCGCCGTGGGCACGGCGTCTTCGAGGTCGACCACGGCCGCGTCGGGCGCGATCGCGGGGATCTTCGCGATCATCGACGCCTTCGAGCCCGGCATGAACAGGAGGCTGCGGGGAACCAATCCGGTCGTCATCATCACACCGGGCTGATCAGGTGGTGGCGGCGGTGGCCCGAACGCTCCCAGCTCCCGGCCGCGCGCAGGCGGCCCAGCAGCTCGGCCCGCAGCGCCTCCGGCTTCACCACCGTGTCGACGTGCAGCTCACCGGCCATCCGCAGCAACGTGAAGTCCGCGGCCTGCTCGGCAACGCGTGCGGCCACGAACGCCTCGCGCTCCGCCGGGTCCTCGATCGCCGCGATCTTGTTGGCGTACACCGCGTTCGCCGATGCCTCGGGGGACATCGTGCCGATCGTCGCGGTCGGCAGCGCGATCGTGGCGCGCGGTTCGAAGCCCGGCGCGCACATCGCGTAGAAGCCGGCCGCGTACGCCTTGCGCAGCACCACGCTGAACTTCGGCACCTCGGCACTCGCCATCGCCGCGACCATCTTCGCACCGTGCCGGATGATCCCCTGCCGCTCCACCGCGACGCCGACCATGAAGCCCGGCACGTCCTGCAAGAACACCAACGGCACGTTGAACGCGTCGCACATCGACACGAACCGCGCCGCCTTGTCAGCCGAGTCCACGAAGATCGCGCCGCTGCGCACCGACGGCTGGTTCGCGACGAACCCGACGGTCTGCCCGCCCAGGCGCGCGAAGCCCGTCACCATCTCCTCGGCCCACGCGGACTTGATCTCGAAGAAGCTCCCGGCGTCGACCAGCCGCAGGATCACGTCGCGCACGTCGTAGGCCGCGTTGGGGTCCTCCGGGATCAGGCCGTCGGGCCACTCCGGGATCTCCGGCGCCACGGCCTCGGCGCGGGCGGGCGCCGAGCGCCAGTCGTCGGGCAGGTACGACAGCAGCAGCCGCGCCGCCGCGATCACCTGCCAGTCCTCGTCGAACACCTCGTCGCCGCAGCCGGAAACGGTGGCGTGCATGGTCGCGCCACCCATTTCCTCCAGCGTGGTGCGCTCGCCGGTCACCTTCTCCGCGACGCGCGGCGAGGCCAGGTACATCGACGCGTTGCCCGCGACCATGCCCACCCAGTCGGTGAACGCCGGCATGTACGCGCCACCCGCGGCCGACGGCCCGTGCAGGCAGCAGATCTGCGGCACCCTCCCGGAAAGCTTCACCTGCAGCTGGAAGATCCGCGACGCGCCGCGCCGCCCGGAGAAGAACCCGAGCTGGTCGGTGAGCCGCCCGCCGGCGGAGTCGACGAGGTAGAAAACCGGCAGCAGGTCACGGTCGGCGCGCTCCAGGATGCGCACCTGCTTCTCGCACGTCAGCTCGCCCCACGACCCGGCCTTCACCGAGAAGTCGTGGGCGATCACGGCGACCGGCCGGCCCTCGACCGTGCCGACGCCGGTGAGCACGCCGTCGGCGGGCAGGCCGTCGCCCGACGCGTCGGCGAGCAGCCCGTCCTCCACCCAGCTGCCGGGGTCGAGCAGCAGCGCGATCCGTTCCCGCACCGGGAGCTTGTTCGGCCAGCGGCTCGCGTCGCCACCCGCCAGCGCGACCTCTTCGGCCTTCTCGAGCTCGGCTGTCACCTCGCTCATCGCGCCGCCCCTTCCGTGACCACCAGGGTCTTCAGCGACGCCGCGAGCACGGTTTCGCCCCGCTGGTTGAGGATCCGGAACGCGGAGGTGACCACACCCTTGCCGTCGCCGCGCGGGGTCAGCTCGGTGACCTCGGTCTCGACGTGGATCGTGTCGCCCACGCGCACCGGCGTGATGAAGCGCAGCTTGTCGATGCCGTAGAACGCCTTCATGGCCTCGGGCCAGAACGTGACCAGGCCCAGCGCGACCGACAGCGAAAGCGCGCCGTGCGCCACGCGTCCGCCGAACACCGGGTCGGCGCCGAAGTACTCGGCGTCGGTGTGCGCCGGGTGCCAGTCGCCGGTGAACATGGCGAACTGGACGATGTCTGTCTCGGTGATCGTGCGGGCCCGGCTGACGTGGGTGTCGCCCACCTTGATCCGGTCGAAGTACTCGGTGATCACGCGGCATCCCCCACCGGTCGGCGGTGCATCAGGCCGGTGCGCTTTGCCCGGCACACCAGTTCGTCGCGCTGGTTGTAGGCGCGGTGCTCGAACACGACGATCCCGGCGCCCGGCCGCGACTTCGAAGCCCGGGCCTCCACGACCTCGCTCTCCACGCGGATCGTGTCGCCCGCGAACACCGGCTTCGGGAACTCCACCTCGGACATCCCGAGCTGCGCCACGATCGTGCCCAGCGTGAGCTCGTACACCGAGAGCCCGACCACCAGCGCGATCGTGAACATGCTGTTCACCAGCGGCTTGCCGAACTCGCTGCGCGAGGCGTAGTCGGCGTCGAGGTGCATCGGCGCCGGGTTCATCGTCATGGTCGTGAACAGCACGTTGTCGGTCTCGGTCACGGTGCGCCGCGTCGCGTGCCGCACCACGGTGCCGACTTCCAGCTGTTCGAACCACCGGCCCGAGACCGGGCGATCGGTGTCTGTGCTCATGGTTTTACCTTTCCGTGCCGGGCCACCGGCGATCTTGAGTCAGAGACTGCCGAACCGCGGCGCTCTGCGCTCGGCGAACGCGGCCAGCCCTTCCCGCGCGCTTGCGCCGGCCAGGTGCGCGAGCAACGTCTCCCGCTCCGCGGTGATCGCGGCGGCGGGTTCGTCGGCGAGTGCCTTGCGGTGCAGGCGTTTCATGCCGCGCAACGCGTCGGGCGCGTGCCGGGCCAGGCGCGCCACGAGCGCGTCGACGGCGTCGTCGAGCTCGGCCGCGGGCACCGCGCTGCTCACGAGCCCGAAGCCCGCGGCGGTGGCGCCGTCGACTATTTCGCCGGTGTAGAGCAACCTGCGGGCGATCTCCGGGGCGACGGCGTGGGTGAGGCGCACCGAACCGCCGGCGCCCGGCAGCAGCCCGTACTCGAGGTGCCGGTCGCCGATCTGCGCGGTCTCGCTGACCACGGCGAGGTCGCAGGCGAGCATGATCTCGCAGCCACCCGCCACCGCGTAGCCGTCGATCACGCAGACGGACACGAACGGCGCGGCTTCCAGCCGGTCGAGGGTCACCCCGATGGACGTGATGTACTCGCGCACCGCGGCCGGGTCGTCGAGCACCGAACGCAGGAACTTCAGCTCGGCGCCGGCCGACAACGTTCCGCCCCGCCCCCGCACCACGACCACCGAGCACTCCCCCGCGGCCGTGATCGCTTTGTCCAGACCGGCGATCACCTCGGGACTGAGCGCGTTGCGCGTGGCCTCCTGGTCGATCGTGATCCGGCCGACGGGACCGTCCGCACTGAACCTGACGGCTTCACTTCCTGATGACAATTCCCGCCGCCTCCCGGTCCCACAGCTCGCCGACGCGGTCCGCGGCGGCGGTCTTCAGCTTGTACTTCTCGATCTTCTCGCTCGGCGTCTTCGGCAGGCCGTCGATGAACTCCAGGTAGCGCGGCACCATGAAGTAGGGCATGCGCTCGTCGCAGAACGCGATGATCTCCTCGTAGGAGGCGCTCGCGCCTTCTTCGAGCACGACGTACACCATCAGGTCGTCCTCGCCCAGTTCCGAAGCCACGGGCACGGCGGCGGCCTCGAGGATCGCCGGGTGTTTGCAGACGATGGTCTCCACCTCGTAGGCGGAGATGTTCTCGCCGCGGCGGCGGATGGCCTCCTTCTTGCGGTCGGAGAAGAAGAGGTACCCGTCTTCGTCGAGCCAGCCGCGGTCGCCGGTGTGGAACCACAGATCGCGCGTGGCGCCGACAGTGGCGTCGGGCATCTTGTAGTACTCCAGCATCGTCATGCCGGGTTCGTTGGGGCGCAGGCGGATCTCGCCGACCTCGCCCTGGGCGACGGGCCGGCCCTCCTCGTCCACGATCTGCACGCTCATGTCGGGCCGCACCCGGCCCGCCGAGGGCACCTTCTCCAGCGGGTCGTCGGGGCTGAACACGGTGACCGCGCAGTTCTCGGTCATCGCGTACACGGAGGTGACCTTCGCGCCGTAGCGTTCGAGGAACCCTTCGGCCAGCTCGCGGGAGTTCGGCACCATCATGCAGATCCGCACCGAGTGGTCGCGGTCGCGCTCCGAGCGCGGCTGCTGCCAGATGATGTTCGCCATCGCGCCCAGCGCGTTGAACACCGTGGCTTTCGACTCGCGGATCTGCGACCAGAACCGGCTGGCCGAGAAGTGCGGGTACAAGGCCACCGACGCTTCCGCCCACAACGCGGCGTACACCGTGTACCAGATGGCGTTGCCGTGGAAGACCGGCAGGCACGTGTAGAGCACGTCGTCCTGGCGGTAGGAGTTGAGCGATGCCATCTGGTGGCCCACGGCGTGGCCCTGCGCCTGCGGGCAGATCGCGCCCTTGGACGGGCCCGTGGTGCCGGAGGTGTAGAGGATCAGGTGCGGGTCGTTCCAGCGCACGGGCTCGGCGAGCCGCGGCGGCTCGGGTGAGGCCTGGCCGAGGTCGGCGAGGTCGTGCGTGGTGATCCCGTCCAGCGCGGCCAGCTGCGCCGGGTCGGAGCCGAGCCCCAGCACCGTGCGCACGGCCGGCACCTCGGGCAGCACGGCGGCGACGCGCGTGAGCAGGTCGCCGGCCACGCACACGGCCGTGGAGTCGGACTGGTCGAGGAAGTAGCGCAGCAGCTCACCCTTGGCGGCCGTGTTGAGCGGCACTGCCACGGCGCCGAGCTTGCCCAGGCCCCAGAGCGTCCACAGGAACTCCGGACCGTTGGGCATCATCATCGCCACGTGGTCGCCCCGGCCGATGCCGAGGGCGGCGAACCCGTTGGCGTAGCGGTTGGTCATCTCGTCGAGGTCGCGGTAGGTGAAGGTGCGCCCCGCCCAGTGCAGGAACGGGCGGTCGCCGACGCGGGCGGCTTTGTCGGCGAGGATGTGCGCGGTGGTCCTCTGGTCGATCTCGTAGTAGCGCATCGTCGGGCTGCCTCCAAGTCTCACCTCCGGACGCTAATCGCACAGGCGCGATCGGTCAACAAACAGTTGTTGCACGCGATTGGCCCATCGACTCGTCACTCGCCGTAGTGTCTAATGGGCGGGTGTCCGAACGAGCCACCGACTACGTCACGCCCATCGTCGAGATCGCCGCGAGCCTGTTCGCCCGCAAGGGCTACCACGGGACTTCGATGCGCGACATCGGCCGGGAGGTCGGCGTGCACGCCGGAAGCCTGTACGTGCACATCCAGAGCAAAGAGGACCTGCTCGAGGCGATCGTGCACAGCATCATGGAACGCTCCGAGCGCGACATGGAGGAGATCATCGCCGCGGGCGGTACCGCCACCGAGCAGCTGCGCCAGGTCGCCGCGCGCGACCTCAAGCTCATCGGCGAGAACAAGGAGTTCGCCACCGTGTTCTTCCACGAGTGGCGCCAGCTCAGCGAACCGCGCCAGCAGGCCGTGATCGCGAGCCGCGACCGCTGGGAAACGGGGCTGCGCGGCATCATCACGCAAGGCATTGAGGCCGGCGAGTTCCGTGAAGCCGACCCGCGCATCGCGGGCATCGCGCTCACGAGCATCCTGAATTGGGCGTATGTCTGGTATTCCCCGGACGGCTCGCTCACCACTGACGAGCTCGCGGACCGCTTCGCCGATCTGCTGATCGAAGGCCTGCGCGCACACTGAATCCCGGCTGTGGTCGCGGTCTCGCGCGGCGGGCACCTCGCGGACTTATGATCGCGGCATGCTCGAACTCTCCCCGGATCAGCTGCTGTCCACCACTCGCGCGGTGCGCAAGCGCCTCGACTTCAGCCGCGACGTGCCCGACGACCTCATCCGCGAGTGCGTCGCCCTCGCCCTGCAAGCCCCGGCCGGCTCGAACGTCGTCACAGCCCGCTTCGTGGTCGTGCGCGACGAAGCCAAGCGCTGCGCCATCGGCGAGATCTACGGCTCGATCTTCGCGCAGTACAAGGCATCGCCCGGCTACCCGGGCAAGAACGACGGCGCCACCGAGCGCGACCGCGTGCAGTCGCGCGTGGCCAGCTCGGCCGATTACCTCGGCGACCACATGGGTGAAGCGCCAGTGCTCGTGCTGGCCTGCAACGAAGGCACCGACCGCGCGTCAGCCACGGCGGGCATGTCCAACGTGTTGCCGGCGACGTGGAGCTTCATGCTGGCCGCCCGCGCCCGTGGCCTCGGCACGGCGTGGACGTCCATGCACGTGGTCCGGGAGCAGGAGGTCGCGGACCTCCTCGGGATCCCGTACGAGACCGTCGCGCAGGCCGTGCTGACCCCGCTGGCGTACACGAAGGGCACGGACTTCCGCCCGGCCTCCCGGCCTGCTCCGGACGAGGTGACCCACTGGGACAAGTGGTGACTTCGAGGAGTACGTAGAAACAACCGGGTCCGGCCCGGTGAATTCCCAGCCGGACCCGGTTCTCCGACAGCTCGGCCGAGCGTCAGCCGAGGCCGTGCTGCTTCGCGATCTTGCTGCCGTACTCCTTCCACCAGTTCTCGTTCACCGGGTTGGCGTGGTAGGTCGAGGTCCACTTACCCTTGACCGGGTCGTACTGGCTGGTCATGTCGTACTGAATGCCGTCATCCTTGGCGTTCTTGTCGTACTGGATCACCTTGTTGTTACGATCTTCGACCGCGGCCGCGTAGTCGTCTTCGGCGGCCTTTTTCTTAGCGTTCGCATCCCCGAGCTCGCCGGCTTTACGCTGAATATCTGCTTTGATTTCCTCCAGCTTGGCGGTCTTCGCTTCCGGAGTCAGATCCTTGGAAGCCTTGACTTCAGCGTATTCCGCCTGCTTGTTCTTTCCTTCGATCTTGATTTCTTCGATGTTCGAGTCGTGCTCGTCGATCTTGGCCTTCTTGCCGGCAATGTCCTCGTCGATCTGCTTGGCCGGACCCTCGTTGGTGTGCTTGGCGACCTGCGGCCCGAGGTACTTCTCGTGGAACTTCCCATCCACCTGCGCCGGGAACTTGGTCCCCGAACCGCCCTTGTACGGGTCCATCCCGAGGAAACTGTTGCCGCCGGTCTGGTGCTTGGCCTGGTGGGAGTCGACGTGCACCTCGACCCCGTCGTGCTCGCCGAGGCTCACCGAAGCCTTGCCACCGCCCGAACCCGAACCCGACGCTGTGTCGGTGTCGTTCGCCTTGGACTTGCCCTTGCCCTTCTTGTCCGGGACGTTGCTCGCGTCGTTGCCGGCGCCCGGGCGGTCGCTGACGTTGCTCGAGCCGCCCGCGCCGCAGGCGCCCTTCTTCTTGGCCAGGCCCAGTGGATCGCAGTCGGCGAACGGGTTGGGCACGTAGGCGACCGGGTTGTCGGCCGGCCCCAGCCCGAGCGGGTCCTGGCTGAGGTAGCGGCCGGTGGCCGGGTCGTAGTAGCGGTAGACGTTGTAGTGCAGGCCCGACTCCGCGTCCGCGTACTGGCCCGGGAAGCGCAGCGGCGTCAGCGTCGTGCCACCGGAGCGGTCCCAGAGCCCGCCGCTTTCGCGCCACGCGGTGGCGCCGTCGGCGTCGATGAGCTCCGTCGGGGTCCCGAGCAGGTCGGTGACGATGGAGTAGAACCGCTCGTCCGCGGCGGCCGGCCGGCCGATCTGCACGATCGGGCGATCGTCTTCGGGGTGGTACTCCCAGGTCGTCACGGTCTGCCGGCCGACCTCGTCGACATGGCTCTGTTCCACCAGCTGCGCACCGCTCCACGAGAATGCGAAGCTCTCGGCCATGTGCCACGTGTCGCCGGCGAAGACCAGGCGCTGCTTGCCGATGCGGCGCCCCACCGGGTCGTAGCGGTACACCCACCGGCTGCCGTCGGGTGTCAGCAGTCCAGTCAGCCGGTCGTGGGCGTCCCAGGTGTAGCGCCACACCCGCTCGCCTTCGCGGCGCATCACTACGCGCCCCTGCAGGTCGTTTTCGTAGGTCGCGGCGCCCGCGGCCACCAGGCTGTTGCGGGCGTAGTGCCGCCGCCCGGCCGTGGGGCCGGCGGTGGGCGCGCCGGACTCGACGACGTTGCCCAGACCGTCGTAGCGGTACTGCCGGCTGCCCTGCGGCGTCTGCAGTTCCACCACGCGGCCGACGGAGTCGAGGGACATCCGCGTCGGCCCGGCCACGTCGTCGTCGATGCCGGCGAGGAAACCGTCGCGCCGGTAGGTGAACCGGCGGCTGCGCTCGGACTCGCCGATCCGCACCGACTGCGCGATCAGGTTCTCGTCGCTGTCGAAGGCGTGGGAGACGACCACCCGGTCGTCGACGGTCCGCGACACCTCCCGGCGGCCCTCGTCGTGGCGCAGGCGCACCGAGTGCCCGCCGACCGTCAGCGCGTCGGGGTTGCCCGCAGAGTCGAAGCTCCACACGCTCTCCACACCGGACGGGGTGCGCCGGACCAGCGCGCCACCGCCGTCGCGGCCGGTGGTCACGGTGCGGCCGTCGACGGTCTCGCTCAGCAGCTCGCCCTCCGGGTCGTACTCGACGCGCAGCTCGACGTCGCCGATCACGGCGTGGATCATCCGCCCGACCGGGTCGTGGGTGTAGCGCGTCGTCCCCGTCGGGGTGCGGCGTTCGAGGACGTTGCCGAGCTGGTCGTACACGTACTCGGTCACGTCGCCGGCTCCGTTGACCGACCGGACCAGTTGCCCGGCCGGGTCGTACTCGAAGCGCAGCACGCGTCCGTCGAAGTCGATCTCTTCCAGGACCCGGCCCGCCGGGTCGTGGCGGTAGTGCCACTGCAGCCCGAGCGGGTTGGTCACCGTCGTGAGGCGGAGCTCGGTGTCGTAGGCGTAGGTGGTCCTCGCGCCGGAGGCGTCGACCGACGCCGTCCGCAACCCAAACGGCCCGTACTCGATCCGGGTCGCGAACCCCGCGCCGTTGACGTGCTCGACCTCGTTGCCCTCCGCGTCGTACCGCCGGGCCTCCCGGGTCCCGGACGGGTGGACCCGCAGGTTCTCCTCACCCTCGACGGTCCAGCCGAGCCGGACCTGCCGCCGCGACCGGTTGAGCACGGTGGTCGCGCGGCCGAACACGTCGCGCGCGTCCGGCGCCGCGATGGCGCCGGTGCTCGTCGGCGCGACCGCCGGGCTCGCGTTCTGGCGGTCGATCACCTCGGTGTAGCTCAGCGCGGTCGACACCCCGAGCGGGTCGGCCAGCGGATCGGGCACGTTGTCGCCGCTGTACGTGCGGCTCCAGTAGCGGTTCTCGTCCCGCACCGTGATCGTCAGCTCGGTGTCGTCCCCGCCGACCTCGACGACGGAACCGTCGGGGCGGGTCACGGACATCAGCTCGCCGTCGGCATCGTAGGAGTACGCCGTCGTGCGGCCGAGCGGGTCGACGCGCTCGAGCAGCCGGTCGTAGCGGTCCCAGACGTAGCCCGTCACGTTCCCCAGCGGGTCGACGCGGCGCAGCATCTGGTTCGCCTCGTTGAGCTGGTACTCCGTGACGTTGCCCAGGGAGTCGGAGTAGCGCGTGATCAGCCGCTCGCGGTCGTAGGCGAAGGCGCCGCTGAAGTAACCCTGCGGGCCCACGGTGCGCACGCAGCGGCCCTCGGCGTCGTAGACGTAGCGGTACCAGGTACCGGTGCGGTCCTGCCAGCCGACCATGCGGCCGTGCACGTCGTAGTCGTAGCCCGCCGCGAGGCCGGACGAGTTCGAGGCGTTCGTCAGCTGGCCCAGCCTGTTGTAGCCGAACCTGGCGACGGTCACCGACACGTCGCCGGCCGCATCGACGACGTCGACCCCGGTGATCCGGCCCTGCTCGCTGAGCAATCGGACCGCACGACCGTCGGATCGGGTGAGCCCGGCCGGCACGCCGGACGGACCGTACTCGAAGTCGATCCGGTCACCGCCGGCGTGCTCGATCGCGACAAGGGGGAACACCCCGGGACGCGACCCCGCGACCGCGGCGAACTCCAGGTCCACCTGCCCCGCCGGGTCGGCCAGCCGATAACCCGACTCGGTGGCGACCAACGGCAGCCTCGGGCCCTCGATCGGGAGCACGGCCGCGTTCGCGCCCGGCAACGGGTACACGAGGATCATCCCGTCCGCCGAGAAGTAGCAGGCGTTCTCGTCGTCGAACTCCAGACGCTGGTCCAGAGTGGACGCCCACGTCGCGCCGAACAGCCGGCCGGCGCGGTAGGACGAGATGTGCGTGCGCTCCAGCGAAAGCTCCGGCAGCCCGGGCATCAGCAGATCGAGCGCCGTCATCACCACGTCGCCGGTCGCGATGTCGACCGGGTCCGACTCGCACACGCGATCGTCGCTGCCGACCGCGCGGTCGCGTGGTGGCTCCGGCTTGTCGGGCAGACCCCTCGAGTTCCCGGCACCGGACGTCTTGGTGCCCGACCCGGAGTCGGGCGTTTTGGTCGGGGGCAGGTCGCCACCGCCGGCACTGCTGCCCCCGCTCGAGGTGCTGTCGCCGGTTTTAGGCGGGGGCGTGCCCCCCTCGCCCTTGCCGCCGCCGGCACCCGACGCATGGGTGGCGTCGTCGCCCGACTTCGAGCCGGCCGGTGGCGAGTAGTCCTTCGAACCGCCGCCCTCGTAACCCGAGGCGTGGGTCCCGTCGTCGCCGGCCGACTTGCCCGGCGGCGGCGTGTAGTCCTTCGGCGCGCCCTCGTAACCCGAGGCGTGGGTCCCGTCGTCGCCGGCCGACTTGCCCGGCGGCGGCGTGTAGTCCTTCGGCGCGCCCTCGTAACCCGAGGCGTGCGTCCCGTCGTCGCCGGCCGACTTGCCCGGCGGCGGCGTGTAGTCCTTCGGCGCGCCCTCGTAACCCGAGGCGTGAGTCCCATCGTCGCCGGCCGACTTGCCCGGCGGCGGCGTGTAGTCCTTCGGCGCGCCCTCGTAACCCGAGGCG